>NZ_JBSGXZ010000002.1:0-502956 GCF_053610285.1 Lentzea sp. NPDC054927
CTCGGCCGCCTTCTCCGCCGACACAGGCTTGGTCTTGTCCTGTGCGTTTCCACCCGAGGACCAGCGCACGGAGAGGCTTTCATCGTGCGCGTCTGTCCTTTCCGGATGGTCTACAGAGCCGGGTACGCGTTGCGCATGAGCTCCTGGAACTGCGCGGAGAACCAGTGACCGGACAGCGGGGCTTCACCCAGTGAGCCGGACATGCTGTTCCCGTTGCGCGGGTTGCCGGTGTACGTGGGGTCGCACATCCGGTCGAAGCCCTTGCCCTCGTTGTTCGGGATCTCCTTGCTCGCGCCGTCCGACTCGCCTGGCGGCTTGATCCACACGTAGGCGTCGACACCGGCCTCCGGCGCCGCCTTGGGCCGCTCGCCCAGACCGGCACCGGACTGGTTGCACCAGTTGCCGAGGTGGATGCGGCGGTCGAGCCTGCCGCCGTTGACGAACGCGTCCGCCGTCGTGCGCGGGCCGGGTCCGGTCGGACGGGCCGCGCCGCCCCAGCCGTTGCGGCTGGTGTCGATCAGCATGCCGACGTTCGCGTCGAAGCCTGCCTGGACCGCGCGCTGCCGGAACGCCTGCGCGTAGCCGAGTTCGTCGATGTAGCGGTTCCAGTCGACCCACTTGGCCTTCTCGCGGACGACCTCACCGTTGATGTTGTCGTCGACCTTGAAGTACGGCTCCTTCAGGATGCCGTAGTTGGCGGTGTTGGCGATGAAGCCGTGCACGTTCGCCTTGGTGCTGCCCTGCGCGTTCGCCGCCTGGAACAACAGCTCGGCCGTCGGGCCGAAGTTGTCGTCCCAGCCCAGCCAGCCGTGGTGGCCGACGTCGAGGTAGTTGTAGACGTTCGGCACGGCACCCAGTTTCGCCAGCGCGTAGCCGACACCGGTGACGTAGTTGCCGTTGGCCTTCATCGTGTCGCACTGCGGCGTGAACGTCGGCCGCGGCGTGACGTTGGTGATCAGGTTCGGCAGCGAGTCGATCTCGACCACGTTGACGATGCGCAGGTTCGCGTAGGCGGGCCTGGCGAGGATCGCCGCGATCGGGTCGATGTACTCCGTCTTGTACCTGTCGATCTCAGTGGCCTTGAGCTCACCGTTGGAGGCCAGCGCCGAGCAGTCCCTGCCGGGCAGGTTGTAGATCACCAGCTGGATCACGAGGGGTGAGCCCGCCGCCTGGCGCACCGCGTCGTCGAGGTGCGCGGCCAGTCCGCGCGCGCCGGTGGTGCCGTTGATCGCCGCGATCCGGTCCATCCACACGCCGGTGGGCTGGTTCGCCACGCGCGAGCCGCCCGGTTCGGCGTTCGCCTTGGCCGACCAGTCCGCGTTCACGTACACCTTGGCGTTCGCGTACGGGTTGTCGACGCGGTTGCCGGGGTTCGGGTTGCCGGAGGTGGTCGTCGTGGTGGTCGAGGTCGGCGGTTGCTGGCCGGTGCACACCGTGCCGTTCAACGAGAAGGACGTGGGGTCCACGTTGCTGGCACCGGTGTAGCTGCCGTTGAAGCCGATCTCGGTCGCCCCGCCGACACCCAGGTTCCCGTTCCACGACATGCTCGTAGCGGTCACGTCGGCGCCTGACTGGGACCAGTTGGCGCTCCAGCCCTGCGTCACCTTCTGGGTGCCGGGGAAGGAGAACTTCAGCGTCCACGAGGACAGCGAGTCGCCGAGGTTGGTGATCTTCACCTTGCCGCCGAAACCACCACCGCCCCAGCTGCTCGCGGTGTAGTCGACACGACAGCCGGGTGCGGCTCCGGCGGAAGGCGCGCTGAGCGCGATCCCCGCGGTAGCGACGGCAGTCGCGACCACCACTCCCGCCGAGGCCCACCGCCTTCGTCCGTTGAACGTCATTGTCCCGGATCTCCTTCTGTCAGTGGTGCTCGATCTGGACGGCTTGGGCGTTCCGGGTCCGGGGCAGGTCCGGCGCGTGCGACGAGGAGGAAGCACGCGACCGGACCCACGACCGGGAGGGCGTCAGTGCCCTCTCACCCGGTGGAACAGGCGGAACCGTTGAGCGTGAAGGACGTCGGGTCCGTCACCGCTCCGGTCGTGCCGGCGTTGAACCCGAAGTTCACCGAGCCTCCGGCCGGCACGTCCGCGTTGTACGACGCGCCCTTCGCGGTCGCTTTCCCGTTCGTCACGGTGATCGTGGACGACCAGGCCTGCGCGAGGGTCTGCCCGGCAGGGAAGTCCCAGGCGAGCTGCCAGGCGGGAATCGCGGAGGTACCACCGTTGGTGATCTTCACGTTCGCCGTGAAGCCGCCGTTCCACGAGCTCGGTTTGGTGTACGACACCGAACACGCCCCGAGGCTGACTGTTCTGACCGCGACGCTCGCCGAGGCCGGTGAGGCGTTGCCCGCGGCGTCCAGCGCGACCACGTTCAGCGTGTAGTCGGTGTTGGCCGTGAGCCCGGTGACCGTCGCGGAGGTGGTACCCGAGGTCGCCACGACCTGGCTGCCGTTGTACACGCGGTACTCCGACACCCCGATGTTGTCCGTGGCCGCCGTCCAGTCGAGCTTCACCGAGTTGCCGGTGATCGCGGACGCGACGGGCGTGCCGGGCGCGGTCGGCGCCTGCGTGTCCGGGGTACCGGTGCCGCCGCCGAACACGACGTCGGAGCAGCTGTAGAACGCCTCCGGGCTGTCGGAGCGCTGCCAGAGCGAGTAGATGATGTGCCGGCCGGACTTGTTGGGCAGCCGCGCCTGCCAGGAGTACTCGCCGCCGGCCAGTGGCGGGTTGGTGATCTTGTCGAACGGCACGGCCTCCAGATCGGACCACTTCAACGGCTTGGTGACATCGAAGCCGTCCTTGGTGACGTACTGCTCCCAGGTGCCGGGGTGCGGCGCCCACGCGTTGTAGCGGAAGGTGACGGTGCTGTTCGCCGTCACCCGCGTCGACGGCCAGTCGGCGCGCGCGAGGTTGTAGGCGCTGTACTTCGTGGTGGGGCCGCAGAGGCTGCCGTCCGGGATGATCTCCCGGTGCCGCCCGGCCGCGTTGCTGATCAGGTTGCCGAACCAGTCCCACAGCGGCTGCTTCCCGCCTTGGGCCACCGCCGCGACGCACGCCGGGTTGGTGGGCTGGAGATCGCCCCCACCACCACCGGCGCGGCCGTCCTCGTAACAGAGGTAGGTGCGGCTGCCGGGCCACGTCATCGAACCGTGCGCCACCGCCGTGCCGCCGGTGTGCACCAGGACCGCGGCCGTGCAGGCGACCACGGTGAACAGCGCCAGTCGTTTCCTCATCTCGGGTACTCCTCAGCCGAAGAGTTCGGTGTGCAGGGAGAAGGCGGTGGCGATCTCCGCCTGGGCCCAGAACCGGTGGTAGGTGAACGTCGGTACCGGGCCACCGTCCAGATAGGACTGGACCTTGGGCCACTGCGGGTCGTTGCGGAACATCGACCGGATCGACAGGAACGACGCGCCCTGGGCGATCTGGTCGCCGTTGGGCATCCGCCCGGTCCAGCCCGGCGGCACGTACGGCCCCTCGCCGTTCGACGCGTTGTAGACGTCGTCGAAACGGTTGTAGTCCGCGCGCGTCTCCGGCGTCGCGATGCCCAGATTGTCCTGGTGCGACAGCAACGACGTCAGAAGCGCTTCACCGGTGGCCTTCGCCTGGGCGTGCCCGGACTTGGCCGCGTAGTTCAGCAGCACCTTCGCGTACGACGCGGCGATGCCGACGTCCTGGTTCTTCGTCGCCACGCGGACCCGCAGGTTCGCGTTCGCGCCGGGGTTGGTCGCGTTCCACGTGTCCGGTGCGCCGGACCACTCGAGGTCGGCGGGGATCTGGAAGTTGGTACCGGTGGTGGTGTTCGCGATGGCCCACGGCACCCACTTGTCGAGGATCTTCTTCGCGCGGGCGTCGCCGGTCATCCGGTACAGCGCCGCGGTCCGTTCGATGCCCCACACCTGGAAGCCGAACCAGCGGTTCGACGGCGGGTCGCGCCACACCGGGTGGGCGTCGTAGAACATGCCGTAGAACGTCGGCGTACCAGCCGGAGGCGTGCCGTACTGACCTTCCCAGCTGTTCGTGACACCACCGGCGAGACCACCGTCGGCGGACTGCAGCCACTGCAGCAGTTCCATCTGCCGGTTCAGGCTGGTGGACCAGTCCTGCTGCCCGGTGGCGGACAACGGCTTGAGCGCGGGCACGTTCGCCAACGCGTGTGCTGCCAACGGGTTCTGGTAACCCTGGTGCGAAGCACCGTCACCGATCCGCCACGCCCAGCCGGCGCTCGTGTCCGTGGCGCCGCCCCATGCGTAGTACCAGGACATCAGGTAGTGCTCGCTGCTCTTGCCCGTACCCGCGGGGCACGAGCTCGGGCTGGTGCAGTTGCCGATGCGCTTGAAGTACTTGTCGAACATGGCGTACCGCAGGTAGTCGCCCATCTTCGCGGCCTTGCCGATCTCGCTGGAGATCTGCCCCGCGTTGCCCTGCGCCGTGGCCCACTGCTGGGCGAGCAGCGCCACCTGCACCACACGGGCGTCCGCGTCCGGCGCGTTGGTGTACTTCCACTGCTTCGCGTAGGAGGAATCCTTGGTGAACAGGTCGAGGAACCCGTTGGGACCACCGTGCTTGAACGTGTCGCACGACGGCTGCGGGATGGTCTCCCACACCGACTCCGACGAACCGCGCTGGTAGGTGTTGATGTACGCCGGTGCCGTGGTGCCGTCGCCACAACGCCCGAAGCCGTACGTGTTGTCCACGTCGAGCAACCAGTGCATGCCGTAGATGTCATCGCTGCCGTAGGCGGCCTTCAGCTCCGCCGCGATCGGGTCCGCGCCGACCGGGACGTTGCCGTCCAGCACCGACGGATAGCTGGACATCCGCGGGTGTTCGGGCGCGTAGGTCGCCGGCTTCGACGCGTTGTACTTGTCGTTGGTCGGCTGGTCGGCCTTCGCGGGGATGATGTACTTCTCCATCGACGCGAACGCGGACTTGAACGGTGCCCAGTCCCCGGTGACGCGGCCGTAGCTCGCTTCCAGCCACAGGTAGTAGCTGAACGCCTCGGACGTGGTCTGGTGACCGTGATCCGGCGCCTCGACCATCAACGTCTCGACCGAGTGGTACGGCACCAGCAGATCACCGAACTTGCGGAAGTACCCGCTCGCCGGGTCCTTGATCTTGGCGTACTGGTCGAGGAACGCCTTGCTGAAGTCCGATGTGGACGTCGAGATCTCGCGGACCGCGACCGAGGCAGGGGTGTGTCCGGTCGCGGTCGCGGTGAACGTGGCCGTGGCCAGATCCCCGCCGTTGTTCGCCGACGTCACCGTCACGGTCTGCTTCGCCGCGCTGGAGAACGTCAGGGTGGTGGGAGTCACCGTGAGATCGGCGCTGCCGCTGCGACCGATCGTCACGGTGACGGGCTGGGTGGGCGCGGTGGCCAGGGAGACGTCGAACGTGGCCGTCTGGCCTTGCCGCACCGTGAGCGTGCTGGGAGTCGCGAGGACCGCGGGTCCGGCCAGCACCTTGACCATCGCGGGTGCGGAGGTCGTGGTGGCGCCCCGGTTGTCCGACGCCCTGGCGGTGATGCGGTGATCGCCCGCGGGTGCCGTGGTCCAGCTGCCGCTGAACGGAGCCGACGTGTCCGTCGCGATCAACGTGTCGCCCGCGTAGAAGTCGACCTTCGCGATCGTGCCGTCGGCGTCCTGCGCGGTCGCCGCCAGCGGAATCGTCGCCGGAAGCGTGTAGGTGCTGCCTGTGGCAGGCGCGGTCAGCGCCACCGAAGGCGCCTGGTTGGGGCCCGTGCACGCCACGCCGTTGACCGCGAAGTCAGTGGGCGGCCGGTTCGCCGAACCCTTGCTGCCGTTGAAACCCACCTGCGCCGAACCGCCCGCGGGAATCGTGCGGGCCCAGTCCGGGTTGGTCACGGTCACCACGGCGCCGGATTGGCTGAAAGTGCCGTTCCAGCCCTGCGTGACACGTTGCCCGTCGGGGAACGTCCAGGTGAGGTTCCAGCCGTTCATCACGTCGCCGTTGTTGCGGATGGTCGCCGTGGCGCCGAAACCGCTGCCCCACTCGTTGGTGACCTCGTAGGTGACGGTGCAAGCGACCGCCGCGACCACTGGTGGCGCCGCCACCGCGGGCATCCCACCGATCACCATCACCGCCGCCACCGTCGTTGCCATTGCTCGTCGTCGAGCCATGCCGCCACCTCTCGACACCTGGGAGCGCTCCCAGATTTCACGGCACTGTAACGTGGGTCACGTGGGCCAACTGGCGGCACAACAAGTAGTCACTCCGCCACTCAGCGCTCAACAATGGCCCGCACGGGGCAAGATCCGTTCGCCCGCTCGTTCCTCTTACCACCCTCTTACTACTCCCTTCGAGTGGAGTTCTGGGAACGCTCCCATACGAGGGATGGGGGCGCCCCACGCCACTGGGAGCGCCCCCTGGTCTCGTCAGCCGCGACCGGCGCCGGCACCTGCCGTGACCACGCTCTTCACGCTGCTCGCGCTGTCCAGCGGGTAGGAGTACGGGATGCTCTTGACCGAGCCGCCCTGCTGCCCGGAGCCCGAGCTGACGAAGTGGTTGTTGCGCGCCACCAGAGAGCCGGCGGAGGAGCTGCCCTCGCCGAGGTGGAACGGGTCACCGGTGTTCTCGAAGTAGTTGCCCTCGACCAGGACACCGGCTTCTTCCGTGGAAGCGACACCGTAGGACGTGACGCCGCCGTAGTAGTTGTTGTAGACGTGCACCGGGTTGCCGAACCGCACCCGCGGGTGCCGCTGCTTCGTGCCGGCGAACCAGTTGTGGTGGTAGGTGACCCGCAGCTTGCCCCGGTCCTCAGACCCGTTGTCGTCGCTGTGGCCCAACAGCATCGTCTTGTCGTGGCTGGAGAACTTGTTCCACGACACCGTGACGTAGTCGGACGCGCGCTTGACGTCGACGGCGCCGTCGTAGCCACTCGAGAAGCTGTTGTGGTCGACCCACACGCGGGTCGAGTACTGGACGTTGATCGCGTCGTCACCCCAGTTGCGGAAGTTGAGGTTGCGCACGATCACGTTCGAGGCGTTGGCGATGTTGAGGCCCTGCCCGGTGATCGTCGCGCTCGAGCCGACACCCTCGATGGTCTTGTTCGAGGCGACCTTCGTCATGCTCGACAGCGAGATCGTGCCGGAGACCCGGATCACCGCCGCACTCGTCGACTTCGCGGCCGCGACGAACGCGGACGCCGTCGTCACGGTGACCGGCGAGGCGCTGCCACCACCGGTCGTACCACCGCCCTGAGTGGCCCAGCCGACCAGCCCGAACGGCGCGGCCACGGCCTGCGGAACAGCGAGAGCACCGGCGACCAGCGCTACCGCGGAAATCATTGCTGCACGTTTTGGAATCATTCCAAGCCTTCCAAGTAGTGAGCGACGGTGCATCCAAGGTAGCCAGTTCTCAACAAACCGGTCAACCGATTCGACGATGTTCGAATCGAACCATCGACAATAGTTGACAGAAAACGTTTCCGCCTTACGATCGAAATACCGCCGCGCATCCCCTGCAAGCGGAGCGCACATGAAGAAACTGGCAACAACGGTGTTGGCCATGGCATTGGCCGCGTTTCTCGCACCCCAGGCACAGGCCGCGGGGAGCACCTTCCCCACACCGTCCGGGCCGAGTCCGACCGGTGCGACCATCAAGGTGCCCAAAGGCACCTACGACGGAGGCATGAAACGGTTCTACGGCACCGGCAACCTCGGTTCCGGCGGCCAGAACGAGAACCAGGACCCGATCTTCCAGCTCGCCGACGGCGCGACGCTGAAGAACGTGGTGCTGGGCGCGCCGGCCGCCGACGGCGTCCACTGCCTCGGCACATGCACCCTCACCAACGTGTGGTGGGAGGACGTCGGCGAGGACGCCGCGACGTTCAAGGGCACCTCGTCGTCGCAGACCATGACGGTCAACGGCGGCGGCGCGCGCAAGGCGTCGGACAAGGTGTTCCAGCACAACGGGCCGGGCACGATGATCATCCGCAACTTCCAGGTGGACGACTTCGGCAAGCTCTACCGGTCCTGCGGCAACTGCAAGACCCAGCACAAGCGCAACGTCGTGCTGGAGAACATCACGGCGTTCTCCCCCGGTAAGACGCTGGTGGGCATCAACACCAATTACGGGGACACCGCACGCCTGTCGAAGATCACGATCGTCGGCGACAGCAGCAAGAAGATCGTGGCCTGCGAGAAGTACAAGGGCGTCACGAGCGGTGAGCCGACGAAGATCGGCAGCGGCCCGGACAGCACCAACTGCCTCTACAAAACGTCCGACATCACCTACCGCTAGCGAAAAGGCCCCTGGCAACCGCCAGGGGCCTTTTTGTCACCAGGATTCGACGGTGTGCGAATCGATGTGCGCGAAATTCCAGTCGTCACCGATTCCAGTCCGAACAGAAAAGGTGACATTCCCGTTCTCGTCGAGCGGATCGGCGATCGAGTTCCGATGTGGCGGCACCCGGTCGAAGTCGACGTGAGGGTGCAACAGTCCCCGCTCGTACCACCTGCCCGCGTCGGTCGCGCCGAGCACGGTGAGGCTGGCGGTGCCGTTGCCGTGGATCTCGCAGTCCAGGTTGAACGCCTCCGCGAGGTGCACGGTCTTGAGCACCGGCGTGATGCCACCGGACCCGCCCGGCCCGGCCCGCAGGACGTCGCACGCCCCCGCGGTGATCCACTCGGCGCGGGTCAGGTGCTTGCCCCACGCCACCTCCGGCCCGATCACCGGGATCGCCAGCTGTTCGGAGAGCCACCGGTAGGAGCTGATCGACGCCTCCTCCATCGGTTCCTCGAACCAGTAGAAGTCCAGCTCCTCCAACGCCTTGCCCAGCCGAAGCGCATCGATCCGCGAGTACCAGTGGCTCGCGTCGAGCATCAGCTCCACGTCCGGCCCCACCGCCTCGCGCACGGCCCGGCACGCCTCGACGTCCCTGGAGACGCTCGGCGCACCCGGCACCGGCGGCATCCAGGTGTGCAGCTTGATCGCCCGATACCCCACCGACACCAGGTGCTTGGCGAAGTCCGCGTAGTCCCCCGGCGTCGCGAGGCCGTCAGTGTCCCCGCACATGGTGCTGGCGTAGGCCGGGATCCGGTCACGGGCACCGCCGGCGAGCTTCCACGCGGGCAGCCCGGCCTTGCGCGCGACCAGATCCCACAGCGCCGTGTCGACGAACCCGAGCGCACGGTCCGTGAACCCGCCGTGCGAGCCACGTTGCCTGCGCGCGAGCAGCCGCCACAACCGTTCGCGATCCCACGGATCCTGTCCGTACAACACCGGTCGCACGTGCTTGTCCAGCACGGCGGGCCGGAGCTGGTCGGGCTGGATCGCGCAGTACCCGGTGGCACCGTCGGCGTCGGTGATCTCCAGCAACGCCTCGGTCACCTCGTGCTCGGGCGTGGGGTGCCGGTGTCCCTCGGGGTCGACGGCCGTGCACGCGGTCGTGGTGAACGTGCGCACGGCGACGCGTTCGATCACTTCCGCTTCTCCCACTCCTGCTGGGCGGTCGTCAACTTGCCCGCGAGCTGGTCCAGGAAGTCCTGCGCGGACATCTGACCGAGCAACACCTTCTGGTAGAGCGGCTCGGTGTCGGTCTTCGTGATCGACGAGTACTCCGGCAGGTACACGGGCGCGGGCACGAGCACCGTCGCCGGGTCCTCCAGGACGCCGAGCGCCATCTTCACGGCCGGGTTCTTCTGGATCCACTCGGCACCGCGCACGTCGGTGTTCGCGGGGATCTGCCCGACCTTCTCGTTCCAGTACCCGTTGCTCTCGGCCGAGGTCAGGAACTCGACGAACTTCCACGAGGCGTCCAGGTTCTTGCCGCCCTTGAAGACCGCGAAGCCGTCCGTCGGGTTCGGCACCACGGTCCGCTTGCCGGACGGGCCCTTCGGCAACGGCATGGCGCTCACCTTCTGGGCGCCGAGAGCCTTCATCACATCGGCGGTGGACCCCAGGTTGTGGTGCATCATCGCCACCGTGCCGCCGGTGAACTGGGCGACCATCTGCGTGTAGCTGTTGTTGACGTCCGCTTCCGGCGTGGACTTCTTGTAGATTCCCGCGATCTTGCCGACCAGCTCGGCGTTGCGCGGGTCCGAGACCGTGCTCTTGCCGCCGTCGTAGAACTTGTCGACGCCCGAATAGGAGTAGGCCTCGGCGAGCAGCTGGAAGACCGAGCCGGCACCACCGCGGATGGTGAACCCGTACTTGTTGTCAGCGGGTTTGGTCAGCTTCGCGGCCGCGTCGACCAACTGGTCCCACGTGTCCGGGACGGCGATCTTCTGCTCGGTGAACAGGTCCGAGCGGTACCAGATGACATCGAGGTTTCCCGACGCGGGCGCGGCGTAGAGCTTGCCGTCCGTCGCCGTCTGCCGCACCGTCTCCAGCAGGCCGGGCAGCAGCTTCCCCTTCAACGGGCCGGACTCCACCCGCTCGTCCAGTGGCTCCAGCGCTTCCTGCCCCACCAGGTGCGCGAGGTAGGAGGTCGTGACGCCGCCGACGTCCGGCGTCGACCCGCCCGCGATGGCCGTGTCGTACTTCTGCTGCACGGACGAGCTCGGGATGCCGACGTACTCGACCTTGATGGTCGGGTTCGCCGCCTCGAACCGCTTGATCAGCTCCTGGTAGATGGGCGTCCGGCCGGGGCCACCGTTGTTGTCCCAGAACGTGATCGTGGTGGGACCGTCCTGTGCCGCGGAACACGCGCTCAGCACCAGCGCCAGCGCGACCAGCAGTGCTCTCATGTTTCCCCTCATCCCTTGACCGCGCCCGCACTCAGTCCCTGCACCAGGAACCGTTGCACCACGGCGAAAACCAGCACGACCGGCACCGCGGCGACGACTCCGCCCGCCGCGAGCGCCCCGAAATCGGTGTTGAACTCGCCCAGCGCGTAGCTCAGCCCGACCGGCAGCGTGAACTTGTCCTGCCTGCTCGCGAACATCAGCGCGAACAGGAAGTTGTTCCAGGCACCGATGAACGCGAACGACCCGACGGCCACGAGCGCCGGCCGGAGCTGCGGCAACGTCACCGCGAAGAACGCCCGCAGCCGCGAACACCCGTCGACCATCGCGGCCTCTTCGAGCTCGACCGGCACGTTGCGCACGAACCCGCTCATCAGGATCAGCGCGAGCGGCAGCTGGAACGCGGTGTCCGCGATCACCAGACCGGTCAGGCTGTTCAGCAGCCCGGCGCTCTTGAAGATCACGAACAGCGGGATCAGCATCATCGCGCCGGGGATGAACTGCGTGCACAGCAACGCCAGCAGGAACACCCGCTGACCGCGAAACTTGAAGCGCGCCAACGCGTATCCGCCCATCAGGGCGAACACCGTGACGACGACCAGCGTGCCGAGCGCGATGATCAGGCTGTTCTGGAAGAACAACCCGAAGCCGATGCCGTTCCACACGGTGTCGAAGTGCTCGAACGTGATCGGCCACGGCACGAGCGCCGTCTCCCCCGTGGGCCTCAGGGCGAAGACGAGCATCCAGTAGAACGGGATCAGCGTGAACAGCAAGTAGAGCACCAACGGCAGGTGCAGCCGGAAGTACCGCGATGGATCACGGTGCTTCTTGCGTCGCGGCGGCGCGGGCGGCGGCTCCAGAGCCGCAGCCGGGCGGGTAAGGGTCTGGGTCATCTGAAGCCCTCCGAGGAGACTTCTTCCTTCAAGCGCGGGGAGGAACCGTGCCCCTGCGGAGCATGGCGGCAACTGCTGTGTCGCCGGCTGGGCGAGGCAGCCACACGACCACCCGACCGCGAGATTCCACAGTGGATTGCTAGATTGTGGTCGTGAGTGGGCTGGCGAAGCGGGCGTTCAAGTTCCGCTTCTATCCGAGCGAAGTGCAGGCGGCGGAGTTGTCGCGCACGTTCGGCTGTGTCCGCAAGGTGTACAACCTGGCGTTGCAGGCTCGTGCTGAGGCGTGGACGTTGCGTGGGGAGCGAGTCGGTTACGAAACAACGTCGGCCTTGCTGACCGCATGGAAGCGCACCGAGGAGCTGGCGTTTCTGGGTGAGGTGTCGTCGGTGCCGCTGCAGCAGACACTGCGACATCTGCAGACGGCGTTTGTTCACTTCTGGGCAAAGCGTGCTCGCTATCCGCGGTTCAAGTCGCGCAAGAAGTCGCGTGCCTGCGCGGAGTACACGCGTTCCGCGTTTCGCTGGCGTGATGGTGCGTTGACGCTGGCGAAAATGGCTGAGCCGCTGGACATCCGCTGGTCGAGGCCGTTGCCCGAGGACGTGGTGCCGTCGACGGTGACCGTGTCGCGAGACGCGGCCGGGCGTTGGTTCGTGTCCCTGCTGTGCGAGGACCCCAGCGTGACACCTTTGCCTACCACCGATTCGGTGGTAGGCATCGATGTCGGTCTCGATCACCTGCTGGTGCTCTCCACAGGGGAGAAGATCGACAATCCCAGGCACGAGCGGCGGGACCGGAAGACACTCGCGAAGGCTCAGCGCGTGTTGTCTCGCAAGCAGAAGGGCAGCAGCAACCGGTCCAAGGCTCGAATCAAGGTTGCCCGTGTGCACGCCCGGATCGCCGACCGGCGCACGGACTATCTGCACAAGATCACCTCTCGGCTCGTGCGTGAGAACCAAACGCTCGTGGTCGAGGATCTGGCTGTGTCGAACATGGTTGGCAACCGCCGACTGGCCCGCGCGATCAGTGACGCAGGCTGGCGGCAGTTCCGGCAGTTGCTGGAGTACAAAGCGAGCTGGTACGGGCGAGACGTGATCGCTGTAGATCGCTGGTTCCCATCGTCCAAGCTGTGCTCGGTGTGCGGCGCGCTCGCAGCGGAGATGCCGTTGCAAGTGCGCGCGTGGACCTGTGGTTGCGGTACGACCCATGATCGGGACGTGAACGCGGCACGGAACATTTTGGCCGCCGGGCTGGCGGTGTCGGTCTGTGGAGCCGGTGTAAGACCTCAACGGAACACTCCGGGCGGGCAGTCGGTGACGAAGCAGAAAGCCCTGCGGCGCGAGCCGTAGGAATTCCCTCGTTCGCGATGGGGAGGAAGTCAAGCCCGGCTCCCGAATTTCGACAGCCTCAAGTAGAGGATCGAGAAGAACAGCAGGATCACGAAGCCGGCCATCGTCAGCGCCGACCCGTAGCCGAAGTCGTGCGAGTCCACGGCTTTGCGCGCCACGTACAGCGGCAGCGTCGTGGTCTGGTTCGCCGGTCCGCCGCCCGTCAGCGTGTAGATCAGGTCGACGTTGTTGAACTCCCACACCGCACGCAGCAGCGTCGACAGCACGATCGCGTCGCGCAGGTGAGGCAGGGTGACGCTGATGAACCGGCGCCAGCGTCCGGCGCCGTCGACCGCGGCGGCCTCGTACAGGTCGTTGGGGATGGTCTGCAGGTCGGCGAGCAGCAGGATCGCGAAGAACGGCACCCCTCGCCACAGTTCGGTGACCACGGTGGCCGGGAAGACCGTCGCCGGGTCGCCGAGCACCGACGTGCCGGGATCGCCGATGCCCCACTGCGCGAGCTGCTGGAAGATGCCCGTGGACGGGTTGTAGAGCAGGATCCAGATGCCGGTGGTGAGCACGCCGGACACCGCCCACGGCGAGAACACCAGCGACCGGGCCAGCGCGCGGCCGACGAAGGTCTCGTTGACGATCAGCGCGAGGCACAGGCCCAGCACCAGTTGCAGGCCGACCTCGACGACGACCCACTTGGCGCTGAACATGAGACTCTGCCAGAACAACGGGTCCTCGAAGAGCATCCTGCGGAAGTTCTCGAAGCCGATGAAGCCGTTCTTCCACGGCTGGGTGACGGTGTGCTGGCGCAGGCTGAACCACCCGACGGACGCGATCGGGTAGACCAGGAAGACCGCCATCAACGCCAGCGTCGGGGCGATGAGCGCGTACGGCGCCCACGTGCGGGTCCTCACGCGGGGTTCCACCCGCCCAGGTAGGCGCCCTTGGTGAACCGCTTCGCCTGGTCGTCGGTCAGCTGCGGCCGATCGGTGCCCTGGCCGGCGCCCGGCCCGGTGTTGCGGTACTCCGCGAACCTGGCCTCACGCCACGGAAATCCGGACATGTCCGTCCACGGCGCCGCTTTGATCGCGGCGGGCAGCTTGGTGTTCCTGATGACGACCTGCGCGATCGCCTCGGTGTCGCCGCCGGGGTGCCACGGCCTGCCCAGGTAGTACGTGCCCGCCGGTGCGTCGCTGCGGACCTGCGAGTCGACGATCAGGAAGCCGTACGGGTTGGCGCGCTGGGTGCTCGCGGCCGTCAGGTAGCCGTTGGGGTTGCCGCCGCGGTTCAGCGCGGTGATCGTGGCCCTCTCGAACACCGCGGTCGCGCGGCCGAAGAGGAAGTCGACGTCACCGGTGATCGCGCAGTCGCGGTAGTACTGGCGTGAACGCGTGGTCACGTTCGGGGTGTCGGCGTACAGGGTGTCCTGGTGGCCTTCGAAGTGCACGCGGTCGAAGAACATCCGGTCGCCGGTGGCCTTCACCGCGACGGCCTGGGTGTTCGTGATCTCCGGATGCTTGGCCCGGTCGAACGAGTTGCGGAACGTGAGGTCGCGCGCGGTGAAGTCGTCCGCCGCGATGGTCGCGGTGGCGCTGCCGGACGTGCCGTAGGTGGTGCCGTCGGGCTTCTTCGTGCCGTTGGCGTTGTCGAAGTCGATCACCACGTCCTGCGCGCGGCCGGTGGCGCCGCGCAGGGTCAGGCCCTTCTTGCTCGCCGGGATCTTGACGACCTCCCGGTACACGCCCTTCTGCAACGTGATCACGCCACCGGCGGGTGCGGCGTCGATCGCGGACTGCACGGTCGCGAACTCCGCGCCGACCTTCAGGTGCCTGCCCGCGGGAGGTGCGCCGGCTTTCAGATGCGCCACGCGGTACGCGGGTTCGAGGCCGCGGTCGAGCGTGGGCGTCCACCCGGCGTCCGTGCCGAGCTTCTTTTCCGGGAACGCGGTGTTGTACGCGTCGACGAGGCTTCTCGGCCGCCAGTCGACGAGGTTGCCGGTGTCGGTGATCGCCGTGCCGCCCCAGTTGTAGACGACCTTCTCGGGCGCGATGCCGCGGACGAAGTTGTTCTGCGCGTAGATCTGCGACCGCACGCCGACGCCCCAGCTGTACGTCTGCGAGCCCTCGTACAGGTTGTTGTAGACGTGCACCTGGCCGAACCGGACGCGGGGCGCGCGTTCCTGGACGTTGCGGAAGACGTTGTGGTGCACCGAGACCCGCAGCTTGCCGGGGTCGGTGGTCGAGGAGTTGGACGAGCCGATCAGCATGGTCTTGCCGTGCTCGGTGAAGACGTTGCGCGACACCGTGACCAGGTCGGCGGCCGAGGTGATGTCGAGCTGGCCGTCGTGCACCTCGTACGGCCGGCCGAAGTACAGCGGGTGGCTGCTGTCGACGTTCGGTTCGTCGGTGAACGTGTTGTGGTCGACCCACACGTTCTCGGACTTCTGCACCGACACCGAGTCGTAGAGCGAGTTCCAGTTTCCGGGAGGCGCACCCGGACTGTTGTCGTTCGGATCCCACGCGGGGAAGCAGTCGCTGGTGTCGCGGAAGGTCAGGTTGCGCACGATCACGTTGCGCACGCCGTGGATCCGCAGGCTGCCACCGGTGATCCCGGCACCGGGGCTCGTGCCGATGATCGTCGTGTCCGCGCCGACCTCGAACCCGATCACCGCGGCCTGGTTGCGCGCGGAAGCCGCCCGAGCGTCTTCCAGCGGGCCTTCCGGCTCGCGATCGCGGCCCCAGACGGCGGGGTCGTAGGCGGCGAGATACCCGGCGAGCGTGTAGCCGCTGGTCGCGTAGTCCGCACACCGCAACGGTTTCCCGTCAGCGCCGGTGTTCGCCTCGATCACACCGGTGACCTTGATGATCCGCGGGGCGGGTGCGGCCAGCGCGGTGACTAGCTCCGCCCGTGTCCGCACCTCGTGCACGTGACCGGCGGGCGCCGCCGCACCACCTGTCGTGCCGGGACCACTGGACGCCCAGCCGTCCCCGGCGGGCAGCACCTGCCGTGCCGGATCGTGGCCGGCGAGCGCGGGTACGCCCACCACCCCGGTCCCTGCGCACGCCAAAATCAGTGCGCTGACGAACAGCCGCATGGCGGAATTTCCTTCCGAAAGGAGGATTCACATACTTGAACACCGTCCACGATCGTGAAACGGATATTACGAATGCATCCGCCATGCGTCAACGAAGTGAATTCATTCGACAATTCGACCCGGCATTCGACGAATCTTCGAGTCGAATGCCGGGTCGAAATTGTTGAGTCGGCGGTCAGATATGCCGCCGCACGGAAGCGCGCTACCAGCCCCACCGGGAAGAGGGCGGGCTTTCGTACTCGCGCCGCGGTACCAGATCGAGGAAGTGGAACGCGGGCAACGGGCCGGCGCAGGTCGCCACGACGCCGTTCTCGCTCAGCCCCGCGACGGCGGTGCGCACGGCGCCGGCCTGATCCAGCGGAACGAGGAACGCGCGGAGCTGGACGGTGGCCTCACGCGTGTCGAGCCGCACAACCGCACGGGCCAGCGCCGACACCGGTGCGAGGAGTCCGTCGGCTTGTTGCGCGCACCACGCCTCGATCTTGCGTGCGATCAGTTCGCCGCGCGCGATCGTGGCGGCGAGGTCAGGACCTCCACCGGGGAACCCGCCCTGGTCGTAGACCCCGCGCACGGCGACGTCTTCGTCGAACACGAGCCGCACGTGCATCTCGGCCACACCGTCGAGCTGGGCCAGCCGGCCGCGCAGCACCGGCACCACCAGCGCGAGCACCGCGGCACGGGCGGCGACCTCGTCCGCCGCGGTGGTGCCGATGCGCAACGGCAGCACCGGACCACCGGGCAGCAGCGCGCACAGACCGGCAAGGTGAGCTGTCGCCTCTTCTTCGGTCAGCGCGCGATCCGCCACCCGGTCGCTGACCACCACGGCCACGTCCTCCACCTCGACCAGCCGGAACGGTGAGCCGTCCGGCAGCGGGTGCGTCGCCCTGACGATGCCGTGCAGGTGCAGGGTCACTTCTCGGTCTGCGGAACCGGGGTCGCCATGACCGGGGTGACGACAGCGGGCGTGACGGTGGCCGGGGTGACAGCGGCAGGGGTGACGGCGGAGGCCAGCAGGCCGTAGGTGCCCGCGATGCCCTGCGAGGCCGGCGGCACCAGCACTCCCCTGCGGGCCGACTCCAGTCGTTGCATCGCCTCCAGGTAGCGGATGTAGGTGTCGACGCTGGCGATCACGACCTTGATCTCGATCGACAGGATCTCGATGCCGATCAGCGAGACCCGCACCGACGCGTCGATCACGAGTCCCTTGTCCAGCAGGATGTTCAACACGTCGGCAAGGCCGCCAGAGGCGGGCACGGCGGGTGCGGTCATGGTGAGCTCCTCATTTCGTCCAGCAGGCCAGCGATGTCCACCGGCAGGCGGACACCGGAGCAGTCCGGTTCCCCGAGTGCTTCCCGCAACGCCGCGAACTGACGTTGCAACGACATCAGCGCCAGGCCGAGGTTCTCCACCTCCACGTCGGTGAGCGTGCCCGCGTCGACCCGGCGCAGCGCCTGGCGTTCGAGCAGCTCGCACACGATCTCCAGCACGGCCACGACGATCCTGGCGAGTCCCCGGCCGGCGTCCTGCGCGCTCACCGGTCGCCGCCGATGCCGATCAGCAGCAACCGCAGGTCCAGCCGGATCAGCTCGACACCGGCCAGCGTGATGACCACGTCGCCGCGCACGACCGCGCCCCGGTGCACCACCCGGTCGAGCAGGTCGACGAGGCTCGCCGCGCTGTGCTCAGGCATCGGCGAACTCCAGCTTCGTGAAGGAGTACGGCGGCCACGGTCCGGTGATCTCCACCGGCAGCCCCAGTTCCCCGGTCAGCCGGTGGATCTCGGCGTGGAAGTCGTCCTCGCGCCCGGTGTCGACCAGGTACGCCGCCTCCAGGAGAAGATCACCGGGGTGGTCGCGGCACGTGCTCTCGGCGGCCTGCCCGGCGATCGCCCGGTGCACGGCAGCGGCGGCCTGCCTGGCCTCCTCGGCCGCGGTGAGCCTGCGGCGGCGCTGCGCCAGGTACGCCGTCCCGGACACCTCACCCGGGTCCACGGGCTCGGGCGCGGCCGCTCGCACCCGCAGGCCCCACTCCCGGCGCCCCTGCACCCGGTCGAGCCAGGCCAGCGCCTCCTCGTGCCGGGCGCCGAGCAGCCGGACAGCGGCGCCGGCGCCGTCGAGGACCGTGCCGAACCGCAGCGGCAGCACCGGTTCGCGCTGGAACACCGCGCGCACCACGGCGTCGTGCTCGCGGACCAGCACCGCCAGCCTGCTGTCCTCGGTGGGTTCGTCGAGGTCGAGTCCGGTGAACCGGTCGAGGTCGACCTCCGCCACGACCAGCGCCAGCCCCCGATGGGCGATCGAGCGGAATCCCTCGAGGCTGTCCGGACGGTCTCTGGTGATCACGTAGGCGTAGAGGCCGAGGCTCACGGACGTCCCTCCGTGAGCACTCGCTCCAACGAGGCGACGCGGTCGCGCAGTTCGGCGTTCTGCTCGGCCAGCTCCTTCATCCCCGTTGTCCGCTCCACCGTCTTCGGTGAGAAGAACGGGTCGTCCGTCCACCAGTCCATCCCCATTTCACGGGCGGTCTGGGCGGAGGCGATGAAGAGCCGCACCCGCAGGGTCAGCAGCTCGATGTCCACGACGCAGACGGCGATGTCGCCGACTATCACCACACCTTTGTCGAGGACGCGTTCCAGCGTGTCGGCGAGCGAACTGGGTCTGTGGTCCACCTACAACCGTCCCGTCACATGTCGGTCGTTCCACGGGTGTAGCGCCGGAGACGTTCGCAGCCGTACAGCTCACCGGTCGCGTCGATGTCGACGCGATAGGTGGCCATGACACTGGTGGTGGCCGGGACGCGTTCCAGCTCGAGCACGTCGATCAGGACCGACCAGCCGCCGTCCGGCGTCGCCCGGACGCCCGACACGGTGTCCGGCGCCCGGCCGATGAGCGCGCTGAACTGCTCCGTCGCGGTGCGAATGGCGACCGCCGCCGTCAGCTTGCCGCCTTTTCCAGGCGGTGGTGAATCACCGGGGTCGACACTCACCTGATCAATCCTATGCATACGGGACTGCCAGTTACCGGAATGTCATGCCGGGAAGATTTCCCATCTTCTCTTCATTTGTCGAACGCAGTCGAACTTAGCCCTGCTGTCGCAATTGACGAGGACTGAAAGGCGCCGCACCGACGACCATTGGCAGCAACACAGTTCTTCGGCAGGCCCTACGTGAGTGACGCCGCCAGCCGTGCGATGTCCGACGGTCCCACCTGGCAGCAACCACCGACCAGCCGCGCCCCGGCCTCGACCCACCGCCGGGCCGGCTCGGCGACCTCGGCCGCGCCACCCTCCCAGGCCCGCGCCGACGCGTTCCACTGCTCGCCGCTGTTCGGGTAGACCACCACCGGCAGCCCCGTCACCCGGTGCGCGACCTCGACCGCCTCGTCGACGTCCTCTGGGCGGCAGCAGTTGACGCCGACCGCGACCACTTCGGACACACCGGCAGCGACCGCGAAGGCCTCCTCGAGGTCCTGTCCCGCGCACGTGCGGCCATCCCGAACGCTGTAGGACAACCACATCGGCACGCCGCTGCCCGCGACGACCCGCAGCACGGCCTCGGCCTCGTCGACGTCCGGAATCGTCTCCACCGCGAGGAGATCCGGAGCGGCGTCGGCCAGCACCTCGATGCGCGGCCGGTGGAAATCCTCCAGCCGGCGGGCACTCAACCCGTACCGGCCGCGGTACTCCGACCCGTCCGCCAGCATCGCGCCGTACGGACCGACGGACGCCGCGACCCAGCGCGGTCCGTCCACTTCGGACGCCGCCGCACGAGCCAGCGACACGCTGGCACGCAACAGGCCCGCCGTCTGCTCGGGTGAGAGCCCGCGCTCGGCGAAGCCCTCGAACGTGGCCTGGTAGCTGGACGTGATCGCGACCTGGGCGCCCGCGTGGAAGTACGCCAGGTGGGCGGCGCGGATCGCGTCCGGGGCGGTGAGCAGCAGCCGTGCGGACCACAGCGAGTCCGACAGGTCGTGCCCCGCCTGTTCCAGGGCGGTGGACATGCCGCCGTCGAGCACTACGACGTCGTCCGTCAAAGCCTTCCGCAGTTCCACCGCCGTCACCCTACTGTTCGGCGAGCGACGCGCTGGCTGGGCACAGCCGTGCCGGTCCACTTCGCCCGGAAGTACATTCCGATCATGACTCCGCAGTTGCACGAAATCGCGTCCGGCGTCTACGCCTGGATCCAGCCGGACGGCACGTGGTGGATCAACAACGCCGGCGCCGTCTGCTCGGACGGCGAGGTCGTGCTCGTCGACACCTGCGCGACCGCCCGCCGCACCAGGCTCTTCCTCGACGCGGTCGACCAGGCCACCGGCGGCGCCCCGATCCGGCTCGCGGTGAACACCCACCTGCACGGCGACCACGTCTACGGCAACGCGCTGCTGCCGGACTCCACCGCGATCGTCGCGCACGAGCACACCCGCCAGGGCATCCTGCAGGACTTCATCCTGGCCAGCACCCCGCCCGCGTGGTCACCGACCCCGGACTGGGGCGTCGACGCGGTGCGCGCGCCCACGATCTCGTTCCGCGACGAGATCACCCTCCACGCGGGCCGCAAGCCCGTGGTGGTGCGGCATCCGGGCTATTCCGCGCACACCGTCGGTGACGCGGTGGCGTGGCTGCCTGAGGAGCGCGTCCTGTTCACCGGCGACCTGGTGTTCCACGGAGTCACGCCGATGATCGCGATGGGCTCGCTCGACGGCGCGCTGCGGTCGCTGGACTGGCTGGCCGCGTTCGACGCCGCCGTGGTGGTGCCCGGTCACGGCCCGCTGGTGACCGAGGCTTCCTTCGCCGAGGTGCTCGCCACGCACCGGCGGTACTACGAGTTCATCCGCACCACGGCGGTGACGGGACGGGAGAAGGGCTGGACGCCGCTCGAGGTGGCGAAGGAGACGGACCTCGGCGAGTTCGCCGGGCTGCCCGACGCCGAACGGGTGGTGCTCAACCTGCACCGCGCCTACGCCGACTTCGACGGGGCCGACATCAACATCGCGGCCGCGCTGGGTGACGCCATCGCGTACAACGGCGGGCCGCTGCACTGCGCGGTGTGAGCCAGTGGCCGTGGCAGCGGCCACAACCACTACTCCTTCGTCGTCACCAGGGACACAGGCCGGTCTCTGGTGGCGACAGCGGCGGTGATCGCCCCGGTGACCGCCACGACGACCACCGATCCGATCGCGACCACGGTCAGCAGCGTCCACGGGACGTACACCACGGTCGCACCGATCGCCTTGTGCACGGCGCCACCGATGCCGGCCAGCCCCGCCCCCGCCACCACGCAGCCGAGCACCAGTCCGAGGACCGCCACCCCGACGGCCTCGACCACGGCCGCCCTGACCACCTGGGGCCGCGTCAGCCCGGTCACCCTGGAGACGGCGAACTCGCGGCGGCGTTCGGCCCCGGCGATGACCACCGAGTTCACCAGGGCCATCAGCGCGTAGAGCCCCGCCAGGCCCATCAGCACGGTGAGGATCTTGACGTTGCCGTCCTGCGCGTTCTCCGCGCGGGAGGTCGCCCAGTCGGACACCGTCCGCACCTGGCTGAAGCCCGCCTGCGAGATCCGCTCGGCGACGACGTCCGGGTCCTGTCCCTGCGCGACCTGGACGACGGTCTCGGTCGGCGCCCCCGACCACACCTGCTCGGGCAGGGCCTGGCGCGGGACCAGGAAGCTGTCCCCCGTTTCGAGCGTCTCGGGCAGGCCGCCGACCACGGTCAGCTGCAGCGGCTGTCCGCCCGCCTCGGCCGTGAGCACCTGGCCTGGGACGATCCTGTCGGCGTGCCGGGCAGGACCGGTGAACACGGTGCCGCCGGTCAGTGCCGCCAGGTCGCCCGACGTGGGAGCCAGGGTGTGCGTGCGCGCGTAGTCGGCCGCGTCCACCGCGACGATCCCCGCGTAGAAGGTCCTCGTGATCACCTGCTGGTTCCGCGTCTTCTGCGTGGTGATCGTGATGTCCACGGAGTTCTGCCGGGACGCGACGGCCACGCCCTCGACGCCCGGCAGCCGTTCCGCCTCCGCACCCGTGGAGGTCACCACGAGGTGGGCGTTCACGGACCGCTTCGCCTCCTCACCCCCTGCCGCGGCGAGCGAGCCGAAGGTGCCCGTCAGTCCCAGCAGCAACGCGACCAGCACGATCAGCGGAGACGCGGTGGAAGCGGTGCGCCGCACGCCGTCACGCAGGTTGGCCCGCGCCAGGCCGATCAGGGTGCTGCCGGGCACGAGGACACCGAACAGCCAGGCCAGGAACGGCACCACCAACGGGCTCAGCGCGCTCATGGCGACCGCGCCGAACATCGAGATGCCGAGCGCCGCCATCATCGCGCCGATCAGGTTGGCCTCCTGCGCCCACACCACCATCGCGACGGTGCAGGAAGCGAAGGACAGGCCGGAGAGCCACCGCGAGGGGGTCATCACCCTGGCGGCCATTCCCGTCTCCCGCAACGCTTCCAGCGGCAGGATCCGCGCCGCCCGCAGTGAGGCGGTGAAGACACCGGCCAGGGCCACGCCGACCCCTGCGACCCCGGAGACGATCACCGCCCACAGCCGCCACGGCGCGGTGAACCCGTCCGGCAGCAGGCCCATCTCGACGAGCAGCCAGGTCTGCGCGTACTTCGCGATCAGCCCGAACGGCACCCCGAGCGCGGACCCGATCACGCCGAGCAGCAGCGACTCCGACAACAGCAGCGCCCGCAACTGGGTGCGGCTTCCGCCGGTGAGGCGCAGCAGGGCGAGGTCGCGGCGGCGCTGGGCGACGGTGAAACCGAAGGTCGAGCTGACGATGAAGACCGCGAGGAACATGGCGAGGAACGCGGTCATGCCCATGACCGTCGCGGCGGCTACGAACCCCTCGCGGATCTGGTCCTCGGCCTGCAGGGACAGCCCCGGTGGGATCCGCGGTTCGCCGGTGGCCGCCAGCACCAGCATCGAGGCCTGCACCAGAGCGACACCGACGGCCACGCTGAGAACGGCTCCGATGAACAGCTCCCAGCGCTCGCGGACCGTGCTGAACGACAGCTGGAACACGGTTCAGCTCTCCAGTCGCGCGAGCCGCTCGGCGACGTCGTGGACGCCCGGCCGGTCCAGGCGGTCCACAAGCCGTCCGTCGGCCAGGAAGACGACGGTGTCGGCACTAGCCGCGACCGCGGGGTCGTGGGTGACCATGACGATGGTCTGCCCCGCGGTCCGCACCATGTCGCGCAACAGGTCGAGGACCGTCGCTGCGGACTGGGAGTCCAGCGCGCCGGTGGGTTCGTCGGCGAACAGGACGGCGGGGCGGGAGATCATCGCGCGAGCGATGGCGACCCGTTGCTGCTGACCGCCGGAGAGTTCACGCGGCTTGTGGCTCGCGCGGTCGGCCAGGCCCACCCCGGCCAAGGTATGCCGAACGTCGCTTTTGGACACCCGGATCCCGGCGAGCTTCGAGGGGAACGCGACGTTCTGCTCGGCGGTCAGGGAGCTGATCAGGTTGAAGCTCTGGAACACGAAACCGATCGTGCGGCGGCGCAGGTCGGTGAGCACGCCGTCCGGCGCCCTGGTGATGTCGCGGCCGGCGAGCAGGACGCTCCCGCTCGTGACCTGGTCCAACCCCGCGGCGCAGTGCAACAGCGTGGACTTGCCGGAGCCGGACGGTCCCATGACGGCGGTCCAGGTCCCTGCCGGGCAGCTCAGGCTGACGTCGTCGAGCGCGGCGATGCCGGTGTTCTTGGCCCCGTAGTGCCGCGACACCTGATGCAGTTGCACGGCTGGGTGATTCCAGGACATGAGACCCCTGTCTTGTGCGAAAACCTGGCGCTGACAAGCCAACTGGACGACTGGGGTGGTGTCACTGGCTTCAACTTCCGAGTGCGAGGTAGAGAAACCTCTACCTGGCAGGGCGAGCACCGATGTCGATGTTGACTACCGTGGGCGTTGTGTCGGGGAGCAACGCACGGACGATCTGGGAGTCGATGGCGCTTCGCCGTTTTCTCCTGACCAGCTGGCCGTGGCGCGGCCTGTCGTACGTGCTGAGCACACCGGTCGTGGCGGCGCTGGCCGGCGTTCCGGTCGCCGTGCTGTGCCTTCCCTGGCTGTACCTGGCTTTCCGGTTCGCCGGGCCGGACCCGGTCGCGCTGGGCGAGGTCGTACTGGCCGGAGTGGGAGGCCTGCTGCTGATCGTGGCGGGAGGTCCGCTCGCGGCGCTGCCGGTGGCACAGGTGGAACGGTTGCGGCTGCGGCTGGTGCACGCGGACCCGGTGTCCTGGCCACGGCCCGCCACCAGGGACCGGTTGCGGCGCCGCTACACCGAGCCGGCGGCCTGGCGGGAGGTCGCCTACCTGGTCGTGGTGTCCCTGGCAGCACTGCCGTGCGTCGTGCTCGCCCTCACGTTGACGATGGTCGGCTCGCTGATCGTCAGCCCGTTGGTGGTCCGGCCGGACACTCCGCTCGCGCTGGGCTTCGGGCAGGCGAACACGGTGTCCGAGGCACTGCCGTTCGCGCTGCTGGGCCTGGTCCTGTTCCCGGTGACGCTGTACCTGATCTCCGGTCTGGCCGGCCTGCACGGGGCCGCGGCCCGGCGACTGCTCGCCGGCGGGTCCGGCGACCGGCTGCGGACCGAGCTGGTGGAGATCTCCCAGTCCCGCGAACGCCTCGTCAACGCCTTCGACGCGGAACGACGCCGGATCGAGCGCGATCTGCACGACGGCGCACAGCAACGCCTGGTCAGCCTGATCCTCCAGCTGGGCCTGGCGAAGGTGGAGATGCCGCCGGACTCCCCCGGCACCGAGTCCGTGGCCAACGCCCACCACCAGGCCGCGCAGCTGCTGGTCGAACTGCGCGAGTTCATCCACGGCATTCATCCGCAGGCGTTGTCGGACCTGGGCCTGCCGGCGGCGTTGCAGGAACTCGCCGACCGTTCGGCGACACCGGTGACCGTCGACTGCGCGCTCTCCGAACGTCTGCCGGGCGTGGTGGAGAGCGCGGGTTACTTCGTCGTCGCCGAGGCGTTGAGCAACGCGAGCAAACACAGCGGCGCCACCGAAATCCGCGTCTCCGCGAAGGTCCGGCACGACGTCCTCACGGTGGAGATCACCGACAACGGCCGTGGCGGAGCCGATCCCCGTGACGGCACCGGCCTCACCGGCCTGGCCGACCGCGCCGCGGCCATCGGCGGCACCCTGTCCCTGTCCAGCCCACCCGGCGGACCCACCACCGTGCGAGCGGAGTTCCCATGCAGCCCGAGGTGATCCGCACGGTCCTCGCCGAGGACGGCGCGCTGCTGCGGGAAGGGCTCTCGGCGTTGCTCGACCGGTTCGGGTTTCAGGTGGTGGCGGCCGTGGGCGACGCCGAAGCGCTCGTGGCGGCCGTGGTCGAACACGACCCGGACCTGGTCGTCACCGACATCCGCATGCCACCGGGCTTCTCCGACGAAGGCCTGCGCGCGGCCGTGCGCCTGCGGCGGGACCGCCCTCATCTGCGGGTGGTGGCGCTGAGCCAGTTCGTGGAAACCAGCTACGCCGCCGACCTGCTGGACTCCGGTGACGGCGGTGGCGTGGGCTACCTGCTCAAGGACCGGGTCGGGGACGTGCGGGAGTTCGTCTCCGCGCTGCACCGGGTGGCGGCCGGCGAAACGGTCGTCGACCCGCAGGTCGTCCGCACGCTGCTCAAGCGCGGCCGCACCCCGCTCGCGACGCTGTCGAGCCGGGAGCTCGAAGTCCTCGGCCTGGTGGCGCAGGGCTACACCAACGCCGCCATCGCCGAGCAGCTCGTCGTCTCCGAGGCCGCGGTGAACAAACACGTCGGGAACATCTTCACCAAGCTCGGGTTCACGCCGGGCGACGACCGCAACCGGCGCGTGCTCGCCACCCTCACCTATCTGCGCGACGGCGCCCAGCCGAACGGCACATGGTGAAACGACCACGGTGGACGGCGAATCAACGGGTGCGCGCAGGGCGCAGCGCGGGCACGAGGGCCAACGCGGGCAACAACAACAGCGGCACCACCAGCAGGGCCCGCAGCACCCCCACCTCGTTGCCGAGCAGGCCGACGAGCGGTGGCCCGGCGAGGAACGCCGTGTAACCGATGACCGCCACCACGCTGACCCGTGCCGCCGCGCGCGCCGGGTCGTCCGCGGCCGCACTCATGCCCACCGGGAAGCCCAGCGCCGCGCCCAGTCCCCACAGGGCGACGCCCGCGACCGCCAGGACCGGCGATCCGCCCAGCACCGCCACGGCGGCTCCGGCCGCGGCCAGCAGCATGCTGACGGCCAGCACCGGCACACGTCCCCACCGGTCCAGCGCCACGGTTCCCGCTGTCCGTCCGACGGTCATCGTCGTGACGAACACGGCGAACACCACCGCTCCCCCGGCGGGGTCGAACGCGTGGCCGTCGACGAACGCGACTGCCAGCCAGTCGTTCGCGGTGCCCTCGGTGAACGCCAGCACCAGCACGAACAGGCCGATCAGCAGCGTGCGCGGTTCCCGCCACGCGGCCATGACTCCGCTGCTCTTGCCGTGCGCCTCCCCGGCGCCGAACCGGTAGGCCCGCGCGGCCACCAGCGTGCCGCCGCCGACCACCAACGCCACACCGGTCAGGTGCCACGTCACGGGCAGCGCCGCCCACGCCACCAGGGACGCGAGTCCGGCGGCGAGCACGGTGCCCAGGCTCCACATCGCGTGAAAGCGCGGCATGACAGCCCGCCCGAGCGCGCGTTCGACCTCCGCCGCCTCGACGTTCATCGCGACGTCGCACGTGCCCGACCCGTATCCGAGCACGAAGATCCCCACCGCGGTCAGCGGCACCGACGGCCAGGTCCCGATCCCGGCTCCCGCCAGCGCGAGACCCGCCGCGACCATCACCGCCGACAGGCGCACGGTCCTCGCCGGACCCAGCCGGTGCGTCACCTCGCCCGCGGACACCATCGCCAGGCACGCGCCGGCCGATCCCATCAACAGCAGCAGCCCCAGCGCACCGGCGGTCAGCCCGAGCGCGTCACGGGCGGCGGGCACGCGCGCGAACCAGGTCGCCATCGCGACACCGTTGAGCCCGAACGTGACCGCCACCCCGGCCGCGGCGGCGCGAACCTGGCCGCGCTCCAGCGTCATCTGATTCTCCACACCGCGAAGCTCACCCGTGGAAGCGCTTCCACCGCAATACTGGGGAGATGAAGGGCAAGCACACCGCGACGCTGGACGACGTCGCACGAGCCGCCGGCGTGTCGCGCGCGACCGCCTCCCGCGTGGTCACCGGCCAGGGCCCGGCGTCCGCCAAGGCACGCGACCGGGTCAACGCGGCGGTCAGCGCACTGGAGTACGTGCCGGACGCCGCCGCCCGCGCACTGGTCACCCGCCGCGGCACCCGTCTCGCGATCGCCGTCATCGGCCACACGGCCGCCGTGCTCGACGACGCCTACGTGGGCCGGGTCATGATCACCGCGACCAGCATCGCAGCCGAACGCGAGGTCGGCGTCTCCCTGCACTGGCTGCCGCTCCACGATCCCTCCGCACTCTCCCGGCTCACCGAAAGCCGCGGCATCAGCGGCCTGGTGGTGATCAACCCGACCCAGCCCGCGCTGGACGCACTGCCGAAGTCCCTGCGCGGCAGGGCTGTCGCCATCGGCGTCGGCACCCGCGGCGTGCCCTCGTTCGACATCGACAACCGCAACGGCACCACTGGAATCATGCGGCATCTGGTGGGCTCCGGCAGGCGCAGGATCGCCATGGTCGCAGGCCCGCCGTGGTTGCCGTGCGGGAATCGCGCGGTCGAGGCCTACCGGCGGGTCGTGCAGGACCTCGGCGGTGACGTCCGGCTGGTGGACGGTGACTTCTCCGCGGAGCGGGGTGCGTCCGCGGCGGTGGAGATCATGGGACGGTGGCCGGACACCGACGCCGTCTTCGCGATCAGCGACGTCACCGCGCTCGGTGTGCTGAACGGCCTGCGCGGACTCGGCATCGGCGTTCCCGGCGACGTGGCGGTCGCCGGTTTCGACGACATCGCGTTCGCGGGCCTCACCACGCCGGCGCTGACCACGAGCACGCATCCGGTGGAGGAGATCGCCGCCGGTGCCGTGACCGCGGTGCTCGACCGGCGCGACACCGGCCCGGTGACGTTCTTCACCTCCACGCTGGTGGTGCGCGAAAGCGCCTGACCCGGTGCACCGCACTGTGCCCGTCCCGGTCCGGTAACGTCCTTTTAAGACGGACACGACTACGCGGAGGAGTGCCTGTGCTGGAGATCAGCGGACTGACGTGGGTGGTCACGATCGGGGTGATCGTCGCACTGCTGGCGGTCGACCTCGTGCTGGCGGCGTGGCGCCCTCACCGGATCGGCTTCCGCGAGGCCAGCCTGTGGTCGGTGTTCTACATCCTGGTCGCCATCGGGTTCGGCGTGTGGTTCATGAGCGCGCACGGCGGCCAGTTCGGCACGGAGTACTTCGCCGGGTACATCGTCGAGAAGAGTCTCTCGGTCGACAACCTGTTCGTCTTCGTGATCATCATGACCACGTTCCTGGTGCCCGAGGAACACCAGCACAAGGTGCTGACGTTCGGCATCGTGCTCGCGCTGATCATGCGCGGCATCTTCATCGCGGTCGGCGCCACGCTGCTGTCGTTGTTCTCGTTCATGTTCCTGCTGTTCGGGCTGCTGCTGATCTACACGGCCGTGCAGCTGTTCCGGCACCGCAACGAGGACCCCGACGTCGAGAACAACGTGGTGGTCAAGACCGCGCGCAAGCTCCTGCCGGTCACGGACGACTACGTGGGCGGCAAGATCTTCACGCGGCTCGACGGCAAGCGGATGGCCACTCCCCTGTTCGTCGTGCTGGTCGCGATCGGCGGCGTCGACCTGCTGTTCGCGCTCGACTCGATCCCCGCGGTGTTCGGCGTGACCGAGGAGCCCTACATCGTGTTCACCGCCAACGCGTTCGCGTTGCTCGGCCTGCGCGCGTTGTTCTTCCTGGTCAAGGGACTGCTCGACCGGCTGGTGTACCTGTCGGCGGGGCTCGCGGTCATCCTGGCGTTCATCGGCGTCAAGCTGATCCTGCACTGGGCGCACGTCGACATCTCCGCGAGCGTGCCGGAGGTGCCGACGCCGCTCAGCCTCGGCGTGATCATCGGCATCCTGGTGATCGTGACGGTCGCGAGCCTGATCAAGACCCGCAACGACCCGGCGGCCAAGGCGCATCCCGGTTCCTTGCGCGGGCATCGGGATCCTGAGGCCGAAACGGACTGACGCCGGCGGCGGTCGTGGGATGCTGCCCGCACGCGAACCGCCGATCTCGGAGGTGCACCTTGGCTGCCGGCACGTACGGAGACGCCGCCTACCGCTTCCTCGTTCCCGACGCGCCGCACCACAAGCGCACGGACCGGGACCTGTTCCCCGCCTTCGACTCCACCCGCGCCGCGACGCTGAACGTGTTCCGCTCGCGGCCGGGTGTGGCGCGGCCCAGGCTGATCTCGTCGTGGTCGGGGTCGATCGACCGCCTGCTGCTGTCGTTCCCCTCCTACGGCGTGCACGCACCCGAGCTGGCCGCGGGCTACCGCTCGGTGATCACCGCGATGCGCGCGGGGACGCGATTCGTGGTGGTGCACCACGAGAGCGATCGGCAGACGGTCGAGGAGTGGTTCGGCGGGCATCCCGCGGAGAACGTGTCGTACGTGCCGATGCCCGACTACATCGACTTCACCGACTGGGCCGAGGACGGCTACCTGGCGCTCGTCGACGCCGACGACACCGGGGACAGCCTGACGTACCTGTTGGAGCCGTGGACGTTCCCACGCTCGGGCGACTCGCTGATCGCGGACAGCGTCGAGGAGTTCACCGCGCTGCGGGCGAGTCAGGCCCCGCTGGTGTTCCAGGGCGGCAACTGCCTGATCGGTGACGACTTCTGGTTGCTGGGCACCGACTACTTCCTCGACACGCTCGAGCTGATCCGCAGCGGCGAGCTGCCGGTCAGCGTGCCGGAGGGCCGGACGGAGGTCGAGTTCGTCCGCGAGCTGTTCAGCCGGCACGTCGACAGCACGCGCGAACTCCAGCTCGTCGGCACGAAACGGCCGTTGGGCCTCAAGACGTACTACGCGACCGTGGAGGCCGGCGAGTACTTCCTCGACCTGCCCGGCGGCGGTACCGGCGATCTTCAGCCGATCTTCCACATCGACATGTTCGTGACGCTGGCGGGCCCGGCGGACGACGGCCGGTTCCGCGTGCTCGTGGGCAGCCCTCAACTCGCCGACGCCGCGCTCGGCACCAAGTCCCCGTTCGCGCTGCAGACCGCGTACGACGAGATCGCGGCCGAGTTCTCCCAGCGCGGCTTCGCGGTCGAGCGCAACCCGCTCGTGCACCGGCCGCAGATCACCCAGCGGCTCACGTTCGCCGCGCTGCGCTCGTTCGCGGAGACCCCGGACGGCGCCGAACTGCGCGGGGTCGTCAGCGAGTTCGCGGCGGCGGGCGCGCAGCCGGAGTCCGCGATCCAGGTCCGGTCGTGGCACCACATCACCTGGAACAACTGCCTGGTGGAGAACAGTTCCAGCGCCGGCCGCACCGTGTACCTGCCCACGTTCGGACACGGCGAGCAGGCCGACCTGGCCGTGATCGACGACTCGATGGACCAGCTGTGGAAGAGCCTGGGGTTCTCGGTGGTCCGGCTCGCCGACTTCAACGCGTTCGCCAGCCGGCTCGGCGTCGTCCACTGCATCAAGAAGTACCTGGGACGCGGCGCGTGATCGATCACCTCGTCTACGCCGCGCCGGAACTGGACGCGGCGGTGGACGCGGTCGAGGAACGGTTCGGCGTGCGTGCGGCAGGCGGTGGCCAGCACGTCGGTCTGGGCACGCACAACAGGGTGCTGGCGCTCGGTCCTCAGACGTATCTGGAGATCATCGCTCCGGATCCGCACCAGCCGGAACCGGATCTGCCCCGGCCGTTCGGAGTGGACGGTGTGCACCGGCAGGGGCTGGTCGGCTGGGCGGTCTCGTGCGACGACATCGACCAGGCGCGGGCTGATGCCGCCGCTGCGGGCTTCGACCCCGGTGCCGTCATCGACGGACAGCGGCGGACCGCGTCGGGCGAGGTGGTGCGGTGGCGGCTGACCAGCAACGCTCTCGCCGGTGGCGTGGTGCCGTTCCTGATCAGCTGGGGCAGCACGCCGTCCCCTGCGGTCTCGGCACCGTCCGGGCTCGTCCTTGAGTCGCTGCACGTCGAGCATCCCGACCCGGCGCTGATCACCGCGCACCTGCGCGCTCTCCGGGCCGACGTCGAGGTGCGGCTCGCACCGAATCCCGCTCTCGTGGCCCAGATCGCCGGGCCCACCGGCCGCCATCTCCTCAGATAAGTAACACTTGACTACTAAGTAACACTTGTGCACGATCTGCGTTGTGGAGCTGCCCGCGGTCGAACCCGCGCTCGATCCGCGGGTGCGCCGCACCCGCGCCGCTGTCCTGCGGGCAGCGGTCGACCTGGTCACCGCACGCGGCACCGCGGCGGTCACGGTCTCCGAGATCGCCACGGCCGCGGACGTCAGCCGCCGGGTCGTCTACCAGCACTTCGGCGACCTCGACACGGTGTTGCTGGAGGCAGGCCTCGACCTCGCCCGGCGTGAGCTGCTCCCCCGCTTCTCGGGCTTCGAGGATCCCCAGGACGCGCGGGCGGAGATGCTCGTCATGACCCGGCACTTCGCCGAGCACCGGGTGTTCTACCGCGCCCTGCTGACGGGCCCGTGCGCGTTCGCGCTGGACCGCGGGCTGATCAAGCTGCTGCTGCCGGTCAACCGGCAGGCCGTCGCGCACCTGTACGGCGACCGGATCCCCGGTGAAGTCGTCGACGACCTCGCCGCGTTCTTCACCGGCGGCGCGGGGTCGTTCGTCACCGCGTGGGTCGTGGACGGCGCGCCCGATCCGGAAGCCTTCACCGACCGGCTGATGACCCTGATGTCGCTACTGATGGAGCCCAGATGAACGGAGCTCACGTGATCAGCCGAATCCTCCAGCGCAAGCTGAAGCTCACGCCGCCGCTGACCAGGAACCTGGTGGTGCAGAGGGATCTGCGCGTGCCGATGCCCGACGGCGTCGAGCTGCTTGCGGACCGGTGGATGCCGCGCTCCGGTGGCGACGGGCTGCCGACCGCGTTGATCCGTTCCCCCTACGGCCGGCGCATGTTCGGCCAGATCCTGGCGCGGGCGCTGGCGGAGCGCGGGTACCAGGCGGTGATCCAGAGCGTGCGCGGCGGGTTCGGTTCCGGCGGCACGTTCGACCCGATGCGCCAGGAACGCGCGGACGGGCTCGCGACCCTCGACTGGCTGGTGAAGCAGCCGTGGTCCGACGCGATCGTGCTGTACGGGCTGAGCTACCTGGGGCACGTGCAGTGGACGGTCGCCGACCAGCTGCCGCCGCAGGTCAAGGCGATGATCCCGATCGTGACCGAATCCGCGCTGACGCTGGAGTTCCTGCGCGCCGACGGCATGTCGCTGGAGACGCCGTTCGCGTGGGGCGTGCTGGTCGGCACCCAGGAACGCTCCCTTTCCGTGCTGCGCCAGGCGTTCCAGGGCAGGAAGACCGCACGGGCGCTGAACACGCTTCCGTTGCGGGAGGCCGACATCGCCGCGTTCGGCGAGCGTTCCCCCTACATCCAGGACATCCTCGCCCACGACGCCGACGCACCGCGGTGGGAGGGGTTCGACCACAGCCACCGGGTCGCCGGCGTGACGGTGCCGGTCAGCTCGATCGGAGGCTGGTACGACATCTTCCTGCCCGGCCAGCTGCGTGACTTCAAGGTCCTGCAGGAGAACGGGCGTCCGGCGCGCCTCACCGTCGGGCCGTGGACGCACGCGGAGTTCACCGGCACACCGGTCGACGAGGCGGTGGAGTTCGGGCTCGCTCACGCTCGTGGAGTGGAGCCGCCGCATCGCGCGCCGGTCCGCTTGTACGTGATGGGCGAGGAAGCGTGGCGGGACTTCGAGTCCTGGCCGCCCGCGGGCTACTCGCCGCGGCGTTTCCACCTCGGCGCGGAGGGTTCGCTGACCGCGGAAGCGCCTGGTGAGTCCTCAGTGGACTCGTATTGCTACGACCCGACTGATCCCACCCCGGCTGCCGGTGGCGTGCGGATGGTCGCGGACAGCGGGCGCGTGGACAACACCGCGCTGGAGGCCCGTCCGGACGTGCTCACCTACACCACGCCCGTGCTCGATCAGGACGTCGAGGTTGTGGGCGAGGTGAGTGCCGAAATCTGGTTCTCGTCGGGCGTGTCGCACGCCGACGTGTTCGTCCGGCTCTGCGACGTCGACGAGGAAGGGCTGTCGCGGAACGTGTGCGACGGCCTGGTCAGCCTGACCGACGCGACCGAACCGCAGTGCGCCGTCGTCCAGTTGTGGCCGACAGCGCACCGCTTCCGGCGTGGGCACCGCATCCGGGTGCAGGTCTCGAGCGGCGCTTTCCCGCGCTACGCCCGCAATCCCGGTACCGGTGAGTCACGCGCCACGGCCACCGCGATGGTCGCCGCCGACCAGACGGTCCACATCGGACCTACCCGGCCGTCCGCGATCACGCTTCCCGTGCGGTGAAGACGTGTGCCGAAGATCAGAGAACGCGGACGGAAACCGCCTGCATGCCCTTGGCTCCCTGAGCGATCTCGAACTCGACCGCCTGGTTGTCCGGAATGCCCTGGTGGTCGTACCCGGAGATCTCGGACTGGTGCACGAAGAGGTCGGCGCCGCCACCTTCGGGTGCGATGAAGCCGAAGCCCTTGGTGCCGTTGAACCACTTGATGGTGCCCTGGGTCATTCGCGTGCTCCTAGCGTTGCCTTGCCGGAAAGACCGAGCATCAGAAGAAGTTCTCGGCAGTCGCCGATGTCGAGGGATCGTTCGGCCACTCGACGGGCCGCTGCGCGCTGCTGAACGGCTTCCGCGGCCTCGGCCGCCATCCTCGCCTCGGCGAAGTCGACAGCGGCGCGGCGAGTGCGGTCTGGCGGAATCATGGTCGTCATCGGGGCATCAGCCGCACAGAGGACGAAGATCCGTTGACCTGCAAGAACTGGGAAGGAACGAAGTAGAGCTGATGATCCGGCGGCAAGCCGGTGCTCCTGTCTCCGGCCGGAGAACCAGCTGGCCGGAATGGATCGGGGGACCGCGACGGCGGGCTGCCGACAACTCCGAACCCCGACCGGCCCGACTGTACAGCAGAGCCCGCCCCTGCGCGGCGCAGTACTGTTGGCGCATGTCAGAACAACAGGGTGGCCCCGCGGTCGGCCCCACGCTGTCCGAGTGGCGCAAGGCGCGCGAGGAGACCGAACGGCACCTGACGACGGGCACCGCGCCGGTCGACGACGAGTGGGTGCAGCGGCTCTCGGACCTGTTGGCCACCGAGCGGTCCTGGCAGGACCAGTACACCGAACTGCTCGCGCTCGGCAGCACCGGCGGCCAGTTCCCGTCGTCGAACCGCTGACGGATCAGGGCCTGTTGCCCTTCCCCTTGCCCGACTTGCCTTTTCCGCTGCTGCCCTTGTTGTCGTCCGCGACCTGAACCGGCGGCGCGGTGGTCGGCACGACCTGCTGGTCCGCTGCTTGCTGGTCCGCTGCCTGGTCTTGCAGAGTGGGCGCCGGGTTCTGCTGCACCGTCCGCGGCTGGGTCGAGGCAGGCGCCGGCCGCTCCGATTCCGCCGGGGTGGCTCGGTCTCGCGCGATCAGGCCCGTGCCGACGGCGGCGATCAGCGCCACTGCCGTCGCGGCGGCGAGCAGTCCTCGTGAACGGCGTGGCGCCGGCACGACGAGAGTCGGCGGATCCGAAGCGAGCAAGGCGTCCGCGCACTCACGCGCAGAGGGTCGGCGAGCGGGCGACAACGACGTCATGAGCGACAGCAACCGCACGAGGCCGAACGGCAGATCGTCCGGAATCACCGGCGGACGGTGCAATCGCGCGACGGCCGACTCGATCTCCGCACCCTCGTACTCGCGATGTCCGGTCAGGCACTCCAGCAGCACCAGCCCCAGCGCGTACACGTCCACCGCGGACGTGATCTCCTCGCCACGCACCTGTTCCGGCGCGAGATAAGCCGCCGTGCCGATCACCTGATCGGTCCTGGTGAAGCGATCGCTGCCCGCCAGTCGCGCCAGCCCGAAGTCCGCGAGACGCGGCACGGCGTCGTCGTCGAGCAGGATGTTGGACGGCTTGACGTCCCGGTGCACGAATCCGCGCTCGTGCACGTGAGCCAGCGCGTCCGCCAGCGCCGCGCCCAGCCGGCGCACGTCCCCGACCCGCATCGGCCCGTCGTCGATCCGGTCGCGCAACGTCCGGCCCTCGACCAGCTGCAGGACCATGAACGGCGTCTCGGCGGTCAGATCCGCGTCGTAAACCGCCACCAGACCCGGATGCGACAACCCGGCGAGCGTGCGCATCTCGCTGTCGAACCGCCGGGCACCCGCGGCGTCCTGACCCGGCCGGAACAACTTGATCGCGACATCGCGCGCCAGCAGGGTGTCCCTCGCCCGGTGCACGACGGCCATGCCACCCGTGCCGAGCACCTCGCCCAACCGGTAGCGGTCGGCGAGGAGAGTCCGGTGCGGCGACATGACGGTGGATGCCCGCTGATCGGGCGATCTAACCGCCGTGGACGGGCGGAGCGGGCCGCCCACTGCGTCGACCCGGAGGGAACCGGAGCGGTGCCGGACGGGACCGCGCGCGTCGGCCGCTGGGAGCTGATCGGCACGACCTCCGGCCCCGGCGACACCGACGCGATCTGCGCGAACGGACCTGGCCTGTACACGAGCCTGCTGACCCACGCCGACTGGATTCGCGCGACGATCAATGGCCCCTCGCTCGACCGATCACCTTCTGACTAATGTCGGTTCGCGGCCGCATTCCGCCTTCCGACAACGAGGTGAAACAATCGTGCGTGCAATTCCGATGTTCGTTCTGGCCGCTGCCGCAATGGTGGCCATGTCAGTACCGGCGTCCGCACAGGTCGAGGCCGCCCTTACCGTTCAGCCGCAGGGCCGGCTGGAGGCGCGCGGGGCCGCTGTCACCGTGCCACTGCGTCTGATGTGCCAGAACGGCGCTACCGGGTCGCTGTGGGTGCAGGTCACCCAGAACGTGCGCGGCGAGCTCGCGATCGGCGAGAAATACACGGGGAACGTTCCGTGCACCGGCCAATTCCACAAGGTCGACGTGACCGTGGTGTCGCGCACGAAAGCGTTCCGGCAGGGCGTCGCATTCACGTCCGCCTCGCTGAACGTCTACCTTCCGCCGGACAATTCGACCACGGTCGAGGAAAACCGGGAAATGGTCCTGGTCCGTTAGTCACCGTTTGACAGCGCTGGACGCGCGGACCACGAGCTCGGGCTGGAACTTCACGTGCCGGTGCTCGTGGTCCGGCTCGTTCTCGGTCAGCAGCAGCTGGGCGGCGGTGCGGCCCAGCTGCTCGCGCGGCTGGCGCACCGAGGTGAGCGGCACGGCGGCGGCCGCGGCGAACTCGATGTCGTCGTAGCCCACCACGGCCAGGTCGTCCGGCACGCGCAGGCCCTGCTGGGTCATCGACTGGAGCAGGCCGAGCGCGAGCAGGTCGTTGGCGCAGAACGCCGCGGTGGGACGGCGTGACGACGGCAGGCCCACGAGCCTCTCCCCCGCGTTGCGCCCCTCCCCCACCTGCAGGCTCTTCGTTTCCATGAAGGTGAGCGCTTCCGCAGGCAGACCGGCGTTGGCCAGCGCGCGCAACGCCCCTTCGCGCCGGTCGCGCACCTGCTGGATCGACAGCGGGCCGCCGACCATCGCGATGCGGGTGTGGCCGGTCTCGATCAGGTGCGTCACGGCGAGCTCGCCGCCGAGCACGTCGTCGACGGCGACCGAGCAGCGCGTTCCGTCCGTGGACTCGCGGTCGACCAGCACGACCGGGGTGCCGCGGTCGGCGATCTGGGCGCTTTGGGCGTCGACCGGGGTGATCAGGATGCCCTCGACGCGCTGTTCGTGCAGCAGCTCCAGGTACTCGCGCTCACGGCCGTCGTCGGAAGCGCTGTTGCACAGGAACAGCGCGAGGCCCGCTTCCCGTGCCGCGTCCTCCACGCCGCGCGCCACGTCCGTGAAGAACGGGTTCGCCGCGTCGAGCACGACGTAGGCGATCACCCGGCTGCTCCCGGCTCGCAGCTGGCGTGCGGACTCGTTGCGCACGAAGCCGAGCTCCGCGATCGCGGCCAGCACTCGTTGCCGTGTGGCGGGCGCGACGACGTCCGGCCGGTTCAGCACGTTCGACACGGTCGCGTTGGACACGCCGGCGTGCTGCGCGACGTCGCGGATGCCCACTGACGGCTTCACGGGCGGCTCCTTTGTTGAAACGTGACAACGAATCGTACCTCTTGTGTCTTGACATGCCGCCTCGCCGCACCCAGAGTGCACGTAACTCAGCCGTTAAAACGTTTCAACATCGAGGTGACGAGACGTGGATCGACCTCCCGTGGTGACGCTGGACGAGGTGAGCAAGTCCTTCGGCGCCGTCCGCGCGTTGTCCGGGGTGTCGCTGCGACTGCTCCCCGGCGAGGCCCACGCGCTGCTCGGCGAGAACGGCGCCGGCAAGTCGACGCTGATCAAAACCCTCGCCGGCGTGCACCGCCCCGACGCGGGCCAGGTGCTGGTCGACGGCTCCGCTCGGAAGTTCTCCGGCCCCGCCGACGCGCTGGCCGCGGGCATCGCGATCATCTACCAGGAGCCGACGCTGTTCGGTGACCTGTCGGTGGCGGAGAACGTGTTCATGGGCCGCCAGCCGCTCGGGTTCGGCCGCCGCATCGACGTCGCTCAGATGCACGCCCGCACCTCGGAACTGTTCTCCCGCCTCGGTGTCCGGCTCGACCCGGCCCGCCCGGCACGCGGACTGTCCATTGCCGACCAGCAGCTGGTCGAGATCGCCAAGGCGCTGTCGTTCGACGCCCGCGTGATCGTCATGGACGAACCGACCGCGGCCCTGTCCGCGCACGAGGTCCAGCGGCTTTTCGGTGTCGTGCAGGCATTGCGCGCTCAGGACGCCGCCGTGCTGTTCGTGTCGCACCGGCTCGACGAGGTGTTCTCGCTGTGCCAACGCGCCACCGTGCTGCGCGACGGCGAGTTCGTCTGGTCCGGCCCGCTCACCGGCGAGACACCGGACTCCCTGGTGCGCCGCATGGTCGGCCGCGAGCTGTCACAACTCTTCCCCAAGCAGGAAACGTCACCGGGCGACGTCCTGCTCTCGGTGCGACGACTCACCCGCGAGGGTGTGTTCACCGACGTGTCGTTCGACGTCAAGGCAGGCGAGATCGTCGCGCTGTCCGGCCTCGTCGGCGCCGGACGCAGCGAGGTCGCGCGGGCGGTGTTCGGCATCGACCGCCCCGACGGCGGTTCCGTGGTCGTGCGCGGCCGGGAGCTGAAGTACGGCTCCCCCACCGCCGCGATGGCCGCGGGCGTCGGGTTCGTACCGGAGGACCGCCGCCAGCAGGGGCTCGTGATGGACGCGTCGATCGAACGCAACACCGCGCTCGCCTCACTGGGCCGGCTGTCGACGTTCGGATTGCTGCGCCGCCGTTCGGAACGCGCGCTGGCCCAGGACTGGGCGGTCAAGCTGCGGCTGAAGTTCGCGCGGCTGAGCGACCCGGTCGGGGTGCTGTCCGGCGGCAACCAGCAGAAGGTCGTGCTCGCCAAGTGGCTCGCGCGCAAGCCGTCCGTGCTGATCGTCGACGAACCGACGCGCGGTATCGACGTGGGCACGAAGGCCGAGGTGCACCGGCTGCTGTCGGAGCTGGCCGGTGAGGGCGTCGCGGTGCTGATGATCTCGTCGGAGCTGCCGGAGGTGCTCGGGATGGCCGACCGGGTGCTGGTGATGCACGAAGGCCGGCTGGTCGAGGAGCTGTCCCGCGCTGAGGCGACCGAGGAACGGGTGGCGCTGGCCGCCGCGGGGCAGGTGACCCGATGACCGCCCAGCTCGACACCCCGATCACCCCGCACGCCGAGCGCACCGCCGCCCGCCGCCTCACCACCCGCGTCGGCCGGGTCCGCGAACTCGGCATCGTCGTGGCCCTCGCGCTGGTCGTCATCCCCACCGCGATCGTCAACCCGCGGTTCATCCAGCCCCAGAGCCTCCGCGACCTCCTCCTCAACGCCTCCATCGTCGCTCTCCTGGCCGTGGGCCAAACCCTCGTGGTGGTGACGAGAAACGTCGACCTGTCCGTCGGCTCGGTCCTGGGCCTGTCCGCCTTCCTGACCGCGCAGCACTTCGCCGACCACCCCGGCACCCCGCTCGTGCTGGGCATCGGCTTCGGCATCGCGGTCGGCCTGGCGTGCGGCCTGCTCAACGGCCTGCTGGTAGCGCTGGGCAACGTCCCGAGCCTCGTGGTCACCCTCGGCACGCTCTACGTGTTCCGCGGCATCGACTACGCACTCGCGCAAGGCCAGCAGGTCAACGCGGCGAACCTCCCCGACGCGTTGCTGAACCTGGGCAGCAGCCGAATCGCGGGCATCCCGATCCTCGTGCTGATCACCGTCGTGGTCATCGCCGTGGCAGCGGTCTACCTCCGCTCCTACCGCTCCGGCCGCGAGCTGTACGCGATCGGCTCGAACCCGGAAGCGGCCACCCTCGCGGGCATCCCGGTCGCCAGGCGCACGCTCACCACGTTCGTCCTTTCCGGACTGATCGCCGGTCTGGCCGGCGCGCTGTGGGTGGCCCGCTACGGCACGGTCGACGCGGCGGCGGGCACCGGACTCGAACTCCAGGTCGTCGCGGCCGTGGTGGTCGGCGGTGTCGCGATCTTCGGCGGGTCCGGCACCGTGGCGGGCGCCGCACTGGGCGCACTGCTGCTGGGCACCATCACGAGCTGCCTGGTCGTGCTGCAGATCCCCGCGTTCTGGCAGCAGGCGATCGCGGGCGCGCTGCTGCTCAGCGCCATCACCGTCGACCGGCTGCTGGCACTGCGGCTGGCCAAGGCCTTGCGCAAGACCGAAGGGACCAGCCATGCGTAACCTCCTGCGCTGGGAGACAGCGCTGGTCTTCCTGCTGATCGTGGTGGCGCTGACCGGCCAGGTCAGCACGGACGGCTCGTTCCTGTCCGGCGGCAACCTCTTCTACCTCGGCCTCGACATCGGCGAGATCGCGCTCATCGCGCTACCGCTGACGCTGGTGATCGTCGCGGGCGAGATCGACCTGTCCGTCGCATCGGTGCTCGGCCTGTCCAGCGCGTTGATCGGCTGGCTGTGGAACGCCGGCTGGCCACTGGAAACGATCCTGCCGACCGTGATCGTTGCGGGCGCGCTCTGCGGAGCGTTCAACGGCCTGCTCGTGACGCGGCTCGGCCTGCCCAGCCTGGCGGTCACCATCGGTACGCTCGCGCTCTACCGCGGCCTCGCGCTGGTGGTGCTGGGTGACACGGCGGTCGCGGACTTCCCGGCCAGCTACACGTCGTTCGGCACGACACCGTTGCCGGGCACCAACATCCCGTACCCGATCGTGCTCGCCGCAGTCCTCGCCGTCCTGTTCGGCGTCGCGCTGCACGCCAGTTCGTTCGGCCGGTCCGTCTACGCGATCGGCGCCAACGAGGAGGGCGCGCGGTTCTCCGGCATCCGGGTCAAACGGATCAAGCTGACCCTGTTCGTGCTCGCCGGAGCGGTGGCCGCGATCGCCGGGATCGTCTACACCTTCCGCTTCTCCAGTGCCCGCGCGGACAACGGCGTCGGGCTCGAACTGGCCGTCGTCGCCGCGGTCCTGCTCGGCGGCGTGTCCATCTTCGGCGGCAAGGGATCGCTCTTCGGCGTGCTCGCGGGCGTGCTGTTGCTGGGCGGCCTGCGCAACCTGCTGATCCTGCAGGACACCTCCACCGAGGTCCTCACCATCGTCACCGGGCTCCTGCTGCTGGTGAGCGTCCTCGCCCCCTCGATCACCCGACGCGTCGGAACCCTACGAAAGGCCGCGCCATGAACACACGTCTAGTGCTCGCCCTGGTGATGTCCGGGGCCGTCGCGCTCACCGGCTGTGGTGGTACCACGAAGGACAGCGCGGGCGACCAGACCGGCGGCGCCACCAACGCCGGCAAGGCCGACCCGAACGCGGCCCTCAAGGAGGGTCTGAAGATCACGTTCCTGCCCAAGCAGGTCAACAACCCGTATTTCACGGTGGCGCAGAAGGGTGCCGAGCAGGCGGGCACGGCGCTCAAGGCCGAGGTCAAGGCGACCGGGCCGTCCGACGCCGCCGCCTCCTCGCAGGTCACCTACATCAACACCGCCGCGCAGCAGAAGCAGGACGCGCTGGTGATCTCCGCGAACGACGCCAACGCCGTCGCTCCCGCGCTCAAGTCCGCGCGGACCCAGGGTTTGAAGGTCGTCACCTTCGACTCCGACGCGGCGCCGGACGCCAGGGACGTCTTCATCAACCAGGCCACGTCGAACGACATCGCCACAGGCCAGGTGAAGCTGATCTCCGAGGCGATCGGTGGCAGCGGTGAGATCGCGATCCTGTCCGCGACTCCCAACGCCACCAACCAGAACGCGTGGATCGAGGTCATGAAGACCGAGCTCGCGAAGCCCGAGTACGCCGGCCTCAAGCTCGTGGAGACCGCGTACGGCAACGACGACGACCAGACGTCGTTCCAGAAGACCCAGGGCCTGCTGCAGGCGCACCCGAACCTCAAGGGCATCATCTCGCCGACCACCGTCGGTGTCGCGGCCGCCGCTCGCTACCTCAGCTCGTCGGAGTACAAGGGCAAGGTGCAGCTGACCGGGCTCGGCACGCCGAACCAGATGCGCAAGTTCGTGCAGGACGGCACCGTGAAGTCGTTCGCGCTGTGGGACCCGACCAAGCTCGGCTACCTCGCCACCTACGCTGCCGCCGCGCTCGCGTCCGGGCAGATCAGCGGTGCGGAGGGCGAGAAGTTCAAGGCCGGCGAGCTCGGCGACTACACGATCGGCGCCAAGGGCGAGGTCGTGCTCGGCCCGCCGACGGTGTTCACCAAGGACAACATCGACAAGTTCGACTTCTGACATGCGCGTCTGCTTCACCCTGCGGGTCCGCGCCGATCGTCTTGACGACTATCGGGCGCGGCACCGCGAGGTGTGGCCGGAGATGCGGGCAGCCCTCACCGAGGCGGGTTGGCACAACTACTCACTCTTCCTCGCCGAGGACGGCCTGCTCGTCGGCTACCTGGAGTGCGACGACTTCGACGCGGCGCTCGCGGAGATGGCGCGCACCGAGGTGAACGCGCGCTGGCAGACCGAGATGGCCGAGTTCTTCGTCGGCGACGGCAACGCCGACGAACGGATGCGGCCCCTCGACGAGGTCTTCCACCTCGATTGAGTTTTGGGGAGAACACATGAGCGTGAAGGACGCGTTGCGCGAGCAGCGGATCGAGACGCCGTCGTGGGCGTACGCGAACTCCGGCACCCGGTTCAAGGTGTTCGCGCAGCAGGGAGTTCCGCGCACGCCGTACGAGAAGATCGACGACGCGGCGGTGGTGCACCGGCTCACCGGCGTCGCGCCGACCGTCGCGTTGCACATCCCGTGGGACAAGGTCGACGACTACGGCAAGCTGGCCTCGCACGCGCGCGATCGCGGGGTCGCGCTCGGTGCCATCAACTCCAACGTCTTCCAGGACGACGACTACAAGCTCGGCAGCGTGTGCCACCCGGATCCGGCGGTGCGGCGCAAGGCGATCCGGCACCTGCTCGAGTGCGTCGACATCATGGACCAGACGGGGTCGCGGGACCTCAAGCTGTGGTTCTCCGACGGCACCAACTACCCCGGTCAGGACAACATCCGGGCCCGCCAGGACCGGCTTTCCGCGGCGCTGCACGAGGTTTACGCACGGCTTGGTGCCGACCAGCGGATGTTGCTGGAGTACAAGCTCTTCGAGCCCGCCTTCTACACGACCGACGTGCCGGACTGGGGCACCGCGTACGCGCATTGCATGCAGCTCGGCGACAAGGCGCAGGTCGTGATCGACACCGGGCACCACGCGCCGGGCACGAACATCGAGTTCATCGTGTCGTTCCTGTTGCGTGCAGGGAAGCTCGGCGCGTTCGACTTCAACTCGCGCTTCTACGCCGACGACGACCTGATGGTCGGCGCGGCGGACCCGTTCCAGCTGTTCCGGATCATGCACGAGATCGTGCTCGCCGACGCGCTGAAGCCGGCGGCGGGCATCGCGTTCATGCTCGACCAGTGCCACAACCTCGAGGCCAAGATCCCCGCGATCATCCGCTCGGTGCTCAACGTCCAGGAGGCCACGGCGAAAGCCCTGCTGGTCGACGTCGCGGAGTTGTCCGCGGCACAGCAGTCCGGTGACGTGCTCGCCGCGAACGGCGCGTTGATGGACGCCTACAACACCGATGTGCGGCCGCTTCTGCGCGAACTGCGGGAGGAGATGGGCCTCGATCCCGACCCGATGGCCGCGTACCGGCGGTCCGGGTACGCCGAGCAGATCGTCCGTGAACGAGTCGGTGGCGAGGCCGCCGGATGGGGTGCGTGACATGAACCAGGTGGAAGCTCTCCTCCACCGTTCCAACCGGCTGGGGGCCGACCCGCGCAACACCAACTACGCGGGCGGCAACACCTCGGCCAAGGGTGAGGAGCTCGACCCGGTGACCGGGCGACCGGTGGAACTGATGTGGGTCAAGGGATCCGGCGGTGACCTGGGCACGCTGACCGCGCCAGGGCTCGCCGTGCTGCGGCTCGACCGGCTGCGTGCGCTGACCGACGTGTATCCGGGGGTGGAGCGCGAGGACGAGATGGTCGGCGCCTTCGACTTCTGCCTGCACGGCAAGGGAGGCGCGGCGCCGTCGATCGACACGGCCATGCACGGCCTGGTCGACGCGGCGCACGTCGATCACCTGCATCCGGACGCGGGCATCGCGTTCGCCACGGCGGCGGACGGCGAGGCGCTGGTCAAGGCGTGCTTCGGCGAGCGCGTGGTGTGGGTGCCGTGGCGGCGGCCGGGTTTTCAGCTGGGCCTGGACATCGCGGCGGTCAAGCGGGACAACCCGCAGGCCGTCGGCGTGATCCTGGGCGGGCACGGCATCACCGCGTGGGGTGCGACGAGCGAGGAGTGCGAGGCGCACTCGCGGGAGATCATCGAGACCGCGCAGCGCTACCTCGACGAGCACGGCCGCGCCGAGCCGTTCGGACCGGTGGTCCACGAAGCGTTGCCGGAGGCCGAACGCCGCGTGCGGGCCGCCGAGCTCGCACCGGTGATCCGTGGCCTGGCCTCGACGGACAGCCCGCAGGTCGGCCATTTCACCGACACCGATGTGGTGCTCGACTTCCTGGCCCGTGAACGGCATCCCGAACTGGCCGCGCTCGGCACGTCGTGCCCCGACCACTTCCTGCGCACCAAGGTCCGGCCGCTGGTGCTCGATCTGCCGCCGACCGCGCCGTTGCAGGACGTGATCACACGGCTGGAGCAGCTGCACGACGCCTACCGTGACGACTACCGGGCGTACTACGAGCGGCACGCCGAGCCGGACAGCCCGGCGATGCGCGGCGCCGACCCGGCGATCGTGCTGGTGCCGGGTGTGGGGATGTTCAGCTTCGGCAAGAACAAGCAGACCGCACGCGTCGCCGGCGAGTTCTACGTGAACGCGATCAACGTGATGCGCGGTGCCGAGTCGATCTCCCGGTACGCGCCGATCGAGGAACGCGAGAAGTTCCGCATCGAGTACTGGGCGCTCGAAGAGGCCAAGCTGCAACGAATGCCGAAGCCCAAGCCGCTCGCCACCCGCGTCGCGCTCGTGACGGGCGGCGGATCGGGCATCGGCAAGGCCGTCGCCGAACGGCTGGCCGCCGAGGGCGCGTGCGTTGTGGTGGCCGACCGCAACGGTGACGCGGCACGTGAGGTCGCCGAGCGAATCGGTTCGACGGACGTGGCGGTGCCGGTCACCGTCGACGTCACCGACGCCGCGGCCGTCGTCGAAGCGTTCCGGGAGGCCGCGCTCGCGTTCGGCGGCGTGGACCTGGTGGTCAACAACGCCGGTCTGTCGATCTCCAAGCCGCTCGAGGAGACCACCGAGGCCGACTGGGACCTCCAGCACGACGTGATGGCCAAGGGGTCGTTCCTGGTGTCACAGCAGGCCGCGAAGGTCATGCGCGCGCAGGCGATGGGCGGTGACATCGTCTACATCTCCAGCAAGAACGCGGTGTTCGCGGGCCCGAACAACGTTGCGTACGGCGCCGCCAAGGCCGACCAGGCGCACCAGGTGCGGTTGCTGGCCGCGGAACTCGGCGAGGACGGCATCCGCGTCAACGGCATCAACCCGGACGGCGTGGTGCGCGGCTCCGGCATCTTCGCCGGCGGCTGGGGTGCCCAGCGCGCGGCCGTGTACGGCGTGCCGGAGGACGAGCTCGGCGCGTTCTACGCCCAGCGCACCCTGCTCAAGCGCGAGGTGCTGCCCGACCACGTGGCCGCGGCGGTGTTCGTGCTGACAGCGGGCGATCTGTCCCTCACCACGGGCCTGCACGTGCCGGTCGACGCCGGTGTCGCAGCGGCGTTCCTGCGATGAAGACGGTCGCCGCGGTCGACCTCGGCGCGTCCAGCGGCCGCGTGGTGCGAGGGGTCGTCGACGACGGCGCCGTGCACATCGAGGAGGTGCACCGGTTCCCGAACGGGCCGGTGCACCTGCGCGGCACCCTGCACTGGGACGTGCCGGGCCTCTACCGCGAAGTCCTCACCGGCCTGAAGCTCGCCGGTGAGCTCGACAGCATCGGCATCGACAGCTGGGCCGTCGACTACGGCCTGCTCGACGCCGGCGGCACACTGCTCGGCAACCCCGTGCACTACCGCGACTCCCGCACCGAGGGCATCACACCCCGGGACGGGCTGTACGAGATCAACGGGCTGCAGTTCCAGCCGTTCAACACCATGTTCCAGCTGATGGCGGAACCACTGCTGCACCAGGCCTCGCAGCTCCTGTTGATCCCCGATCTGCTCTCCTACTGGCTGACCGGGGAACGTGGTGCCGAATACACCAACGCCACCACGACCGGCCTGATCGACGTCCGAACAGGACAGTGGTCGCCGGAGCTGACCCGCGACCTCCCACCTGGCCTGCTGCCCCGCCTGCGCCACCCAGGCGACGCCGCGGGCACCTACAACGGCGTCCCGGTCATCGCGGTCGGCTCGCACGACACCGCGTCCGCCGTCGTCGCCGTGCCCGCCGAGACCGACCGTTTCGCCTACATCTCGTGCGGCACCTGGTCGTTGGTCGGCGTCGAACTCTCCGAACCCGTGCTGAGTCCGGAGAGCAAGGCCGCCAACTTCACCAACGAGGGCGGCGTGGACGGCACGATCCGCTACCTCCGCAACGTGATGGGTCTGTGGCTGCTGCAGGAATGCCTGCGCTGCTGGGACGCCGAACTGGAACCATTGCTGCACGAGGCGGGGCAGGCGGCGGGCTCGGTGTTCGACCCGAACGACCCGGTGTTCCTGCCGCCCGGCGACATGCCCGCCCGGATCCAGCAGGCCTGTGGGAGAACCATGACCAGGCCCGAGATCGTCCGTTCCATTTTGGACAGTCTCGCACTCGCCCACCGCGATGCCATCAACGACGCACAACGGTTGTCCGGCAAAGAGGTCGAGGTCGTGCACATCGTCGGCGGCGGCTCGCACAACGAGTTGTTGTGCCAGCTCACCGCCGACGCGTGCGGCCTGCCGGTGGTCGCGGGACCCGCCGAGGCGACCGCACTGGGCAACGTCCTGGTGCAGGCACGTGCCGTGGGCGCGGCTCACGGCACGCTCGCCGACCTCAGGAAGCTGGTGCGAGAGTCACAGCCCCTACGGCGCTACCTGCCGGTCAGGACAGGAACTCCGGGGTGACCCAGTAGTGGCTGTCGTTCCAGGTCTGGGTGGGGAATCCGTCGTCGTAGCTGTAGACCCCCGCGTGCGCGGGCAGCACGAACGGCGCTTGGACCACCGCCCCCGGGAACATGTTCTCGCTCGTGCGGTAGAGCCCGCGCCACGAGGTGAACGAGGCGACGTACTCCTCGCCCGGCACGACCGGCACAGGTGTGGCGAACGGTTCGGCGTACGCACTGGAGACCTGCAGGTCGGCCAGCACCGTCCCGTCGGCACGCCACAACCGCACCCTGCTGGCCTGGTTGAGGTTCCACGACGTGACGATCCTGGTCACCGAGCCCGGCCGATCGACCCGGAACCGCAGCCCCAGCTCCACCGACCGCCCCTCGGCCGCATCCTGCATGGGGTTGTACGAGTAGAAGGTGCACAGGTAACAACCGCCTCGTGCAGGTGCGGGCACGCCGACGTACAACGTCCTGGGCGCCGAAACCTGGCCGTACACGGTGTCGGTGTCGACCCGGCTGACGATCGTGTAGACCCCGGGCTCCTCCGGGGTGAACACGTACGCCCACAGCGCCTGCATGATGCCGGTTTCCCCGCCCAACGGGATGGTCGCGGTCCGGTACCCCGCGTTCCAGGTGTTCCCGCCGTCCACCGACACCTGGAAGTCCTGCAGCGTGTCCTCCCGCGTCCCGTCGTAGCCACCGCCGGAGATGACCACGGACTCGCCGGCCTCGACCTGCCCGCCGTTCGACGGCGTGTAGATGTGGGACTGCGGGAGCTGGGCCGCCGCGTGAGCCGTGCCGGACACCAGCAACTCAGGCAACAGCAATCCGGACAACAACAACAGAGCTGACACGGCGACCACCAGCACCTTGCGCCACACCGAGATCATGACCTGCCCGGACATGTGTTCTCCCTCGCGATCGCTTCTCGTGCAGGGCGATTCCCCTGAGAGTGATCGCGCCAGGTGAGCGACTCGCTACACAGTGCGGCGACCAGCGCAGCGACGGCCGGGCAGACGGACCACCGCGATCCCCCTACGCGTAGGGGTTGCGCCCGGAAAGCCCGCCCACCTTGCACGGGCCGTTGAACGCGTCACGGCACACGACAACGCCCATGTAGGTGATCGAGTCACCACTGATCGACCACGTCAGGTTGTTGTACGTGGAGTAGTCCTCCTTGTCGCAGCCGGAGTGGTCGTACCGGCGCGTCGGCGTCGTGTCGGGGTGCAGCGACCCGTTGTAGAACAGGAAGTAGGCGTACACCGGCTTGGCGTCACAGCCCCAGTCGGACACGATCAGGTCGATGTTCCCCACCGAGCTGCGCCCGGTCCAGTCGAAGGTGGCCCCGGCGTACCCGTAGTCCTGCCCCGAGTAGATGAACTCCGACGCGGCGGCACCCGCCGAAGGCGTGTTCAGGGAGATGACCGACAGCGCTACGGCGGCAGCGGCGGCGACGCGACTGATCATTCTGCTGATGCTTCTCGAACCCATGACGGCAGTTAACAATGCTCACCCGCGCCCGAAGAAGCTATTGCGTCTCAGTGCAAAGCCTCCCCTGCCGACGGTTTCGAAACCGGATTCGAAACCGTCAGCGATTGCCCGGTCCTCGCCCGCCCTCCTAGGTTAGCGAGATGCGCAGGCGTTCGTTCCTCGGTCTGGCCGCCACCGGAGTGCTCACCCCCGCCGTCGCCCAGGCCCAGCCACGAACCCGCTGGGTCAACGCCTGGACGTCGATGCCACAGCTGACCGAACCCGGCAACATGCCGCCTCCACCCTTCACCCAGGACGGCCTGGTGCTGGCCGACGCCACGCTGCGCCAGACCGTCCGGGTCACGACCGCCGGCCGCCGCATCCGGCTGCGGTTCAGCAACGCGTTCGGCGGCGCGGTGCTGCCGATCACCGCCGTCACCGTCGCACTCCCGAAGGACGGCCGCGCAGGGGTCAGCGCGATCCAGCCGGACACCGTGCAACGGGTGACGTTCAACGGAAAGTCCTCAGTGGACGTTCCGCGCGGCGCCCTGATCGTGTCCGACCAGCTGAACTTCACGCTGAAGCCGGGCACGAACCTCACGGTGACCACCTACCTCGCCCGCGGCCAGGCGTCCACCGAGATCACCTCGCACCCCGGCTCCCGCACCACGTCCCACCTGCTGGCCGGCAACCACACCGAGTCCGCGGACCTGCCGGGCGCGACGCCCACCGACCACTGGTACTTCCTCAGCGGCGTCGAGGTGCAGTCGAGCGCATCGGCCGTGGTGGTGATCGGTGACTCGCTGACCGATGGCCGTGGCAGCACCACCAACGGCAACGACCGCTGGCCCGACCGGCTCTCCGACCGGCTGCGGGGCGGTGTCGCGGTGCTGAACCAGGCCGCCGGCGGCAACCGGGTGCTCGCCGACGGCCTCGGCCCCAGTGTGCTGGCCCGTCTCGACCGCGATCTGCTGGCGCAGAGCGGAGTCCGGTGGCTGATCCTCTTCGAGGGCGTCAACGACATCGGCACCGCCCAATCCACCGAACCCGCCCAGAAGCAGGTCGCCGACGACCTGATCGGCGCCTACCAGCAGATCGTCGAACGGGCCCACGCACACGACATCAAGGTGTTCGGAGCGACGCTGCTCCCGTTCGGCGGCAGCGGATACGACGCCGGCTTTCGCGAAGACGCCCGGCAGACCGTCAACCGATGGATCCGCACCAGCCGCCGGTTCGACGCCGTCCTCGACTTCGACGCCGCCGTCCGCGATCCCGCCAGTCCGCGGCAGCTGTTGCCCGCCGCGGACGTCGGCGATCACCTGCACCTGAACCCGGTCGGCTACCGCATGCTCGCGGATGCCGTGCCGCTCAAGCTGTTCCGTTGAACGTCCACCGCCCGTGCGGCACCGATTTCACTCCCACTCCCGGCACGTGCACCTCCGCGGTCGAGCCCACCGGCACCTCGACGGTCAGCCGCAGCACGCCGTCGACCTTGGCCCACGCCACGGAGATGCGTCCGCGCACGCTTTCGAACTCGAGCCGTGCCCACGAGATCGTGGTGACGGGCTTGACCGTGAACGTCCGGTAACCCGCGTCGCCCGGTACCAGCCCGGCGACGTGCTCGTACAGCCACTGAACGACTGTGCCCTTGAAGTAGTGGTTGCGCGACCGGGTGCCGGTGTCCCACATCTCCCACATGGTGTCGGCGCCGTTGGAGAACCAGTGGCCCCAGCTCGGATACGAACGCTCGGTCGCCATGGCGTGCGCGACGTCGGCGTGTCCGTTGTCGCTCAAAGCTTTCAGCAACACGCTCGCGCCGAGGCAGCCGACGTTGACGTGATTGCCGTTGGCCTTCACCTCGGCGGCCAGCTTGTCCGCGACCGCTTGGACGGACCCCGCGGGCACCATGCCGAACGCCAGCGGGATCGCGTTCGAGGTCTGCCGGTAGTCGGGATCCTTGGCCGTGCGGTAGTAGCCGTCGAGGAACGTCCTGTTGAACGCGGTCAGCAACCCGGCGGCCACTTCGCGATAGCGCGGAATCGGCTTGCCGATCACGTCACCGAGTTCGGCGGTGTGCAGCAGTGCGCGGTAGAGGTACGCGGTCGCGGTGAGCCTGGTGTCCTCTGGCGGGAGGCCACCGGAGCCGGGTGGAAGGAAGTCACCGAGCGCGGTGACGGCGAGTCCGTCGCGCAGCCTGCCGATCTCCCAGTCCAGGTAGCGGGTCAGCACCGGCCAGTGCTGGGCGGGCAGCCGGTCGTCGCCGTAGATCCGGTACATCTCCCGCAGCACGAGCGGGTACACGGTCGTCCACTCCGGCGCGGGTGCGAGCTCGCGGTAACCCCAGCCGCCGCTCGGCACGATCACCGGCAGCTGGCCGGCCGCGTCCTGGCTGTCCGCGAGGTCGCCGAGCCACTTGGTGAAGAACTTCGCCATGCCGAACTCGGCGAGCATGGACTGAGCGCCGACCTGGGCGTCGCCCGTCCAGCCGTTCTTCTCGTAGGTCGGGGTGTCGGTGGGGATGCCGTGCAGGTTGTTGACGACGGTCCGGCGCATCGCGGCGTCGTACTGCTCGAACAACGGCTCCGAGCAGCGGAACGTGCTCACTTGCGGTACGTCCGAGTGCACGACGCGACCGACCAGCTTCTTGGGTGCCGAGGCAAGTCCGGTCACCTCGACGTAGCGGAAGCCCTTGTAGGAGAACTTCGGCTCCCACGTCTCCTCGCCGCCCGCGCAGACGTACTCGTCGAGCTGGACGCGGCTGCCGGTCACCAGGCCGTTCTCCGCGTGCACCGTGCCGTCGGCGTTCAGCGTCTCACCGTGCTTGAGCCGCACCACCGTGCCCGCCGGTGCTTTCACCGTGAGCTGCGTCCAGCCGGACATCGTGCGCCGCATGTCGGCCACGAACACGCCGGGTTTCGGTGAGCTGACCACGGGAGTGACGGACTCGACCACGCGGATCGGTTCGTGCTCCTGGGCTTTCAGCGTGCCCTTGGGAGCCGGCCGGGCCGGCGTGGACTGCCACTTCGAGTCGTCGAAGCCCGGTTTGGTCCAGTCGCGTGGTGCGAGCCGGGCGTCGTAGGTTTCGCCGGTGTAGAGCGAGTTCGACACCGTGGGGCCGTCGGTCAGCCGCCACGACTCGTCCGACGTGATGGTGGTGCGGGTACCGTCCGGATGGTCGATCTCCAGCTGTGCCAGCAGTTTCGGCTCGTCGTGCCACGGCGGCCGCTCCCAGCGCCACGCGTTCGGCGTCTTCATGCCGTAGAAACCGCGGCCCAGCGTCACACCGATCGCGTTGCGGCCGGCGCGGACCAGGCCGGTGATGTCGTGTGTCGCGTACAGCACGGTGTTGTCGTAGTCGGTGAAGCCGGGATCGAGCACCCGGTCGCCGACCCGGCGGCCGTTGATCTCCGTCTCGTAGTAGGCCAGCCCACTCACGTACAACCGGGCCTTCGCGACCGGTTTGCCGAGCGTGAACTCCTTGCGCAGCAGCGGCGCGGGCTGCTCCCGGACCGTGACGTTCGAACCCCACGGACCTTGGCCGTACGGGTCGAGCACGGTCGCGGCGGCCCACGACGAGTCGTCGAAATCCGGAGTCCGCCAGCCGGGTTGCTCGGTCTCGGCCACCTTCCAGCCAGGTCCGGTGACGAGTTCGCGCTGACCGTCGGCGAGTTCGACGACCAGGCGCAGCAGAAGTCCAGCCGGGCCGACTGATCGGTTCGTGGCGCGCACGGCCAGCACGGTTCGCCTGCCCACCAGGCGGGTCACGTCGGCGCGTTGCCCGACCTTCCACACGTCGACCTGCTCCGGCACGTGCAGTGCCTCGGTTCCGTTGACGTACAACGTGAAGTCGTCGTCCGCGGTCGCGACGAGCCGAGCCCTGACCGCGTCCGCCGGCAGGTCCAGCGAGGTGCGGAACCAGCGACTCGCCGCCGGAGTCGTGGCCGACCAGATCCACGACGCGCCGGAGAAGCTGATCGAGGTGTCCGGTGCGCCGATCCACTTCGCCTGCCAGGGCGTGCCCAGCAGCGCGGTCTCCCACCAGCTGTTCGTGCTCCACCCCGACGGCCGGCCCGCGCCGTCCCACACCCGGACACGCCAGTGGTACCGCGTGCGCGGCTTCAACTCCTTGCCACCGAAAGAAACCCCGGTGGTGCGATCGGAACTCACGCGGCCGGACTGCCACACGTCCGCACGTCCGGGCGCGGTGCCCACCTCGACCTGGTAGGCGGTCTGCCGCGCGCCGGTACCACCCGCCGCGAGCACCCAGCCCAGCCGCGGTGCCGTGACGTCGGTGCCCAGCAGCGTCTCCGCGTACTCGACCGTGGTGCGCACGACGCGCAACCCGCTCCCGCGCCCTTCCGGTTCTGCCTGTGCCACCCCGACCGGGAGCGCCGTCGCGGACAGCCCGACCGCCGATGTCCTGAGGAACTCGCGTCTGCGCACGTCGTCTCCACCTTCGTCGCTGGATGAAACGTTTCAATCGCTACGGCGACGGCCAGAGTGTTATGAGCAGTCGAGAGTGTCAAGGCGTGCAGGAGCAGGCTGTCCGCAATCAGACATCACCGGTTGAATCGTTCAAATGTCAACCGATCGTGCAGGTGCTGCCGTTGAGTGTGAACGAGGCCGGCGCCGGGTTGGTGCCGCTGAACGTGCCGTTGAACCCGATGTTCGTCGACGCGTTCGGTGCCAGTGTGCGGTTCCAGGTCAGGTTCGTGGCGGTGACGTTGCCGCCCGACTGCGCGAACGTGGCACCCCATCCCGGCAGGGTGACCTTCTGGCCGTTCGCGTAGGTGAAGGCCAGGGTCCAGCCGTCGACCACGCTCGTACCGGTGTTGGTGATGGTCACGCCGGCCGTGAAGCCGTTGCCACCGCCCCAGGCCTGGGCCGAGTAGCCGACCTTGCACGTCCCGGTGCCGCCACCCGCGCTGGTCGTCGCCGTCACGATGCCGGAGTTGGCCGACACGTTGCCGGCCGCGTCCTTGGCCCGCACCTGGTACCGGTAGGCCGTCGACGGCGTCAGACCGCTGTCGGTGAAGGTCGCCGAGACTGTCGAACCCACCAGCGCGAACGAACCACTGCCCACCGCGCGGAACACGTCATACCCGGTCACACCGACGTTGTCCGTCGATGCCGCCCAGCTCAACGTGAGACCGGTCGACGTCACCCCGGAGGCGGTCGGAGTGCCCGGAGTGGACGGTGCCTCCGTGTCGCCGCCGCCACCACCACCGAAGATCGTGGCTTCCTTCGACGTCTGCCGGACCCCGTTGGCACCGTTGAGGAACCGCTCGCCCCACGGCGTGAGGCTCGCAGGGTTGAAGTTGGTGGTCATGTCGAGGTACTCGACGCCGCCGCTGTTGCCGCTCCACGACCAGCCGAGGTAGCCGAGGCCGCGAGCCTGGGCCTGCGCCATGATCGTGTCCTCGTCCGGGTTGCCATCGCTGTGGTTGAGCCCGAACTCCCCCACCACCAGCGGCAGGCCGGCGGTCCGGAACGCGTCGAAGTAGGCGTTGATCTCGGCCGCGGTGTCGTAGACGCCGTACATGTGGATGGAGAACACCGTGTTGCGCTGGGGGTCGGAGTTGAACACCGAGGCCGCGTTGTCGCGCATGATGTTGCCCCAGTCCTGACCCCACATCGGCGCGTCGGCCATGATCAGGTGCTGCAACCCGGCGCCGCGCAACCGGTTGATCGCGCCGCTCGTCGCGCTCGCCCAGGTGGCACTGACCGCGGCGTTGTTGCCGAACGGCTCGTTGCCGAGGTTGATGACGACGTAGTTCTCCTGGCCCTTCAACGCGTTGGCCACGCTGATCCAGTACGTCGCGGCCTGGTCCAGGGACGCGGCGGCGCTCTCTTCGCCGTAGCCCGTGGTGTCGTGGACTTCCAGCACGCAGATCATCTTGTTCGTCTTGCACAACGAGATCACGTTGGTGACCTCGGCGGCCAGCGTCGGTCCCCACCGCTGGCCGCTGCCGAGCACGACACGGACCGTGTTGGTGCCGAACGACTTCATGTCCGCGAAGGCTCGGTTCTGGGTCGGGTACCAGACGTAGGCGTGGTTCACGCCGCGCATCACGAACGGCGTGCCGTTGCCCTCGAGAACCCGCGTGCCCTCGACGTGCAGGCCCGCGGTCGGGGTGCTGCCGCCGCCCAGTGCCGCGACCACGGCCGGGTACCAGCGGCTTTCGATCTTCTGGATGCCCGTGGAGCTGTTGGGGTGCACACCGTCGGTGGTGTCCGCGCCGGTGTTGAAGCCGGTCCACTGGTCGACCACGGTGATCGGCGAGGCCGCCGTGCTGTTCGCCTGTGCCCAGCCGGGAATCGCGGCGTTCAGATCGACGACCCGCTGTCCGCACGCGGAGCAGTTGGACGGGTTCATCGGGATGATCTGGGCCACGATCAGCTTGATCGCGGGATTGGCTGCGCGCATCTGACGGAGCATCGCGGTGTAGGCGTTGAGGATCGTCTGCGCCGGGATGTTGCTCCACACGTCGTTGGTGCCCAGGTGCATCAGCACGACGTCGGGGCGTGCTGACGACAGCCAGCCGGGAAGCTGGTTGTCCCGCACGATGTTCGTCGCCAGGATCCCGCCGTGGCCTTCGTTCTCACCGTCGTGAGCGAACCCGCAGCCGCTGGCCGGCAGCGAGCCCACGAAGTCGACGTCGGTGTGCCCGGTGTCTTGCAGGTGCTTCCAGAGCAGGGCCCGCCAGCAACCGGGCGAGCCGGTGATGGAGTCGCCGAGGGCCATGATCCGCGCGGGTGCGGCGGCACTGGCCGGGGCCGGAGCGATGACGGCGCAGGCCGCCAGAAGCAGGCCGGCCATCACCGCCCGAAGAAATCGCCAGGTCAAAACGACCTCCTGAGGATGTCCGACAGGGGGAATCCGGTTTCTGGGAACGCTCCCAGAAACCGGACTGTAACCACCTGGAAATCCGGTCCCACACCGCCGAGTGGCCCACTGCCGCGACCTGTCCGTTGCGGACAAGCCCATGACGTCGGCTTGTCCTGTGGACAACCCGGGACTCAGCCGTAGATCGTGGCCTGCTTCGACGTCTGCCGGACCCCGTTGGCGCCGTTGAGGAACCGCTGTCCCCACGACGTCAGTCGCGACGGGTTGAAGGAGTAGACCATGTCGAGGTACTCGACGCCGCCGCCGTTGCCGCTCCACGACCACCCGATGTACCCGAGACCGCGGACTGGGCCTGCGCCATCGATGCGTTTCACCGTGGGAGCGCGCGGATCTCCTGACCTGCCAGAACTCGGTTCCACACCGTCAACCTGCGCATCTTGCCCTGGAAGTGCGGTGCGGCCGAGTTCATCGCGGCGATGCCCGTGAGTTCATCCGGTTTCATCGCCACCCCTTCCAGCCGCGCGAATTCGACACTGTTGTCGAATAAACGAGCGCTACCATTCGACAACGTGCACGTGATGGTGTGCCAATTTCCGCGCGCTGGCCCCCTCGACGCGTCGCCGACCCACACCTGCGCGGACACCGTGAGGTGATCGAGCCCGGTCATGAGGTTGTCCGGCAGGTCCAGGTGGCCGGCCTTCCCGCCGAAGACGAGCCCGTCCTCCGAGCGGGTGACGTCGCCGCGGATCGTCGCCGCACGGCCGTTTCCGGACTGATCGGCGACGACCGGCCCCGATCCGCCGCTCAGGTCGTAGTCGGCCAGCACGCCCTTCTTGTTGGCACGCGCGGGCGGCGGGCCCTGCCGCAACCGTTCGAGCTCGGCCTTCGACACCGGCAGCACCGTGCCGTGGCGTGGTTTCGCGGGCAGCTGGTAGTCCGCCGGGATCGTCCACTTCGGGTTCGCCAGCGAGTCGGTGACGAACGGGACGTAGCCACGGCGCGGTGTCTCGTCGACGAAGACGTAGAACTTGCTGCCGTCGTTGGACTTGAACGCCGTCGGGCCTTCGACCCAGTCGGTGCCGAGGCCGGTGCGGACGCAGTCGTCGACGAGCTCCCAGTTGCGCGGCCCGGACCCGGGAAGATCCACCGCCCGCAGGTCCTTCGAGCGCTCCAGCACGATGTCCCGCTCGCACGCGCCGATGAGCTTCTCGTCGGTAGTCACGCGGTAGTAGTGCTCGCCGTCCTTGAGCACGGTCGAGTCGATCACGCCCCGCCCTGGGTCGTTCCACACCTGCGGGGTGGTGAACGTGCGGAAGTCGCGGGTGGTCGCGTACATCATCCGCGGGTAGGTGGAGCCGGTGTGGTCCTCGTCGCTCGGCAAGTACACATTGGACGCCCAGTAGACGACGTAGGCACCGATCAACGGGTCGTACGTCGCTTCAGGCGCCCACGTCATGCCGGCCGTGGCCTCGGACACCAGGACGTGCCGCTGGTCCGACCACGTGACGAGATCGGTCGACTCCCAGATCTCCAGGTACCTGCTGCCGTGCCGCATCGCCGCGTCCCAGCCGCGGCCGTCGTTGATCTGCAGGTCGGTCGCGACGAGGAAGAACCTGTCGCCCTCGGGACTGCGGATGACGAACGGGTCGCGCACGCCGGTCTCGCCGTGCTTCGACCTCAGCACCGGACGGCCGCCGTTGAGCTCGTCCCAGTGCAACGGGTCGTTGCCCCTGCTGACCGCGAAGTGCACCTGCTCGGTGTCCTGAGTGGACTCGCCGGTGAAGTAGGCGAACACGTACCCCTCCATCGCCGCCTTCTTCGGCAGCGGGAGGACGGTGAGCGTGAAGTAGCGGGTGTTGCTGGTGTAACCCTTCGTGGCCCGCACCGAGAGACGAGCGGTTCGCGGCCTTGATCCGTACGGCGGCCGGGTCACCTCGCCGGTGGCGGTCACGACGCGGGGATCGCTGCTCTGCCAGGTGAACGCGACGTCACGGGCGCCCTTGACCGGCAGCGCGATGTTGCCCCGGATCGCGTCCTCGTCGTGGATCACGACGTCCTTCAACGCGTTGTCTACCTTCTGCCGGTCCGTGATGTCCTCCAGCACGGTCACCGTGAAGTCGCGTGACGCCGTGTATCCCGCGTAAGTGGCGGTCGCCGTCAACGTGACCGACGTGTTGCCCGCACGGGGCGCCGGCCGGGTGACCGCCCCGGTCGCCGAGACCACCGAAGGCTTGCTCGACTCCCAGGAGATCGCCGAGCCACCGGGGGTCGACACCGGCAGTGTGAGATCGTCGGTCACGGCCGACGTGTCGCCCAGGTCGAGCGCCGCGACGTCGGCCGCGGGCCTGGCCGACGCCGTCGTCTTCCCGAGCTCACGCGCTTCGCCCGCGCTCAACGTACGGCCGTAGAGCCGGAAGTCGCGAACCCTGCCCTTGAGGTACCGGTCGGACGGGTAGACCGAGCGGCCCAGGTAGTTGGCCGTGGTGATGCCGTCTCCGATGGCACCCGGAGTGGTGGTCACGCCGGTCTTCCTGGCGATCGCGACGCCGTCCTCGTAGAGCACCGCGGTACCGCCGCCGAGCGTGTAGGTGATCGTGCGCCAGCCTCCCCGCGCGAGGTTCCGTCCACTGTCGACGGTCTGCTCGGTCGACCAGTTCCCGGTCGCGATCGACGCGCGGAACCGGTCGCCCGTCGCGAAGAGGTAGCCGCTGCCGGTGTTGCCCAGGCCCCAGATGAAGTACGGGACGGACTGGTCGGCGGCGAGGTCGACCTGAACCGAGACGGTGACGTCGGTCAGTCCGCGGATCACGTTGTCGGGCAGGCGCACGTGGCCGTTCGCACCACCGAGGCGCAGGCCTTCCGCGCCCAGCCACGTCGTGTCACCGCTGAGCGTGCCGTCGCGGCCGAATCCCGAGGTGTCGGTCACCGTGGTGCCGGAGGTCTGGCCGAGGTCGTAGTGCACCACGAGGCCGTCGTCGAGCGTTGCCGCCGAACTGGTCGTGACGGAGATCCCGAGGCCTGCCGCGGTCAGGGCGACGGCCAGGAGCGCCGAGGTGAAAGTGAGATGACGAAAGGACATGCGGACCTTTCCCGACGGGCGCGCGACGGCGCCCAGTGCAGGGGTGGAAAGGGAACACGCGGACAGTCCCTGAAGTGAGCGTCAACTTAGCTGGCACTCGATAGATCGTCAATGAACCTGGAGGGCAAAGCCGTTTCTGCTGGTCGGCGTGTGCAAGTACCACCAACTCATGATCGAACCGCCGCTACCCACACCCAACTCGGCAGCGACGCCTGGCTCGATCGGCGCCGCCGCAGGACGGGACACTGCCAGTTGGTAGCAGGAAAGTGCCTGTTGATGTTGAGTTGGTAGTACTTGCACACGCCATCGATGCAGGGCCGACGGCCGGCGGCCGACTTTGCCGAGGCGCTGGAGGGCGGGGCGGGTGACCTCGCCCTCCGAACGGTCATTTGCCGAGGTTCTCCAGAGAACGCTGGGCGGCGGCGAGGCCGTCCTTCGGGGTGACGACGCCGTCGCAGATCTCACCGATGATCGTCCCGAACGCCTTCTGCATGTTGCCCCACTCGGGCGTCATCGGTGGCGTGAAGGCGAACTCGGCGGACTGCTTGAACGCGGACATGTTGACGTCCGAGATCGCCCACGCCGGCCTCAGGAAGTCGTCGCTGTCCTGCACCTCGCGGTTGGCGGGAGCGTCCTGGCCGTTGGTGGCGATCGGCTTCTGCCCCTCCGCGCCGGTCAGGAAGTCGAGCACCTTGAACGCGAGCTCCGGCCGCTTGCTGGACTTCGTGATCGCGAGCCCGCTCTGGAACGAGATCGTCGCCTGCTTGGTGTTCTTGAACAGCGGCGAGATGCCCCATCGGATCTGCGGGGTCTCCTTGAGCGAGGCGATGTTCCAGAAGCCGGTCATGATCATGGCCGCGTTGCCCTGGGCGAAGAGCTGGTCGGGGCTCGAGATCTTCAGCGCCTCGTAGTCCTTCTTGGACGGCGCGACGTGGTGCTTGTGCACGAGGTCGGCGTAGAACTGCATCGCCTTGGCGTTCTCCGGCGAGTTGATCACCGGTTTGCCCGCGTCGTCGAGGATCCGGCCGCCGTTCTGCAGCATGAACGCCATCCACCACGGCCACCAGTCGCCCGCGGCGAAGCCGTACCGCATGGTCCTGTCCCCGTCCCGGACCGTCAGCTTCTGCGCGGCGGCCAGGAAGTCCGGCCACTTCCAGTCGGCGGTCGGGTAGGCGACGCCGTCCTTGTCGAAGAGATCTTTGTTGTAGTACAGCACCATCGGCCCGTTGCGGTCCGGCAGCGCCCACGTCTTGCCCTCGCGGTCGTAGGAGTGCGCCGCCCGTTCACCGAACCTGGCGACGAGGTCGACCTTCTCCGACTCGATCAGGGTGTTCAGCGGCAGCAGCTGGTTCTTGCTGCTGTAGCTGTGCACCGACTCCGCGACCTGGATGATGTCGGGCGGGTTGCCCTCCGAGATCATCGACTGGATCTTCGCGCCGTAGTCGCCGTTGTTGGGGACGTGCAACAACTTGACCTTCACGCCGTCGACCCGCTCGCCGGCGAGGTCCACGCGCTGCTGATACGTCCTGGCGTCCTGGTCGCTGCCCCACACCGCCACGGTGATCTCGGGTTCCGGCGCCGGTGGTGGAGTGCCGGCCGCACACGCGGACGCGACCAGGCACACCACGACCGCGGACATGGCTCTGAAAGGGCTGCGTTGCCCCATGGATGGATCCCCTCAGAAGTTCAGTCGAGCAAATGGGTTTCGAAGGCGAGCACGGCCATGCCGAGTGACACCGGACTGTCCAGGTGCCTGCCCAGCACGGCGGTCGCCGCTTCGAACGACGTCGCGAGCGCGTACTCCTTGATCACCGGGCTGACCGCGGACACGAGCGGTTCCCCGAGCGCGGCACTCATCCACCCGCTGAACACGACCAGCTCAGGGCTGAGCATGGTCACCGCGTTGGCGAGCGCCAGGCCGAGCGGACGGGCGTAGCGGGTGAGCGACTCCAGCGCCGCGGAGTCCCCGTCCCGCACGGCTTCCCCGCACCGCGCCACCGTCGCCTCCCGGTCACCGGGCACGATCAGTGAGCTGCCGGCGTCCTCGAGCAGGCGCACGAGCGCGCCGGCTCCGACGTAGGTCTCCACACATCCGCGACCCCCGCACCGGCAGCTCTCCCCGCCGGCGTGGAGCACGGTGTGCCCCCACTCCCCCGCACTGCGCACCAACCGGCCGCCGGCGACGATGCCCAGACCGGCACTGGTGCCCAGGTCGACCACGATCACGTCGTCCTGGTCCCGCGCCGCGCCGAACATCAGCTCGGCCAGCGTGATCGCCTTCAACGGGTGGTCCAGCAACACCGGCACGTCACAGCGTCGTTCGAGCAACGAACGCAACTGCCCCTCGGCCTGTCCTGGCAGGCTGACCCCGATCGCGCTGACCGGTGCCTCGTACACCTGCTGCCGTACCGCGGTCACGGCGGCGAGAACCTGCTCGACCAGGGCTCGTGGCGCGTTCTCCACCACCGGAACCCGTTTCCGGGCCAGTCGCGTCATCGCCTGGTCGAACAACTCGGCCGTCACGTGCGTCTCGGTGACGTCCACCCCCACCACCAGCGAACCGCCGCCGCGCAACGTGAGCCGCGTGGCCGGGCGTCCGCCGGTGCGCGGTCCCGCCGTCTCCTTCAGGAAGCCGGCGTTCGTCAGCTCACCGACGATGGTGCCGATCGTGGCGACGGACAGGCCGAGCTGGTTCGCCAGTTCCAGCCGCGTCCGCGGTTCGCCACCGTAGAAGCTCCGCACGACCTCGACGCGGTGCGCCCGCCGCAGATCGCCCGAATGCCTCAGTCGCATGAACCTGTTCCTCGTACTGCGCTCCGACCGAGCACGGTACGTGATCTTCATTGGTTTTTGAAGGGGTTCTTTCAACCGTTAGCGGAACTCATACCCCTTGCCCGTCAAGGGTGTTTGCACAATCAACCTTGATCGAGCCCGACCGCGCCCCGGCAACACCGAGTGAACACCGGCCGTTGACTCGCCCGCCCTGTCGCTCCACTATGGCAACGCTCACATCTGTGCTGCGCTCTTCTCCCAGTCTTCCCCTGCTTACTGGAAAGCGAGCCGTAAACGACGATGTTAACGCTCACATCACGGCGTGCCTTGGTAGTCGCCATGGCCGTCGCCTGCAGCACCGTGACCGCGGTCGGCGAGACCCCTGTCCTCGCCGCACCCGTCACGCAGAACCAGGTCAAGGTGCCTTCCGCCCCAATGGGCTGGGCCTCGTGGAACACCTTCTTCGAAAAGATCGACCACAACGTGATCAAGGCCCAGGCCGACGCGCTGGTGTCGTCCGGTCTGGCGGCCACCGGCTACCGGTACGTCAACATCGACTCCGGCTGGTGGAAGGGCACTCGCGACGCGTCCGGCGACATCACCATCGACGAGACGCAGTGGCCCGGCGGCATGAAGGCGATCGCCGACTACATCCACAGCAAGGGCCTCAAGGCCGGCATCTACACCGACGCGGGCAAGAACGGCTGCGGCTACTACTTCCCCACTCCCGGACCGCCGCACGCCGGCACCGGCAGCGAGGGCCACTACGACCAGGACATGCTGCAGTTCTCCCGCTGGGGCTTCGACTACGTCAAGGTCGACTGGTGCGGAGCGGACGTCGAACAGCTCGACGCGCCCAGCACCTACCAGGCGCTCAGCGACGCGGTCTCGAAGGCGAGCGCGGCCACCGGCCGGGAGCTGGTGCTGTCGATCTGCGAGTGGGGCAAGAACGATCCGTGGAACTGGGCGCCGGGCATGGCCCCGTTGTGGCGCACCGGAACGGACATCGTCTTCGCGCACGAGACGCCGTCGATCGACATGGTCTACGAGAACTTCGACAAGAACCAGCGGCCGACAGCGCAGCACACCGGCTACTACAACGACCCGGACATGATGATGGTCGGCATGCCGGGCCTGTCCACCGCGGCGAGCCGGGTGCACATGAGCCTGTGGGCGGTCGGCGGATCGCCGATGCTGCTCGGCAACGACCTGACCAAGATGGACGCCGGCACGATCTCGGTGCTGACCAACCGCGAGGTGGTCGCCGTGGGCCAGGACCCGCGCGGCCTGCCCGCCGTCGAGGTCGCCGAGGACGTCCGCGACCGGCAGGTCTACGCGAAGGTGTTGTCCGGCAACGGTCGCCGGGCCGTCGCACTGCTCAACCGCACGTCGGCGGCGGCCACCATGACGGTGCGGCTGGCCGATCTGGGGTTGTCCGGCCGGATGGCCGCGGTGCGCGACCTGTGGACCGGTGCCGCCACGCCGATCACCAACGGCACCTACAGCGTGACGGTTCCGGCCGGGGACGCGGTGATGCTGTCCGTGGCCGGGGTGGAGGCGAGCGCCTCCAGCTATCCCGTCGAGAACTCCCGCGTCGCCGGCATCAGCGCCAAGGCGGGCGGGCTCGCGGTCGCGACGATCGAGTACGCCAACGGTGACCGGGTGGCCCGCAAGGCCACGCTGCAGGTCAACGGCGGCCAGATCCCCACCACCGTCGCCCTGCCGCCGACGGGTTCGGCGCAGACCAAGGGCACCGTGTCGGTGATCGTGTCGCTGGCCAAGGGCACCAACTCCCTCACGTTGTCCGGCAACGCGACCGCCGTCGAGGTGCGCGAACTGCCCGGCACCGGGGGCATCGAGATCATCGGCGCGCAGTCCGGCCGTTGCGCGGACATCAACCGCAACACGATCACGAACGGCACGCAGGCCCAGCTGTGGGACTGCAACGGTGGTGAGGCGCAAACGCTGACCTACACCGCCCGCAAGGAACTCGTGCTCTACGGCAACAAGTGCCTCGACGCGTGGGACCACGGCACCACCAACGGCACGAAGGTCGCCATCTACGAGTGCACCGGCGGCACCAACCAGCAGTGGAACTTCAACGCCGACGGCACCGTCACCGGTGTGCAGTCCGGACTGTGCCTCGACGCCTACAACGCGGGCACGGCCAACGGCACGAAGCTCGTCCTGTGGTCCTGCAACGGCGCCAACAACCAGAAGTGGACGCGCAACTGATGACCAGGTCCCTGCTCCTGATCCCGGCGCTGCTGGCGGCACTCGCGGTGCCCGCCCACGCTGCCCCCGGTGGCAGCTTCGAGGTGCTGACCTACAACGTGGCGGGGTTGCCCGAGGGTCTGTCGTCCGGCAACCCCGCCGTCAACACTCCGCTGATCAGCCCGCGGCTGGCGCCCTACGCCGTCGTCAACGTCCAGGAGGACTTCAACTACCACGCGGCCTTGTACGCGGGCGACAACCACGCCCACCGCACGCCCACGACCGGCGGGGTGCCGTTCGGCAGCGGCCTGAACACGCTGTCCCATCTGCCCTACAGCGACCTCGAGCGCACGAAGTGGTCGTCCTGCAACGGCACGGACTGCCTGACGCCCAAGGGGTTCAGCTACAAGCGGGTCACGCTGGCCGAAGGCGTGTACGTCGACCTCTACAACCTGCACCCCAATGCCGGTGTCGAGAACGCCGACCTCGCCGCGCGCCGGTCGAACATCACGCAGCTGTCCCGGTTCATCGCGGCGAACTCCGCGGGCAACGCGGTCATCGTCATGGGAGACACCAACACCCGCTACACCCGTGCGGACGACAACATCCGCGAACTGGTCGGCACCAACGGTCTCACCGACGCGTGGGTGCAGCTCGAACGCGGCGGCCAGGCACCGGCGGCGGGCAGCCCGGCGATCGTGTGCGACCCAGCCGCGCTCACCGACTCGTGCGAGGTCGTCGACAAGATCCTCTACCGGGGCAACCGCCAGATCACGCTGACCGCTCGCGACTACCGCAACGACAACGCGGCGTTCGTGGACGCACAGGGCAAACCGCTGTCCGACCACTACCCCATCGCCACCCGTTTCGACTGGACTGCCTCCGACGACATCCGGCTCAGCGCCGAGCTCGGCGGCCCGCACGGCACCCCGTTCACCGATCTCGCCGCGGTCGACCTGGGAGCGGTGCGCTCGCTGACCTTGCGTGGTGGCAGCCGGTTGGACCAGGTGTCGATCACGACGGCGAACGGCACGACGTTCAGCCATGGTGGTGGCGGCGGTACCGCGTCGACCCTCACGCTCGAACCAGGCGAGCACCTCGTGTCCGCGAAATTGAGCCAGGGCAAGTACAACGACCGCACGAGGGTGTTCTCGGCCGCGTTCACCACGAACCGGGGGCGCACGCTCTCAGCGGGTCAGCCGACCGGTGAGACGCTCACCGCCACCGCACCCGCCGGCTGGCGCATCGCCGGGTTCACCGGCCGGTCGGGCACCGAGGTCGACCGGCTCGGGGCGATCTTCGTGCCGGCCTGATGACTGGCCCAACTTCGGGCTGCGGCGTGCAATACGCCGCAGCCCGAGGGGCTCAGCGCCTACGCTGTGACCAGCGGCCTAGGAGGACAGATGCGGCGAGGCGAAGTCTGGTGGGCCGAGTTCGACGAGCGACGGCCTGTCGTGCTGCTGTCCGAGGAAGATCCATCCGGCCTCCGGGCGATGCAGGTCGTCGCCCCGGCGGACACCGACATCTCCGGCCTGGGTATCGAAGTCGCGGTCGGCGTCCAGGAGGGACTGCCCTTTGACGGCGTGCTGCGGTTCGGGCTTCCATGGGTCGGCTCGACCCCTTGTACCTGGCTGACCACCTTGCGCCGGGAAGACCTGATGGAGCGGGCAGGCGCGGTGTCCGCCGCCAAACTCGACGAGATCGACGACGCCCTGCGTGCCAGCCGGCAACAAGCGGAGTGGACCCCTGCCACCGCGGCCAGGCTCAGCGAGATCAAGGACTCCCTCCGCCGGCGGGCTCAGGCAGACGCAGAAAGACCCGACCGGTAGTGAGACGTGAGTGGTTTGGCTGCTGTAGCGGCCAAACCACTCACGAGCTCTACCGGATCGGCGCGTTGCGGGCCGTGCGGATCACGCGGTCGTGGTCGGCGACGGACATCAGCCCTTCCGCCACCCACCGCCGCGCCACGACGGTCACCCGGTCCACGAACGAGTTCTTGGCAGCGAACGGTGCGGCCACCCACACCTCGTCGAGGAACGTGGACCCGTCCGCGCGCACGGGGTTCGCGACGCCGGAGTCGACGCCCGCGAACATGATTTTCGGCTCTGCCCGGCGGAAGTACGAGTGGAAGGCGTGCTCGGTGCCCTCGAAGAAGGGCGCCAGCTCGACCTCGCCGAGCCGGAAGTGCAGCGGTTTACCTGCGATCGGCTGCAGGTTGCCTGCCAGGTCCCCGGACAGCGCCGAGCGCCCGTGCAGCCCGAACTCCAGAAACTCGGTCCGTGCGTCACGCGCCACCAGGTTGATCGGGCCGTACATCAACGACTGCACAAGAGGCTGGTCCGGTGTCCGCTCCGCCCTCAACCCAAACGGCATGCGCACGCGCACGACGTCCCCGTTGCGCCAAGATCGGGACAAGGTCACGTAGGTGCCGGGCAGGGCGTTCAGCCGCTGCTTCTCGCCGTTGACGGTCACGGTGAACTCCCCCGCCCACGCCGGCACCCGCAGCAACAGGTCGAACCGCGCCCGTCCGCCGATCCGCAGGGTGGTGCCCTGCTCGACCGGGAAACCGGTGGTCTGGGTGACGGTGACGCCCTTCGCCGCCCACTTCAGCACGGACGGGCTGTAGAGGTTCACGTACAGCCGCGAGTCGTCGGCCGCGCGGAGGTACACCGAGTCCTGGTACTTCGTCGCGCTCTCCATGCCGGTGCCCTCACAGCACGTCGTGCCCTGCTTCGGCGTGAAGTCGCGGACGGCACCAGGCGTGAGGCCGATGAAGTACGTCATCAACGGCATCTCGGCGTCGGCACGGTCCTGTTTGGACCCGAGAATCTGGTTGTAGAGCGCGCGTTCGTAGTAGTCGAAGTACTTGGGCGACTGCTCGTGCAGGAACAGCTGCCGGCTGAGCTTCAGCAGGTTGTGCGCGCAGCAGGTCTCGGCCGTCGTGTCGCTCAACGCGCCGGCCACGACACCGCGCGGCCTCCAGAACTCACCGGTGCTGGTGCCACCGATGGCGAACATCCGCGGTGTGACGACCATGCCCCAGAAGTTCTTCGCCGCCAGCCGGTACCTCTGCTCGCCGGTTGCCTCGTACAGCCGGAGGAGGCCGGTGAAGATCGGGATGTGCTGGTTGGCGTGCAGTCCGTCGAGAACGTCCCGGTTCTCGGCGCAGGCGGTGGTCAACGAGTCGAGGTCGAACAGCCGGGCCAGCTCCAGGTGCTTGCCGGTGATCGCGTGCAGGTCGATGATCGCCTCGACGATGCCGCCGAACTCACCGCTCGAGAAGATGCCCCACATCCGCTGGCGCACCTCGGCGGACAGCTTGCCCAGCCGCGAGTACATCCAGTCGCACAGGCCGTCCGCGAGGTCCAGTGCCCGCGCGTCCTGGGTGTTGCGGTAGGCGTCGACGAGGCCCTTGAGGATCTTGTGCGCGGTGTAGTACGGCGCCCACACCACCTGGTAGTCCGGGCGCGTCATCGTTTCCAGCGTGATGAACTGCGTTTCCGGGTACGCGGCGAGGAAACCGGGATGGCTCGGGCCGCCCCAGGTGCGGCGCAACGTCGCGTTCCGCCCGCGGCCGGACGCGTCGGTGAACGTCCCGCCGGTCGTCTCGTCGAACGCGTAGGAAGCCAGATCTCCCTTGAGCGACGCGGTGATCTCGGCCGCGCTCAGTGCGCGGGAGAACAGGTTCACGTCGTCGAGCGCGCCCGCGAACACCGGGTCGCCACCGAAGTGGGAGCGTCCCAGCCAGTGGTGCGCCAACGTGCCCAGTGCGGCCGGGTTCAGCGACATCGCGGTGTTCGTGCCGACCTGCACGCCGTTGACATAAAGCGTGCCCGTGGTGCCCGCGATCGTCACCGCGACGTGGCTCCACTCGTTCAACGGCAACGGCGCGGTGCCGTTGATGCCCTGCTCCGCGCCGGGACCGTTCGTGGTGATGGCGAAGCGGGGCACGCCGTTGCCGTTGCGCGCGGCCAGGTACAGGTAGCGGGTGTTGTCGTTGCCGAAGTCGAAGATCCGCGTCCAGTTCGCGTCGTGCGACGGCCGAACCCATGCGCTGAACGTGAACGTCGCGGGCAGCGGTTCCGCGGGCAGGTCGACGAACTGGTACGACCCGCGCACCTGTTCCACCGCCCGGCCGGACTTGCCCGGCACGCTCAGCACCTGCGGATCGCGGCGCAGCGCGGCCCGGCACTCGGTGAGTGCGCCGACCATCGCCTGGATCTTCCCCAGGTACGCGGTGTCGCCGGTGCTGCCGTACGCCTGGGACAGCATCGACAGGAAGTGCCCGGTGTAGTGGCCGCGGAGGTTGCCGTTCGCCTCGCCGTCGAGGCCTTCCCAGCCGCCGGGTGCGGTGGCGCCCAACGTGTCCAGGCCCGCGTTGGCGCGGAACACCTGGAGCAGCCGGTTGACGTCGTAACCACGTGCGTAAGCCAGGACGAGGTCGCGCTTCTTCGAGAACACGCCCTCGCCCAGCGCCACCTCGGACAGTTCGAACGGCCGCAAGCCGCCCGGCGCGAGCACGTTCGGTGTCGCCAGCGCCTCTCCCGTCGTCACGCCGAGCAGTGGCACAGCGACGGCCAAGGAGGTCGCCCTGAGGAAGTCCCGCCGTGCGAACCCGTCCGCCATGCGCCTGCTCCTCACGCTCATTTGTGAGCGTTAACATATGAGCAGGTCGTACCGGCGTCAACGTTCGACTACATCAGCTGCCCATTCGACAGGGCATTCGACAAACCTTGCCGGGCAAGAAAAAGGTGGGCTACGGTACCTCGGCCTGAGTCTTGTTAGCGATAACAGTCATCGGTTGCCAACGGAGGCACCATGCCGGTCGCTCGAATCTCTGCGCTTCTCGCCGCGGCCGCGCTGATCTTCGCGCCGGCCGCGGACGCGGCCACCTATCCGAATCCCGGCCGCGTCACCGGCGACATCCGCGTGCACGACCCGGCGGCGATCAAGCGGCCGGACGGCAGCTATCTGGTGGTCCACACCGCCGACCACCTCGGGTTGAAGACCTCCACCGACCGCATCACCTTCCGCAACGCGGGCACGGTGTTCCCCGGCGGCGCGGCGTGGACCACGGCCTACACCGGCGGCAGCCGCAATCTGTGGGCGCCGGACATCTCCTACCGCAACGGCAGGTACTACCTCTTCTACGCGGCGTCCACGTTCGGCACGAACCGCTCGGCGATCTTCCTGGCCACCAGTCCCACCGGCGATTCCGGCACGTGGACCCACCGCGGCCTGGTGATCGAGTCGCGCCAGTCCGACGACTTCAACGCCATCGACCCCAACCTGGTGGTGGACGACCAGGGCCGCTGGTGGCTGAGCTTCGGCTCGTTCTGGTCGGGCGTCAAGCTGATCCAGCTCGATCCCGCCACCGGTCTGCGGCTCGGCAGCGGCATCACCGCGATCGCCGGGCGGGGTGGCGGCGCGATCGAAGCGCCGTTCATCGTCAAACGCGGCCAGTACTACTACCTCTACGTGTCATTCGACGTCTGCTGTCGCGGCGCATCGAGCACCTATCGCGTCATGGTCGGGCGCTCCACCGGTGTCACCGGCCCCTACCTCGACCGCAACGGCGTGCGGATGAACTCCGGAGGTGGCACCGAAGTACTGGCCGGGCACGGAGGTGTGCACGGGCCAGGGGCCCAGGCCGTGCTCTCCGACGTCGACGGCGACCTGCTCGTCTACCACTACTACGCCGACAACGGCACGGCGTTGCTGGGCATCAACCGCCTCACCTACGACTCGGCCGGCTGGCCGCAACTGGTCTGAAAGGACAGTGGATGAAGGCCTTCCACCGCGTCGCCGTGCTGATGCTGGCGGCTGTCACCTGTTTGATCGGCATCCCCGTACCGCGCGCGGCAGCCTCGCCCGCCGTGCGGTACACGAACCCGATCGCTGAACGGCGTGCCGACCCGCACATCTTCAAGCACACCGACGGCTTCTACTACTTCACCGCGACCGTGCCGGAGTACGACCGGATCGTCCTGCGCCGGGCGACCACGATCCAGGGTCTCTCGTCGGCGCCGGAGACCGTGATCTGGCGCAAGCACTCGAGCGGTGAGATGGCCGCGCACATCTGGGCGCCGGAGATCCACTTCATCAACGGCAAGTGGTACGTCTACTTCGCCGCGGGACGCAGCGACGACATCTGGCGCATCCGGATGTACGTGCTGGAGAGCTCCAGCGCCAACCCGCTGACCGGCTCGTGGACCGAACGCGGCCGCATCACGACGCCGTGGGACACCTTCTCGCTGGACGCGTCGACGTTCGTGAACAACGGCGTGCGGTACCTGCTCTGGGCGCAACAGGAACCGGGCATCTCCACGAACTCCAACGTGTACATCGCCCGCATGGGCACGAACCCGTGGACGATCACCGGCTCGGTGACCCGGCTGGTGGTACCGACGCTGGCCTGGGAAACCCGCGGGTTCAAGGTGGCCGAAGGGCCCACGGTCCTGCAGCGCAACGGAAAGATCTTCCTGACGTACTCGGCCAGCGCCACCGACGCGAACTACTGCCTCGGCATGCTGACCGCGTCGGCGTCAGCGAACCTGCTCACCGCGTCGTCGTGGAGCAAGAACCCCAACCCGGTGTTCACCACCAACGACGCGACGGGTCAGTACGGGCCCGGCCACAACTCGTTCACGGTGTCCGAGGACGGTCTCAGCGACGTCATGGTCTACCACGACCGCAACTACCGCGACATCAACGGCGATCCGCTCAACGACCCGAACCGCCGCACGCGCGTGCAGAAGGTCTACTACAAGTCCGACGGCACACCTGACTTCGGCATCCCGGTACCCGACGGTCCCACCCCGGTGCGGCTGAAGTCCTACAACCTCACCGACCGGTTCGTGCGGCACTGGGAGTACCGCGCGAAGCTCGAACCCAACGTCTCCCCGCTCGCCGACTCGCAGTTCAAGCTGGTGACCGGCCTGACCGGCGCCGGCACGGTCTCGTTGGAGTCGACCAACTTCCCGGGCTACTTCCTGCGTCACCGCAACCTCGAACTGTGGGTGGAGCGCAACGACGGCAGCACCCAGTTCCGCAACGACGCCAGCTTCTCGCAGCGCCCAGGACTCGCGGCGAGCACGGCGGTGTCGTTCGAGTCGCTCAACCGGCCGGGCAGCTACATGCGGCACAGCAACGGGTTGCTCAACCTGCAAGCGGCGACCGACGCTCAGGGACGGTCCGACGCGACGTTCGTGCTGGAGTGAGGAGAACCATGACAACGACGGTCCGCTTGCTCGCCGTCGCCGTGTTGATCGGCGCGACCACCGCGGCATCGCCGGCCTCGGCGGCCACAGTGGACACAAACGCGTCCTACGTGCTGGTCAACCGCAACAGCGGCAAGGCGTTGGACGTGTACAACCTCGCCACGAACGACGGCGCGCCGATCGTGCAGTGGTCGCGCAACGACGGAGCCTGGCAGCAGTGGCAGTTCGTGGACTCCGGCGGCGGCTACTACCGGCTGAAGTCCCGGCACAGCGGCAAGGTCCTGGACTTCCCGTCCACCGCGGACCGTGCCGGGCTCGTGCAGACGACCGACGCCGGGCGCACCGGCCAGCAGTTCCGGCTGGCCGACTCCGACGGCGGGCACGTCCGGCTGATCAACCGCGCGAGTGGTAAGGCCCTCGACGTGCTGGACTTCTCGACCGCCGACGGAGCCCAGGTGATCCAGTGGCCTGACACCCAGGCGAGCAACCAGCAGTGGCAGCTGGTCAAGCTGGCAGCAGGCACGTTCACCAACCCGATCAAGCGCAACGGCCCCGACCCGTGGCTCCAGTACTACAACGGCTACTACTACCTGGCCACCACGACGTGGAACTCCACCATCACCATGCGCCGCTCCCGCACGCTCGCCGGTCTGTCGAGTGCCGCGGACACCGTGCTCTTCACCCTCTCGGGCAGGCCCAACGGGTGCTGCAACATGTGGGCGCCGGAGTTCCACCTGCTCAACGGCCGCTGGTACCTGTACTACGTGGCCGGCCAGAACGTGCCGGACTACAACCCCACCCAACGGTTGCACGTGCTGGAAAGCTCCGGCACCGACCCGATGGGCCCGTACACGTTCAAAGCAGACCTGGGCTCGACCTGGGAGCTCGACCCGAGCATCCTGCAGCACAACGGCAAGCTCTACCTGATGGGCAGCGCGATCGACGGCACCCAGAGCCTCACCATCACCCCGCTGTCCAACCCGTACACGATCAGCGGCGCGCGACGCACCATCTCCCAGCCCACCCTGGCCTGGGAACGGCAGACCGGTGCCGTCAACGAGGGCGCGGAACCGCTGTACCGCAACGGCCGCGTCATGATCGTCTACTCGGCCAGCGCCTGCTGGGGCCCTGACTACAAGCTCGGCCTGCTCACCCTCACCGGCTCCGACCCGCTCAACCGGTCGCACTGGACGAAGTCGCCGAACCCGGTGTTCCAGCGCAACGACGGCAATGGCGTGTTCGCTCCCGGCCACAACGGGTTCTTCAAGTCGCCCGACGGCACCGAGGACTGGATCGTCTACCACGCCAACGACAGCGCATCGGGCGGCTGCGACATGAACCGCTCGACCCGCGCGCAGAAGTTCACCTGGAACGCCGACGGCACGCCCAACTTCGGCACGCCGGTCCGGCTCGGCGTTCAGCTCGCCGCGCCATCAGGTGAGCCGGTCGGCTGACCGGCCACTGCTCACGGGGTGTGAGGGGCGTCGAGGCGTTTCGACGCCCCTGCGGTTGTCCTGCGGAGCTTTCAGGCGCGGCGCAGGCGTGGGGCCGTGCTAGCGCGGCCGGAGAGTTTCGGGGGCAGCAGGGTCAGCGGTGCCGTCGGGTGCCCGTTCAGCCGGGCGACGAGCAGTTCCATCGCCTGCCGGCCCAGTTCCTCCGCCGGCAGCTGCACCGAGGTCAGCTGCATCTGCTCCGCGAGCTCGTCCGGGCAGATCGCCACCACGGCCACGTCGTCGGGAACCCTGCGGCCCAGCGCGCGCAGGCTGCCCGCCACCCAGCCGAGCGCCGCCTCGTTGTGCACGACGAGCGCGGTCATCGCCGGTTGCGAGCGCAGCAGCGAGCGCATGGACACCAGCACCGACTCGTAGTCGTCCTCGGCGGGCAGTGCCGTCGAAGCGATTCCCCGCCGCATCGCCGCCGCGCCGAACCCGGCCATCGTGCGCTGCGCGTAGCCGGTGTTGCGCTGGTACACGACGCTCGGGGCGCCGAGGAACCCTATGTAGCGGTGGCCGAGGTCGGCCAGGTGGTCGACGCACCGGGCGCCGGCGGCCTCGAAGTCGAGGTCCACACAGGTCAGGCCTTTGACCGCGGCCGGACGTCCGATGAGGACGGACGGCTGTGCCATCTGCCGCAGCAGCGGCACGCGGTCGTCGTCCAGTTCCACGTCCATCACCAGGAAGCCGTCGACCTGGGCGCTGCCCGCGACTCTGCGCAGGCCCTGCGCGCCCTGGTCCGCCGTCACCAGCAGCACGTCCATGTCGTGCCGGCGGGCCGTCGTGACGGCCGCCGTCACGAACCGCATCAGCACGGGCAGGTGCACGCCGGGACGCAGCGGCAGCACCAGTGCCACCACGTTCGCTCTGCTCGTCGCGAGTGCCCTCGCGCCGGCGTGCGGGTGGTAGCCCAGCAGCCGGATGCTCTCCCTGACCTTCGTGCGGGTCTGCGGCGAGATCGACCGCTTGCCCGTCAGCACGTAGGAGACGGTGCTCGGCGCGACGCCGGCATGCCTCGCCACATCCGCGATGGTGACCACGCTGGCACCTCCGGTGTTGGTGGAACTCTCACGATTGACAGCCGAGCTCCAGCTCGGCCGGCCGGATCCCCAGGGGCGTTGAACACGGCGACGATGTCGTGTCTCAAGGCGCGCCCCTCGTGGTCACCGAGGATGAATCGAATCGCTTCGACCGGACGTCGTGAACGTGGCACGACCCGCAGCGGCCGTCAAGCAACCGCCGGGCCGTTTCGACTTGTTCGACACATTTTCAGTCGAATGGCCCGCACGATTCGACGTCTCGTTTGGGAAAACGCTTTCCACATTACGCACCAACACATTTGGACTCTTGCGTCACGTGCTGGAACGGTTCATCGTAGCCGCCGTGGATCCGCGACGAAGCGTTCTGCTCCCCTTGGTGATCACCGCTGTCCTCGCCGGGCAGCTGCCCGCCTCCGCGCACACGTCGCCCGGAGAACACCTCGACCGCGGGCTCGTCGCGGCCACCACCGGCGCCGGGGTGCACCTGAGCTGGCGCCTGCTCGGCAGGGAGGCCACCGGCACGACCACCACCGGCATCGCCGGACCCGATTTCGCCGTCTTCCGCAACGGAAGACGCATCGCGACCGTCACGGACAGCACCACCTACGTCGACCCGGACGCGACACCCGGTGCGCGGTATCAGGTTGCTCCTGTGCGCCGAGGCGGTCCACTGGGCCGGAGCAAAGCCGCGACGGCCTGGGCGGAATCGCATCACGACCTGCCACTGCGCAAGCCCGCGGACGGCGTGACGCCGGCCGGTGAGCGCTACACCTACTCCGCCAACGACGTCAGCGTCGGCGACGTGGACGGCGACGGGCAGTACGAGTACGTCGTCAAGTGGGATCCCAGCAACTCCAAGGACGTCTCGCAGGTCGGCTACACCGGCCCGGTGTACCTCGACACGTACCGTTTCGACGGCACGCTGCTGCACCGGATCGACCTCGGCGTGAACATCCGGGCGGGCGCGCACTACACCCAGTTCCTGGTCTACGACTTCGACGGCGACGGTCGTGCGGAGCTGATGACCAAGACCGCGCCGGGCACGAAGACCGTCGGCCGCGACGGCCGCGAACGGTTCATCACGATGCCGCGCGAGGACCTGCGCGCCGGGTACCGGCACACCGACGACTACCGGCTCAGCCCGGAGGGCTACCGCAACCACCTCATCGGCATGTTCCGGGGCTGGCACCAGCATCCCGAGGTGGTTTCCGGCCGCTGGCCCGCGACGCTGGAACAGGCTTTCGGCATCGAGCCGCGGTACACCTATCCCTTGTCCGCAGAGGACGCTTCGGCCCTGGTCGACCACTTCGTCGACGTCTACGCGCCGTCCCGCAGTGCCAACAACAAGCTGCGCCAGTTCGCCGGCTTCATCGTCGACGGCCCGGAGTACCTGACCGTGTTCGACGGTGCCACGGGACGCGAGCTGCAGACCGTCCGCTACGAACCCGGCCGCGGCGACGACGGGCTCATGTGGGGCGACTACGCGATGGCCCGCATCGAACCGGGCAACCGCGTCGACCGGTTCCTGTCGGGAGTCGCCTACCTGGACGGCAAACACCCGTCCGCGATCTTCGCCCGCGGCTACTACACCCGCTCGACCGTCGCGACCTACGACTGGGACGGCAGACGGCTCAGGAAGCGCTGGCTCGTCGACAGCGGCTGGGTGCCCATGACGAACCCGTTCCGCGACAGCCCGCACGGCCGCGACGGCACCAACCCGAGCCACGCGAAGCTCACCACGCAGGGCTCACACTCGCTGAGCGTCGCCGACGTGGACGGCGACGGCAGGCAGGAGATCATCTACGGCGGCGCGACGCTCGACGACGACGGCTCGCTGAAGTACAGCTCGGTCGGCGTGCTGCCACCAGGCAGCGTGGAACCGGGTGCCACGGTCCGGGTCGGACACGGTGACGCCATGCACGTCACCGACATCGACCCGAACCGGCCGGGCCTCGAGATCTACATGGTCCACGAGGGCGCCCGCTACGCCCCTTACGGCTACGCGATGCGCGACGCCCGCACCGGCGCGACGATCTACGGCGCCTACTCCGGAATGGACACCGGCCGCGGCATGATCGGCGATGTCCGCCCGGACGTGCCCGGCATCGAGACGTGGTCGTCCATGCCGAGTGGCTCGGACCCCTCCGGCCTCTGGAGCGCGGACGGCCGCCGGCTCGAAGACCGTTCCCCCGGAACGAACATGAGCATCCGCTGGGCCGGCGACCTGACCACCCAGATCGTGACCGGTGCCCAGGACGTGACGCCGGCCATCAGCGACTGGCGGCGCGGCACGCTGCTCACCGCCACCGGAACGCGCGCCAACAACGGCACCAAGGGAAATCCGTCGCTCGTCGCCGACGTGTTCGGCGACTGGCGCGAGGAGCTGGTCGTGCGCACGCAGGACAGCACGGCCCTGCGCTTCTACCTGAGCACCGAACCGACGAACCACAAGATGTACACGCTCATGCACGACCGCCAGTACCGCGTCGAGGTCGCCCGCCAGCAGACCACCTACAACCAGCCGTCGTACCCGAGCTTCTACCTCGCCTCGGACACCGACTGGTCGCGCGTTCCCCTGCCCTCGCGCCGAAAGGACGGTCCGTGATCAGACATCTGATCGCCGCACTGCTGCTGCTCACCGTCGTCACACCGCAGGCCGCCGCGGCGACCGACGTCGGCGTGGCGGACCCGAACCTCCAGTACGTCGGCCGATGGCACACCGACGGTGCGCTGCGCGTGCCGAACTGGACGGGCGCGTACGTCGAAACGTCGTTCACCGGCACCACGGTCCAGGTGAAACTGCGTGACGCGGTCAACATCTACGTCAGCATCGACGGCGGCGCGGACGTGTTCCGCCAGAGCGTGCGCGGCACGGTGAACCTCACGCCCACCCCGCTGGCGGCGGGCACGCACCGGCTGCGCATCGCGTACCGCTCCGGCGACACCGTGTTCGGCGGGCTGGTGCTGGACACCGGCGCGCGGACGGTCAACCCGAGCCTCTCGCCGAAGGTGCTGGAGTTCGTCGGCGACTCGATCACCGCCGGCTACCTCGACTCGAAACTCGCGCTCTCGTCGGCCGGCTGGCTGGTCGGGCAGAAGCTCGGGCTGCCCCGCACGATCATCGCGCGGGCGGGCTACTGCCTGGCCCCGAAGGACAGTTGCGTCGGGCAGAGCACGCAGTTCTTCCGCCGCGCCAGCACCGGCGACACGGCGTGGGACTTCACCCGGTACCAGGCCGCCGCCGTCGTGGTGAACCTGGGCACGAACGACGCCGGCCGCGGTGTCACCGCGAGCACGTTCCAGTCGACCTACACGCAGTTCCTGCGCGACATCCGCGCGAAGTACCCGAACGCGGCGATCTTCGCGGTCGAGACGCTCAAACGCCGGTACGTGCCGGAGACCAAGGCCGCGGTCGCGGCCCGCAACAGCGCGGGAGACAGCCGCGTGCACTTCGTCAACACCGAGGGCTGGCTCACCGCCGGCGCGGACTACGTCGACGGCGACGGTCACCCGAACGACCAGGGTCAGGCCAAGATCGCTGACCGCCTCGCCCCGATCATCGCCTCCCGGATCTGAGGGGACCCCGGATGAAACTCCTGCTGGCAGCAGCTGTCCTGGTCAGCACGGTGGTCGCCACTCCGGCGGCGTCCGCCGCCGTCACGAGCTCGCCCACCGACCCGAACGTCAAGTACTTCGGCCGGTGGAACACGAGCTCGTCGAGCGCCTACGTCTCCGAGTGGGCGGGCGCCTACCTCGTCGTCGGCTTCACCGGCCGGACGGTGAAGCTCAAGCAGCGCAACGCGATCGACTTCTTCGTGAGCATCGACGGCGGCCCCGACGTGTCCTACGTGAACCGGACCGGCACGGTGAACCTCACCCCGACGCCACTGGCGGCAGGCAACCACACCCTGCGCGTCTCCTACCGCCCGATCGCGGGCTCGTACAAGGGCGACGCGGTGTACCAGGGCATCGAGATCGACACCGGCGCACGCACGTTCGCCCCCACCGTCCCCTCGAAGATCATAGAGTTCGTCGGTGACTCGATCACCGTCGGCCAGCAGTCGTCGAAACAGGCCCTGACCGCGTACGGCTGGCTGACCGGGGAAAAGCTCAAGGCCGGCCACACGCAGATCGCGGTGGGCGGCTCGTGCCTGCATCCGGCGGCGGACGGATGCCTGAGCATGCGGGAGGGCTTCCTGCGCACCGGCCTCGCGCTGACCGCACCCGCGTGGAACTTCAGCCGGTACAGGGCGAACGCCGTCGTGATCAACCTCGGCACGAACGACGTCGGGCACAGCGTCACCAAGGAGCAGTTCAACTCCTCCTACGTCACGCTGCTGCGGCGGGCGCGGGAGAAGTACCCGACGGCCGCGATCTTCGCCCTGGGCACGTTCCGCAAGCGGTACATTCCCGAGACGCAGGCGGCGGTGAAGACGCTGACCGACGGCGGCGACCGCAACGTGTACTTCGTCGACACGCTGGGCTGGATCAACGAGGCCACCGACACGACGGACAACGTGCACCCCAACGACCAGGGGCACCGCAAGATCGCCGACCGGCTCGCACCGATCGTCGCCGCCAAACTCTAGTGCCGCGACCGGCAACCTTCGCCGCGTCTTCAACGCTCAGCGGGGCGCCTCGCGGCACCGGCCCCACGCCCACAGCCAACCAGGATGAGGCCGCGGGGCCGGCACCACGATGCACCCGTCTGACCGCCGAAGACGGGGCAAAGGCAGCCAGTCGCGGCACTAGGGAGGAAGCAAGTGCCCGTCGTCGACCTCTCCGAGGAAGAACTGCTCCGGCACCGCGTCACCACGCCGGAACCCGCCGACCTCGACGCGTGGTGGGCCGGCCAGCTCGCCAGGACGGCGGCCGAGGCGAAGCCCGCCGTGCTGACGCCGCACGAACCCGAGCTCTACCGGCCGTTGTCCGTGTACGACGTCGAGTTCTCCGGCGCGCACGGCCATCCCGTGCGCGGCTGGTACCTGCGCCCGCCGGGCGACGGCCCGCTGCCGGTGGTGGTCACGTACATCGGCTACGGCGGCGGCCGCGGTATGCCCGCGCAGCACACGTTGCTGCCGAGCCTGGGTTTCGCGACGTTCGTGATGGACAGCCGGGGCCAGGGCGGCCGGTGGTCGGTGGGCGCCACGGCCGACGCGGGTGCGGGCACCGGCCCCGAGCACCCCGGCGTGATGACCAAGGGCATCGGAAGTCCCGAGGACTACTACTTCACCCGGCTGTACCTCGACGCGGCACGGGCCGTGGACGTCGCGGCCGAGCTGCCCGGCGCCGACCCGGACCGCATCGCCGTCACCGGTGGTAGCCAGGGCGGCGCACTGGCTCTCGCCGCCGCGGCGCTGACCGACAAGGTGAAGGTCTGCCACTCGGACGTGCCGTTCCTGTGCGACCTGCACCGCGCCATCAGGATCGGCGGCACCCCGCCGTACACCGAGATCAGCGATTTCCTCGCCCAGCAGGACGCGCTCGTGCCCGCCGCGATGGAAACGCTTCGCTACGTCGACTGCGCGCTGCTGGCCCGCCGGATCACCGCGCGGTGCCTGTTCAGCGTCGGGCTGATGGACGAGACGTGCCCGCCGTCCACTGTGTACGCCGCGTACCACGAGGTCCGCGCGCCCAAACAGATCACGGTGTCGCCGTTCGGCAAGCACACCACGCCCACCAGCCACATCGAAACGCAACTACGTCACCTGCGGGAGTTCCTCTAAAGCACCACCGGTTTGCCGCCGAGAGTCACCAGCAGCTTGCCGTCGGAGGCGAAGGACCACCCGAGCGCGCCGGCGAAACCAGCACAGCGAGAACCGTTGGTGCCCGTCCAGAACTGGTTCGAGCTGTCGGCGTTGCCGACGGTCTTGTCGTTGGAACCCTTGCTGCTGCGGCACGAAGTGTTGCCGCGGTACACCGTGCTGCCCGCGTCGAACGAGAAGTTGCGCTCGTCGTTGTCGACGCTGAGGTTGCTCGACACGGCCATGGCGCCGGGATTGCGGTTGTAGGTGAAGCCGTGCTTGCCGTTGTCGAATGCGATGGTGCGGCGGACGACGTGCGGCACGGCGATGTCCTCGCCGCCGAGCTTGAAGCCGTTGCGGTCGCCGTTGCCGGCCTGGCCGCCGTTGCTCAGCGTGCCGTTCTTGTACGCCAGGGAGTCCTCGATCGTCACCGGGCCGATCGCGCCGGTGTCCGACTTGGTGTAGAGGTCCCAGCCGTCGTCGATGTTGTTGTGCGACACCGCGTACCGGAACACGTTGCCGGAGCCGACGGTCAGCTTCGCGGCGAACCCGTCGGCGTCCTCGCCGTCGGAGTCGCGGTTGTCGTGGGACTCGGCGCTCAGCACGAGGTTGTTGGCGGGCCACTGGCTCTTCGGGGTGCTGGACAGCATCCGTGAGAGCTGCAGGCCGGTGTCGCGGTTGTAGCGCGTGATGGTGCGTTCCAGGATGTTGTTGCTGCCGCCGACGAAGATGCCGTTGTCACCTGCCCGTTCGACGATGAGACCGTAGACGTGCCAGTACGAGCCGTTCACCGCCAGACCGCGGTTCGCCGGGTCCTCTGCCTGCGCCGAGAAGTTCAGCACCGGCTTCTCGCCCTGGTAGGAGGTCAGCTTCTTGCGGGCGCTCGCCGTGCCGTTGTTGGTCGGCGGGATCGTCACCGTGCCTGCCAGGCCATAGGTGCCGCCCCGCAGGTAGATGGTGCCGCCCGCGGCGATCCTGGTGATCGCCGACGTCAGCGTGGTCGGGTCCGAGATCGTGCCGGTCGCGCTGTCACGGCCGGACGGCGACACGTAGAGCACGGTGTCGGCGGCGGACGCGGGTAACGGCAGCGCCAGGACCACGGCCAACGCCGCGGCGATGGACTTCGCTTTCATCACAGTTCTCCCCGAGTGCGAAAAGAAGGATTTACGGGAGCGCTCCCAGGCAAGCTAACGCACACCCTTTCCGGGCCGCAAGAATTAATGCGGAAGATTCACAACGGTGAAAAGCGTGCAATTCACAGGCATAAAACAGAATAATTGACGTGCGAATGCGGGCAGGCCGAATCCGCGGACGGGCGACCCGTCCGCGGATTCGGTGTTCAGTTGTCGCGCGGGACGATCAGGGTGAGGCGAAGCTCGGGTGCGGCGGCTGGTTGTAGGAGGTGTTCTGCCACGCCACGGCTTCCCGGTACTGCCGGTCCTCCATCAGCGACGGCCGCCGGATGGTCGTCGGCTCGGTCGTGGAGTAGATCCGCAGCGCCCGGCTGTCCGAGGTCCGCCAGACGACCTCCTCGCGCCAGTCGCCGAGGATGTCGGCCTGCAGGGCCGGCGTGGACTTGGTGCCGTTGTTGGACGCCACGCCCGAACCCGTCAGCAGCCGCGTGTCACCGTTGGGGCCGTACTTGTCGATCGTGGTGCCGTTGAGCAGCTCGCGTTGTGCGTCGCCGTCCCACCAGATCACGAAGTTGATCGAGCCCGGCTTCCGCGCGGCGACCTGGCCGCCCGTGGTGGCGCTGCGCAGCCCGCCCACCGAGGCCGACCACGCCTCTGCGCCGGGGTTGCCGGCCCAGATGTCCGCGGCGACCGCACGGCCGTTGTCGCAGCCGCACGACGGCGCGCTCCAGATGATCTGGCCGGTGCGCGCGTCGCCCATCCAGTGCGTGACCTCGTTCGTCCACTCCGACGGTTTGAAGACCTCGAGGCCGGGCCTGGACGGGATGAAATCGCCGACGTGCAGGGCGTCGCCGTGGTGAGTGTTGTTCTGCCACAGGCCACGACCGTTGTCGTCGATGGCCATCGAGCCGTAGATGATCTCGTCGCGGCCGTCGCCGTCCACATCGGCGACCGACAGCTGGTGGTTGCCCTTGCCCTCCCAGGCCGCCCGGTTCGACTGGGACGCCGAGTCGAACGTCCAGCGCTGGGTGAGCTGCCCGCCGCGGAAGTCCCACGCCGAGATCACGCTGCGGGTGTAGTACCCGCGGGCCATCACGATGCTCGGCCGGGAGCCGTCCAGATACGCGGTGCCGGCCAGGAAGCGGTCGACCCGGTTACCGTAGCTGTCACCCCACGACGAGACGTTTCCGCGCGGTGGCAGGTAGTTCTCGGTGTCGAGCACCGCGCCGTCCGTGCCGCGGAACACGGAGAGGAACTCCGGCCCGGTCAGGACGTAACCGTCGCTGTTGCGGTGGTCGGCGTTCGCGTTGCCGATCACCTGCCCGGTGCCCGACCGCGTGCCGTCCGCGGTCTTCACGGCGATCTCGGCGTGGCCGTCACCGTCGTAGTCGAAGACCTGGAACTGCGTGTAGTGCGCACCTGCGCGGATGTTGCGGCCGAGGTCGATGCGCCACAACCGGGTGCCGTTGAGCTTGTACGCGTCCAGGTACACGTTGCCTGTGCGTCCTGCTTGCGAGTTGTCCTTGGCGTCGGCGGGATCCCACTTGAGGACGATCTCGTACTCGCCGTCGCCGTCCAGGTCGCCGACCGACGCGTCGTTCGCCACGTAGCCGGAACCCGGACTCTGGATCGGGACGTCCCTGCTCGTCGCCAGGGTGCCGACGGAACGCGTGGCCGCCGCCGATTCCACGCCTCCGCTCACCTGACGCACCGAGTAGGACGCCGTCGCGGGCGCACCCGCGTCGAGATAGCTCGTCGCCGTCGTCACCGGCGCGCGGTTGACCTTCACGCCGTCGCGGTAGACGTTGAACGCCACATCAGTGGCGTCGGAACCGAGCAGCCGCCACGACACGAAGTTGCCGTCGCCGTGGACCGACCGGATGCTGACGAGCCCGCGATCGGAAGTGACCGCCGGTTCGCCCGCCAGTGCGGGAACGCCGCCCGCGACGAGAATCGCCGCCAGCAGTGCTGACATCGTTGTCCGTCGCATCACCGATCACCCTCCAGACACCGAGTAGCTGTTCGTCGTGAAGTTCTTGCCACCGCTCGACGACGTGATCTCGTAGCCGAACTGGACCTCGCCGACGGTGACGTCACCCCACCAGCCGCGGGTGCGGATCCAGTTCATGACGGCCTTGAGGTCGACCGAGCCGGACGACGTGTTTGACGTCCGCAGGAACGAGAAGACCGCGTTGGCGCCGTTGGAGCCGCGGTAGACGTCCCAGGTGTGGCCGCCGACGGAGAACGTGCCCTGGCGCGACCCGATGGCGCCGACCGGGCCGGTCCTGTTCATCCAGATCATGACTTCGTAGGCGTTGTTGTTGGCCCAGATGTCATAGGTGGTCGCGTAGGCGCCCGAGCCGGGCACGCTGACGTTGAAACTGCTGCGGAGAGAGCCGATCGAGCTGAGCTTCTTGTTCAGCGCCTTGCCCGCGTGCGGATAGGACTTCACCCCGCCGGTGTTGGGGTGGTTCGCCCACACGCCCCAGTTGCTGTAGGAGTTCGCCCAGATCGACTGCGGACCGGCACCGCCGCCCCAGATGTTGTTGCGGACGATGTAGCCGCCGTTGTTCCACGTGCCCCACTTGTCCGAGGACGACCAGGCCGCCGCGGACGCGGCCGGGGAACCCAGCGAGAACGCCATGGTGGCGGCCAATGCCGCCACCACGGCGCGCATGGTCTTGTTCATCGCGCTTGCCCTTCCGTGCATCATCGAACGGAAAAGTGCTCTGCAAAGCCGGAAGCTTCACCGCGACAAACATTAGCGTCGAATAAATCGAACACCGCGTCGGCAATTCTTCGACCTGGATTCGACGCCACCGGACGATCACGGCATCGCGCAAGGCCGATCGTTCAGCGAGAACGCCACCGGTTTCGCGTTGGTGCCCGTCCAGCTCGCGTTGAACCCGAAACCGACGGTGCCGTTCGGTTTGATCTCCTTGTTGTAGCTCTCGTTGGCCACGGTCACGGCGGCGCCGGTCTGGGTGAACTTGCCGTTCCACACCTGGCTGACCACCTGGCCGTTGGCGAACGACCACTTCAGCGTCCATCCGGTGACGGCCGCCGATCCGGTGTTGATGATGTCGACGGCACCGTTGAAGCCGCCCTGCCATTGGCTCGACACGGTGTACTTCACCGCACACCCGGTTCCCGGCGGCGAGCCCGTTGTGGTGGTCGTCGTCGTGGTGGTTGTGGTGGTTGTGGTCGTAGTCGTTGTGGTGGGCGGAGTTCCGGTCATCTCACCGAGCACGATCCCGCGCCCGTTCGTGCCGAGGTAGACGCGGCCGTACACCCTCGGGTCACCGGTGATCGCGTCCTGGATGTTGCCGTACTGGTGCCGGTCGTCGTTGATCCGCACCCAGCTCGCACCCGTGTCGTCGGACCGGAGAACGCCTTTGACGCCACCGACTTCGCCGATCAGGTACAGCGCGGCATAGGCACGTCCCGGTGCCGCCTTGCCGAACCCGATGTTGAGCGAGTTCGCGACACCGGAGACCTTCGCGAAGCTCGCACCGGAGTCCGTGGACCGCCACAACCCGCCCTCGCCCGTGAGCCAGACGTCGCCTTCCTTGCCCGCCACGGCCTTGAAGCGAGCCGACGTGGGCAGCCCGGTCGCGGCCGTCGCGGTGAACGCGGCACCGCCGTTGGTGCTCACGTAGAACTTCCCCGCCGCGAAGCCGTAGAACTTCATCGGGTTCACGCGGTCCGACTCCACGACCGCGCCCGCCGGGATGCCGGTCGACGCCGCCCACGAGTTGCCGAAGCCGGTCGCGTGGTGCACGCCGGTTCCCGTGGGACTCCAGACGAACCTGCTGCCGTCGGCCGCCGCCGCGACGGTGCCGCCACCGGTGACGCCGCCGGGTTCCTGACCCTGGAACCAGTTCGCGCCGCCGTCGGTCGAGAACGCCACCCGGTTGTCGTTGGGCCTGCTGGTCTTGTCGAAGTCACCGGCGCGCACGATCGTCGCGGGGTTCAGTTCGGCGAAGTCCAGACTGCGCGTGGTGGTGAAGTAGGGCTGGGTGAAGGTCCTGGCCGGCACCGCGTCCAGCCGGTCGTGCCGGAACCCGCCGATGTCCCCGAGCGCGCTGATCAACGGCGGTCCGGACGGCGGGCTGATCAGGTCGTTCACCGCGGTCTCCTCGAGCCCGGCCGCCATCGGCCTGATCGTGAGCTGGGTGCCGCGGTCCCACGCGGTGAGGTCCGTGGTGCCGTAGAGCGTGGCGCCGGTGCCGTACATCATCCGGTCGGAGTTGAACGGGTCGATCTCCAGCGACTCGGTCATCCAGCCGAGCTTCGGGGACACCTCGGGCGGCGCGGGGTTCGCTCCGAGGTCGAGCCACGGCGACGCGCTGATGTCCATCTTGTAGCGGAAGCTGCGGTTCGGATAGCTCGTCCAGTCCCAGATCCGCGTCCACGTGGCGCCGTAGTCGGTGCTGCGGAAGAAGGTCACGTCCGGCCACCACGCGATCTGCGTCGCGACCATCAGCGTGCCGGGCTTCTTGCGATCGACGGTCAGGCCGCTGTAGCCGAACGTGTTGTCGGCGCTGCTCGACGGCACGGGGCTGATCTGCGTCCACGCGCCGGTCGCGGTGTTCAGCTTCCAGACGTCGCCCTTGGCCCCGTCGTACGGGCCACCGGTGTCGCTCGTGGCGAGGTAGAGCGTGTCGCCTTCGAGGACTCCCTTGTGCGGCAGGAAACCCGCGGGCTGTCCGGCCACGCGTTCCCACGTCGAGCCGCCGTTCGTGCTGCGGTAGACGTTGTTCTGCTTGTCGGCCACGCCCACGTAGATCGTCTGTGTCGCCGTCGACGCGCTTCCGGTGCGCGGGTCGAACGTCACCCACAGCACGCCCTGGTTGTCGTTGAGATAACCGTTGGGGTCGCTGGGATCCTGGACGTAGTTGCCGGGGTTCGGGAACGCCGTCACCTTGCCCCACGTGGCACCGAAGTCCGTGCTGCGCCACAGGCCGTTGCCGCTGGGCGCGCCGAAGTACAGCACGCTGTTGCGGTTCGGGTCGATCGCGAGCCGCTCCCCCATGCCGCGGCCGGGCATGTTGCCGCCGACCTTGAACGGCAACGTCGTGGTCTGCCAGGTGGTACCGCGGTCGGTCGAACGCAGGATCGCGCCGTTGTTGGGATCCCAGCTGTTGGTGTACATGCCCGCCGCGACGTACACGCGGTTCGGGTCGACGGCGTCGGTGGCGATGCTCGCCACGCCGTTCAGCCCCCAGTTGTCGAGGCCGACGTGGTCGAGCAGCGGGATCCACCTGTTCGTCTGGGGGTTCAACCGATACGCGCCGCCGATGTCGGTGCGCGCGTAGACCAGATTCGGCTCGCGCTGGTTGAAGACGATGCCGGAGACGAACCCGCCGCCGGCTATGTCGACGTTGCCCCACGAGTACGTTTCGGCCGCGGCAGCGGAGTGGTCCGCGCCCGCCGTGTGTGCCACCACGACGAGCGCGGCCGTCGTCACCGCCGCCAGTGCACCCGCGAGAGCTCTCCGCATTGAGAATTCCCTTCTCCGCTATTTTCGCGAGTGTCCGGCGGCGGGCTCTTCAGTTCAATGGCGCGCGTGTTTTCGAATCGATTCGACCGTACTGTCAGGTCGAATTACCCGGAATTCACGGAGTCGGCGCTTTCGCCAGCACCTCGATCTCACCGAGGGTGAGGTACCCGGACGGGCGCGCGGTCAGAACGACCCGCACCGCGGTCGCCGGAGGTGACGGGTTCAGCACGACCTCGGTCCTCAGCGAAGTCACCTCGACCTCGCCGCTCGCGTCGATCCACGCACCGTCCACCGAGCGCACCTGCACCTTGAGGCTCTTGGCGACACCGCCCTCGCCGTCGCGGTAGGAATGCACGGCGACCCGCGTGAGATCACGGATCTTCGGCAAGGTGAACGTGATCGTGTCGGCCGGGTTCTTGGTCCCGGACCTCCAGTTCGACCACGCCTTCTCCTCCGTGACGCCGTTGCGCAGCCGGTCCGCGGAATAGCCGGACTCCGTGTAGGTCGCCGCGACGGCCGCGTCCAGCGCCGCGTTCACCTCGACGGGTTCGGTGACCTGCACGACCGCCGTCGCGGCCACCGTGCTGCCGTCGACGACCTGGGCACGCCCGGTCACCGTCACCGTTCCGACGTGGTCGAACACGCCGGAGTCCCACGTGACGGGGAGTTCGGCCCTGCCGCCGCGCTTGCCGATGCCCGTGACGGTGGAAGGCAACTCAGGCCGCCCGCCGACGTAGGTCTTCGCTCGAGCCGGCAGCGTCGACGCGATCGTGTCGACCGTGACCACGGCGAGCGCGGGCAGCTTCCGCCCGAGCACGTCCGTCGCCGTGCCGTGCACGCGAACGGTCCCAGGCTGCTGCCACCACCAGTCCGGTGGAAGGTCCCAGGCCACCGGTAGCGCACCTCGGGCGCCGTCCGGGTACACCGGCGTCACGGTCTGAGGTAACACGGGCTGCAGCTTGGGAACCGTGAACACGGCGGCGTCGTGGGTGCGCAGCACGGTCTCGTCGACCGGGGTCCAGCGCTGGCTCACGCCTGAGGTCGGGGTCCTGGCCGACACCGTCTCACCGGTCCCGTCGAGCAGCAGGCCGGTGGCGGCGTTCACGAACGTCCAGCCACCGTCACCGGTCGTGGACATGATCCACTGCGCGGCGGTGCCCGTGGCCGGCTGCAACACCATGGAGTCGCCCGAAGCGGCCAGCCGGGTTCCGCTCACCGCGTTCACGATCTCGTACCGCTCGCGGTTTCCGTTGCCCAGGCCCAGTTTCCGCACCGACCACAGCTGACGCGCACTCGACGTGTCGGAGGTGCCCAGCACCGCCTTCGACCAGTCGTCGGACGGCTGCACCGACTTCCCGCCCGCGGCGATCCGGTACACGTGACCTGGCTGGACCAGCGCGGCGTCACCGGACACCCCGGCCACCCCGTCGACCAGGAACGTCGTGACCGACTTCGCCGGGACCGCGAGCGTGGCCGACTTGCCGGTCACCCGCACGGGCTTGCCGCGCACCAGCGCGCCCGCCGCGTTCGTGACCACCGGGGTCACCCTGGCCAGCGGCGAGACGAGTCCGAACCGCGAGAGGTCCAGCGTCACCGAGCGATCGGTGCTGCCGCTATTGACGTGCACGACCGTCGCGTCCACACCGAAGCGCTTCACCGCGGCGACGGTCGCCGGGTCGTCGGTCTTGACGAACCGGTCCCCCGGCCGCACGAAGTGGGTGAAGTTGCGAATCGTGTCGAACTTCGAGTTGGTCCTGATCGGGCAGGACTCCAGCGTGTCCGTTCCCCTGCAGTTGAACGGGATGTGGATGCTGCCCCAGTTCTTGCCCGCGGCCTGCTGCGGGATCGAGTCCTCGATCGGCTGCCAGAACACCCAGGCCGACGGTTCGAGCTCGCGGATGTCCTCCAGCATCCTGGTCGCCATGCCCAGGCCGGGTTCCATGCTCGTGTAGTCGGTGGTGCCGTTGCCCCAGGTGCCCTCGACCTCGCTCATCCAGAGCTTCTCGCCGGCACCCTTCGCGATGTCGCGCACACTGGTGCGCTGGCCCGTGCCGTAGGTGTGCACGTTCAGCTGGTCGATCACGTCCCGCGCCGGGCCGTACCCGTTCCAGTTGCGCACGAACGTCCCGGGGTTCGTTTCGTCCATTGCGGACACTCCGACCCGCGATCGAAGCGCGTCGAGCGCCCGCCGCGTCGCGAGCAGGACCTCCTGCTGGAGCTCAGGTCCGGCGTGCGCACCCTCCTGGCGTCCACCGGTCGGCTGGCCGTCCGGACCGATCTGGGTGCCCCAGTAGTTCGTGTTGGGCTCGTTCAACGGCGCGAGCGTGTCGAACTTGATGCCGTGCGCGCGTTCCAGCTGCTGGGTCACACGCGCCAGGTAGGTGGCGAAGTCGTCGACGCGGTCCCGGCGGATCTGGTCGGTGTTCGCGTCGAAACCGCCCGAGACGTACCCGCTGACGGTCTGGAACCACGGCGGCGAGTTGCTGAACGCCTCCCACTTCGTGATCTTGCGCTTGATCTGGTCGACCCACCAGCGCTGGTTGGCGTCCGCATCGAAGTTCCAGTGCTCGGGGTTGTCCGCGCGCCACCAGTCCACGTCCGTGCGCGTGGTGCCGGGAGGAGCCTTCCAGAAGCCCTCCATGGTCGCGCCCGTCTTCATGTAGTCCTTGCGGACGTCCGGCGCGTTGCCACCACCGATGTTGTACCGCGCGATGTTCAGGCGCAGTCCGTCCTCACCGAACAACAGGTCGACGAGCTTGCGGCGGATGGGCTCGGGGTAGCCGCCGGTGACGTTGGCGAACCACACCAGGCTCGTCCCCCAGCCCTCGAACTCCGGTTGCTGGTAGGACGGGTCGATGCGCACCGTGACCGCGTTCCGCGGTGCGGGTTCCGCAGACGCGGCCGTGGGCACGGTGGCGAAACCCGTGCCCACGGCCGAACACAGCGCAAGCGCTGTCAAACGACGTGCGATTGTCATGTACGTCCTTTGTGCTTGTTCAATACAACTTGATCTCCGTCAGTCCGGTCCGGAAACCGCTGGCGTGAGTCATCTGCACCCGCAGTCGTTGCGTGCTGACCGGGGTGAACTGGGCGAGGTTGTAGTTGGCGCGAGGAGTGGCCGGTGTTCTCACCTGTCCGGCCACGTCGGCCCATCCGCTGCCGTTCCAGTACTGGACCTGGTACGAAGCCGGTGCGCGATAACGGTTGCCCGCGCGATCGTCGCGGAAGTACAGCCGTGCCTCGCTGACCGAACGCTGCTGGCCGAGGTTCAGCTCGAACCAGTCGGTCGCGTTCGGCGAGCCGGAACTGCCCCAGATCGGGTCGTTGATCGGGAACCCGTCCACCGCGGCGCCGACTGACGTGCCGGACGCCGTGTAGGAGGCCGACGGACCCTGAGCCAGGTTCGGCCGGGACGAGGTCAGGTCCACGCCCGCCTTGGCGAAGACGTCCACCACCCGCGCGCTGTTCTGCACGACGTCTCGAGGAGCGCGGACACCGGGAACCGAAGTCTGGTAGGTCACCGAACCGCCAGAAGGCAACGTCACCGAACCGGTCGCCGGGTCGTAGAGCACGCGGGTGAGCCGGTCCACCGTGAACGCGCGGGTTCCGTTGAGATACACCGAATATCCCTGCGGGACACCGTTGTAACGGGTCACGCCGTCGGCCGGGTCGTCCCACACCACGCTCAGATCGGTGTTGCGGTGGCGCAGGTTGTTGACCGCGAAGTGCGACCAGCCGATGTTGATCGGGGACAACTCGATCAGCCCGTCCGTACGCGGCCGCAACCCTCCGACGTCCTCGACGACGGTCCAGTTGCTGCTGCCGAGGATGTTGTGGTGGATCCACGACCGGTACTGGATCGAGTTGCCGTTCCAGTCCGCCCAGAACTCGTTGGCGTCCGGCCATTGCGTGTTGCCGCCGATGTACTGCGCCCAGGTGTTCCAGTACAGCAGCTTCTTGTAGTCCTCCGCGCTCATCCACTGGTTCTGGTAGTTGCGCAGCACTGAGGAGTACAGCCGGAACTGCACGGTCGAGTTGATGGTGGAGAAGTTGTTCGAGCCGGGGTGACCCGCCGCCGCTGCCGCCGCCTTGTCCCGCTGGTTCGCGGTGTAGAACGGGAACACCGGGTACTCGGCCGGGTCACTGAACAGCCGCAACGCCTGCTTGTACTGGTCGGTGTTCGGCATCAGGCCAACCGAGAACGGGTAGTAGTTGTTGATTTCCTTCCACGGCACGTGCGTGTTCGTGGCGACGTGCTTGTGCTCCAGCAGCTGCCGGGACGGGTTCCACAGCGTGTTGATCACCCCGGACCGGATGCGGTCCGCCAGCGTCTGCATCTCGGCAGCTTTCGCGCTGTTGCCGGCCAGTGCGTAGGCCTGTTGTGCGGCAACGGCTCCGCTCCACACGTAGGCCGTCTCCGCACGGTCGAGCCGGCCAGCCCGCCAGTCGAACGACACCGCATCGGCGTCGTTGCCGGTGAGCGCACCCCAGTCGTACTCGATGACACCGTTGTTGTTGGTGTCGTAGAACGACAGCTGTCCCTTGGCGTCGCCTTCCGCGTACCGGGCGAGCAGGGCCGCGATCGCGGGCTGGCCGCCGTGCACCTGGTAGCTGCGCCACGCGGCCTCGGAGATGTACTGGGTGTAGGAGTTCGACCAGTTCTCCGGGTCGCCCGGGTTGTCCATGAACCGGCCGCCCTTGGACGTCTGTCCGGCGGAGAGCCACGGCCCGTAGGAGTAGACGGGGTCGCGCAGGTACTTGAGGTCGTCGATGTGCATCGGCTGGGTGAGCACGATCGCGTTGTTGTAGCCGGTGGCGCCCTCGACCGAGATCGGGAACTGGTAGTCCTGGCCGGGGATGTCGACGTCGAGGTGGTTGAAGCGCATCAACCACCAGCGGTAGTAGACGTTCTTCTTGATCGCCGGATCGGGCACGTCGATGTACGGGATGTTGTCCGCCCACCAACGGTTGTAGGCGCGCACGTGGGTGGCGAACGCCGTCTCGGGCGAGTAGCCGCGGTAGGACTGGTACTCGGTCGACGACTCGGGGATCTCGGTCGTCAGGAAGCCCATCGCGACCTTGGTGGTGACGGTCTGGCCGGCGCCGACGGTGATCGACCGGTCCAGGCCGCCGTTGTTCACCCCGAACCCGTCGCCGGCGAGACGCGGCCGGATCGTGGTGAGGTTGTTCTTCACCGGCCGGCTGCCGGTCAGCTCGTTGCCGCTGGCCGTCGTCGCGTACGGCGAGGTCGCGCGCAGCTGCAGCGTCGCGGGCGAGCCGCCGGTGTTCACGACCGCCAGGTTCGTCACGGCCACGTTGTTGTGCGTGATGAACTTGGTCGTCTCCACCCGGATCGAGCCGCTGGTGAAGACACCCTTGTAGTGGCTGGGTTTCTGCACGCGGCTGTTCACCTGCTCGGTGAACGTGCCCGGTGACACGACGACCGAGTAGGCGTTCTGGCCGCTGAGGTCGTCCCAGTAGGCGGATCTGCCGCCGAACCCGATCACCGCCGGGTTGTGCGTGTACATGAACAACCCGCGCCCGCGGGTCATCAGGAAGTTGCCGGCCGGGTCGTTGCCGGGACGGGCCAGCAGCCGGTCCATCCAGAAGTCGGTGCCGGCGCTCTCGGCGTCGTAGATCGCCCGCATGGTGCTGCCGGTGCTGTACCCCACCGGGGGTGCCGGGATCGACGGTCCGGTGAACGAGGGATAACCGATGGGCTGCGCGGCCGAGGCAGGTGCCGGCCCGCCCGCGATCAGCACCACGGCCAGCGCGGGTGCCGTCAGGCGGCGAATGCTTGCCATTCCAGGACTCCCGTCGAAAGGCCGGTCTTCGCGGTGATGCTCAACCGCAGCCGGGTCGTGGACACGGTGGGGAACGTGCTGGTGTTGAAGGTGTTCGCGGCCGTCCCGCACGAGCCGGGCAGGTCGGCGTACGCGCTGCCGGTCCAGTACTGCACGCGGCACGACGCAGGCAGGTCGATGCCCTGGTTGTCGTCGAACCAGTAGACGGCCGTGCGGTTGATGGATCTAGCGGACGGCCAGGTGTACTCGAGCCACTGCGTGCCCTGCTCTGGCCAGTTGCCGTACACCAGGTTCGACCTGTCCGCCGAACTCGCCGGCGCACCACCGTTGTTGACCGCGGCGATGGTCTCCCACGGCGACACGTACGAGGTGCTGACGGTGGCGTTCGGGGCGATGTTGCCACCAGTGCCGGAACCGGGGTTCGGTGGCGGGCCAGCCACCGTCTGCACGACCCGCTGCATCGTTCCGTCAGCGTTGAAGTGCAACAGATCGACGGCCACGGACCGGCGGAAGTTGCCGCCGCCGGGAGCCTGGGCGTTGTGGTAGACCATGTACCACTGACCGTTGAACTGCGCGACGCCCGCGTGGTTCGTGGTCGACGAGACCTGGCCGAGCACGACGCCGCGATGCGTCCACGGCCCCATCGGGTTCGTGGCGGTGGCGTAGCGCTGGCAGGCGTAACTGGACGACGTGACGCAGCCGTTGGTGTCGTTGGCCGCGTAGATCATGTAGTAGAGGCCGTTGCGTTTGAACATGAACGGCGCTTCCCAGAAGTCCGTCAGGCCCTGCGGGGTCATGACCGGGCCGTCCAGTTCGATCATGTTCGGCTTGAGCTTCGCCGCCCGCGCGCCCCAGTAGCTGCCCCAGTACAGGTAGGCCTGGCCGTCGTCGTCGGTGAAGACCGTCGGGTCGATGTTGAGCCCGGACGAGTTGGGCGTGCTGTCGCTGATCAGCGGCCCGCCCTTGGCGTCGGTGAACGGGCCGAGCGGGCTGTCGCCGACCGCGACGCCGATGTCCATCCACCCGGCGCCGTTGCCGTTGACCGAGGTGTACCAGTAGTACTTGCCGCCCCGCGGTTCGACTTCGCCGGCCCACGCGTCGGCGCCGGCCCAGCGAAACGTTCCGATGTTCGCCTTGGCGCCGTGGTCGGTCCAGGTGGCGGCGTCGGTGGTGGACAGCACCCGCCACTCGCGCATGAGGAAGTTCGACTGACCGGACGCGGCCTCGTCCCGCCCGGCGTAGACGTACATCGTGTTGCCGACGACCAGCGGGGCCGGATCGGCCGTGTAGACCGAGGTGATGATCGGGTTCGCCGCACTCGCGGGCGTTGCCACGACAACGCCCGCCAGCAATGTGATCGCGGCGCCCACCAGGGTGGCGCGCATCGATCCTCCTTCTAGGAGCCGGTGGAGTGGAGGTTCGCGACCTCGGCGGCGGTGAGGGCGCGGCCGTAGACCCGGAACGAGTCCACGGCGCCGTCGAGGAACGGGTCGTTCGCGTACTGGGAACGCCCGATCCAGTTCTGAGTGGTGTTGCCGGGCCTCGACGTCAGCACCGCGTTGCGCGCGACCTCGAGACCGTTGACGTACAGCACGCCGAGATCGCCGTTCTGCGTCACCGCGACGTGCGTCCACACGCCCTGTGGAAGCGGCGCGGGGGCGTTGATCTGCTGCTCCGCGCCCGCGCCGCCCGTGGTGACGGCGAATCTCGCCCCGCCCGCCGAACTGCGCGGAGTCAGGAAGGCGTAGGACCCGGTGCCGGACCCGAAGTCGAACACTCGTGCCCAGGTCGTCACCGCGTCCAGGCGGACCCAGGTGGCGATCGTGAACGCCGCCGCGCCCGCGAGCAGGCCAGAGGGCAGCGCGACGTGCGCACCGGAACCGGACAGGTCGACCGCCTGCCCGCTGCGGCCGGTCGTCCAGGCCGTACCTCCGGCGAGGGTGGCGGTGAGGCCGTTGCCGGTGGCGTCGTTGGCATTGCCGTCGAACGGGTAATGCGCGATGAACGTCGACGTCTCGGCGACGGTCCAGTAGACGGTGTAACGCTGCCCGTGGACCTTGTAGAACGGCAGCAGTGTCACCTGGCCGGTGCTCGCCGTGGCTGTGTACTGCAGCGGCGTCGGCGTGGGCTTGATCGTCGACGGCTGCAGTGCCGGCATCGTTGAGAGGTTGGTCGTGCCGTAGGCGCCCGCCAGCACGATCGGTCCGTGCTTGACGGCCTGCACCGCGCGGTTGTCCGGAGTGGACTCCCGTTGCAACGTCATCGGCAGGCTGACCTCCACGACGTCGCCGTTCGACCAGGTGCGGTTGATCCAGGCGTACGAACCCGGCGTGACCGGCGCCTGCGGTGTTCCGTTGACGCGGATCTGCGCGCCCGCGGCCCAACTCGGGATGCGCACGCGCAGCTCGAACGTTCCGGAGCCGGTGATCGTCAGCTTCGTGGCCGCGGTCTCCGGGAAGGAGGTGTCCTGTCGCACGGTGAAACCTCGCCAGCTCACCGTGGAAGCGATGAACAGGTTGACGTAGAGCGCGGTGTCGGAGTGGGCGTAGATACGGCCGGTGTGGCCAGTGTTGGTCTCCATCCCGGTGCCGTGGCAACAGGTGAAGTCGTTGTAGTCGTTGCTGTACGTCCGGATGCCGCCGGGACGCAATGGCGTGTAGTAGCTGTGGTGGCCGTGGGCCGAGTCCGGGTTCTGCGCACCCAGCAGGTGGTTGTAGAGCGTCTTCTCGTAGAAGTCGAAGTACCGCGCGTCGGCGGGGTTGCCGCGGAACAGCTGCGCGGTGAGCTTCAGCATGTTGTAGGAGTTGCAGGACTCGCACGTGGTGTCCGACAGTTCGGACGCGATCCGGCCCGGTGCCTTGAAGTACTCGCCGTTGGAGTTGCCGCCGATCGCGTAGCTGTGCCCGCCGGCGACGATCTCCCAGAAGTTGCTCGCGATGTCGCGGTACCTCGTCGAACCGGTTGCGTGGTACTCGCGGATCGCGCCGATCGCCTTCGGGATCTGGGTGTTGGCGTGGTAGCCGTTCAACGCGTCGCGGTTCTGCGCCAGCGGGTCGAAGATCTCCGCGTGGTCGAAGTACTGGGCGGTGGTGAGGTGCGCCGGGTCACCGGTCAGCTGGTAGAGGTTGGCCAGCACCTCGTTCATGCCGCCGAACTCCGTGTCGAGCATGTTCTGCCGCTGCGCCTGGGTCAGCCTGCCGTTGCGCCACCCCGCCCACGCCGCCATGCCGGTCAACACCGTCAGCGCCCGCGCGTTGCCGATGAGCACGTGCACGTCGAGCAGACCCGCCATGATCTTGTGCAGGGTGTAGTACGGTGCCCAGACCTGTTCGCGCGCCTCGACCCGGCCGATGAAGCTCTCCGGGAACGCCGAGAGGTACCCGGTGCTGAAACCACCGATCCTGGCCCGCTCCTGGCACACCGCCAGCTGCTCGACCAGGTAGTTCGCCTTGGTGGCGAACGCCGTGTCACCCGTGGCGGCATACGCCTGGGCCAGCGCGGTCAGCACGTGCCCCGTCGAATGCCCGCGCAGTTCGGTGGAAGGCGACTCCCACCCTCCACAAGGGACGACTTCGGACGGCAGCGAGACGTTGCGGCGGAACGTGTGCAGCAACCGGTCGGCGTCGAGGAACTTCAGATAGGCGTGGGTGCGCGTGGTGTTGTCCCGGAACGGTCCGGGCAGCAGGGTCACCGCACCGAGCGGGAACAGCTCGGCGGACACCCCGAAGTCGGGGCGTGCCGCGGCGAGCGCGCGTGCGGGCAACGCCGTCGCCGCGACGGCGAGCGCGCCCGCACGCAGAACTGCACGTCGAGAAGGGAAGTTCATCAGAACCCGTACCGGTTCTTCAGATGCCGCCAGAAGTCACGCAGCATCCACTTGTCGAACTCGGTGATCACGGTCGAACTACCGGCTTTCATGATGAACCCGCCGACGCCGGTCGGTGTCCAGTCGTAGAAGTCGTCCAGACCGAACGTGTGGCCTATCTCGTGCAGCAGGATGTGCACGTCCGACGAGTTCAGGTTGCCCATGTAGTACTCGCTGCCGATCCGCTGCCCCCAGTCACCGCCGGCCCCGCCGCCGAAGCCGGCCGTGAGCCACAACGACTGGTCGTAGTGCCGCGCCACGCCACCGGGGCAACGCGGATAGGTGCCGGTGCGGTTGAAGAACCTGCCGCAGCCTTCCGAGCACTGCGGTGCGTTCTCGCGGATGTCGTTGACGTAGATGTCGACCGAGTTGTCCGTCCACTTCAGCTGGTTGCGGTCGCGCACCGCCCAGCCGACGACCTTGATCGGCACAGACGCGTACGGGAAGTTGTTGTGCCCCGCCATCGCGTCCATCCACTTCTTGTACTGCCGCGCGAGCTGCGCGTGGACGGCGTCTCGTTGCTGTGCGGTCACCGGCTGCGGCGAGTCCCAGCGCACGCAGAAGTTCAGGTAGCCGCGGTTGACGAACAGCTGGTCCCAGCCGTAGTTGCGGAAGCCGTAGAGGTCCCCGTAGGTGCTCTCCACGTGCTGCCACACCTGGTTGAGCGGAGTCACCAGGTTGGACGGCGGGTTCCACGTGTCCGCTCTGGCCGGAGCCGCCACGCTCACCGCCATCACCGCCGCGAACAGCGCGGCCACGAATCCTTTCCACAGTCGGGTCATGCCGACCTCCTCAACCTTTCAGGGCGCCCGAGGTGAACCCCCGGACGTAGCTGCGTTGCATGAACGCGAAGAGCACCAGGCAGGGCACCGCCATGAACACCACACCGGCTTCCAGGGCGGCGTAGTCGATCGAGCCGTGGCTCGCGGTGCGCATGTTCACCACGGCGAGAATCGCGGTGAACTTGCCGGTGGAGTTGAGCAGGATCAACGGGGCGAAGAACTCGCTCCAGGACGTGAGGAACGCGAACAGCCCCACGGTCACCAGACCGGGCCGGACGGCGGGCAGCATGATCCGCACCAGCGTGCCGAAGCTCGTGCACCCGTCGACCCTGGCCGACTCCTCCAGCTCGATCGGCACGGCCTCGAAGCTGTTGCGCATCATGAAGACCGAGAACGGCAGCTGGAAGACGATCAGCACCAGGCTGAGGCCGATCAGCGAGTCCTCCAGCCCGAGCCAGCCGAGCAGGACGTACAGCGCGATCAGGATCGTCGCGTACGGCACCATCAGGATCGCGAGCGTCAGCAGGAAGAGCACGTCACGGCCGGGAAAGCGGAACCGTCCGAACGCATAGCCGGCGAACGTGGCGACGAGCAGCGTGCCGCCGACCGTCATCGCGCTCACCAGCACGCTGTTGAGCACGTGTACCGGCCGGATGCCGTTGGCGGAGGTGAAGAGCTGCAGGTAGTTCTCCGCGCCGAACCCGGTGTCCGTGCGCACCGACGCCCATCCGCTCCACACCAGCGGGAACAGGAACAGGATCGCGAGCGCCGTACCCGTGAAGTAGTAGGTCCTCATGCCGACCTCCTGCGCAGGACGGCGAGCTGGACCGAGCTGAACACCGCGAGCAGCACCAGCAGCACGACCGAGATCCCGGCAGCCGAACCGAGGTCGAGCCGGACGAACGCCTCCCGGTAGATCACCATCACCAGCGACGTGGTGCTGTTGTCCGGGCCTCCCCTGGTCAGGATCCAGAACTGGTCGAACGCGAGCAGCGAGCCGGTGGTCATCATCGTGAGCACCAGCGCGATCGTCGGCCGCATCAACGGCACGGTGATCCGCCGGAACGTCTGCCAGCGGCCGGCGCCGTCGATCCGCGCGGCCTCGTAGACGTCGACCGGGATCGCCTGCAACCCCGTCAGCAGGATCAGCATGTTGAACCCGGCGAACCGCCACAGCACCAGCAGCACGGCCGATCCCAGCGCCGGGCTGTCACCGGTGTGCGGGAACGGGCCGATCTCCTCGCTCAGCAGGCCGAGAAAGAGCAGCGAGGCACTCGCGAACCCCACCGCCATCGGCAGGAAGAACGCGGTCCGGAAGAACCCCACGCCCTTGCGCCGGTTCTGCACCAGCAGCGCGAGTCCGAACGCGAGCACGAACAACAGCACCGTGATCAGCACGGTGTACCGGACGGTGAACCAGGCTGCGGACGTCAGCAGCGCGTTGTCCACGATGGCGGTGTAGTTGTCCGGCGCGTTGAACCTCGGTATGCCGAGCAACGGCCAGCGGTGCACCGACATCCAGACGACGAGCAGCAGCGGAACCACGAAGAACAGCCCCACCAGCACCGCGGCGGGTGTCGCGTAGAGGGCTCCGGTCACCGCTCGCCTGCGCACGACTCACTCCTGCCGCAACGACTTGGTGATCGCCTCGTTGCCCGCCATCAGCGCCGAGGTCGCGTTGCCGAACAGCGCGCCGCGCACGGTGGTCAGCCACGGCCCCTGCGGGTCGTTGAACGTGGCGTTGAAGTTGCGGGCGTACGGCGTCTTCCCCTTGGCCACCAGTCCGTTGGCCGTGACCAGCCGCGGATCCGCCGACGAGTACTTGTTCGACGCGAGGTCGGTGCGGAACGGCACGCCCTTGCGTTTCGCGATCACCTCGACCTGCGCCTCTTCGGACATCGTCCAGGCCAGGAAGTCCCACGCCTGCTGGGTTTTCGCACTCGTGGCACCGATGCCGATCGCGTCACCACCGAGGAACGTGGACTCGCCGCCGGTGATGCCGGGAATCGGCGCGAGACCGGTCTTCACGCCCTTCGCCTCGATGGCATCGAGCCACACCGACGGACCGGGTGCGATGCCTACCTTCCCTCCCTGCAACGCTCCGAGCCACGTCGGGCCTGCCTCGCCCTTCGACCCCGGCGATGCCACGCCCTCGTCGTAGAGGTCGCGGTACACGGCGAACACCTCGGCCATCTCGGGTGAGTCGATCCGGGCGCTACGGCCGTCGGCGTCCAGCACCTCACCGCCGGCGGCCCAGACCGAGGGCCAGAGCGTGAACTCGATGCAACCTCCGCAGTTGCCACCGAAGTAGGTGCCGTGGACGTCCTCGCCGAGCTTGTCGATCTTGCGGGCGTGCTCGGCGAACTCGCCGAGCGTGCGTGGCGGCTTCTCCGGATCGAGACCTGCCTTGGCGTAGAGGTCCTTGTTGTAGAGCATCACCGACAGGTCGATGGTGTGCGGCACGGCGAAGTTGTGGCCCTCCCACGTGCCCGCACGCACGTGAGAGGGGGCTACGGAGTCCTTGAACGGCAAGGACTTGAACTGCTCGGACACATCGGCCCACAGACCCTGCGCGGCGTACTGCGGTGCGAACACCACGTCCGCGGCGAAGAGGTCCGGCAACGATTTCGCGCCCGCGGCCGAGGCCAGTTTCGCCGGGTACTCCTCGTTGGGGTACGCGGTGACCTCGATCTTGTTGCGATGCGAGGCGTTGTACGCGTCGGCGTAGGCCTTGGACACCGACTCGGTCGCCGCGCGGGTCCACAACGTGAGGGTCGCGCCGTCGTCGGCGGCACCGGTTTCGTCCGCACCGCACGCGGCGGTGGCCAGCAGCAGCGTGACTGCCGCGAGCATCGCTTTCACGGTCTCTCCTTTGAGACGTCAGGCGGTGGGCAGCCAGACCCGCATCGTGGACGGGCCTCGGCGCGCCCAGCGGTGGTAGGGAATGAGGCGCAACGGAGCGGGCGTGCCCGGTCTGGCCGACGGTTCGCCGTACGGCCACGAGGAATCGAGCGAGGCGTCGAACGCGGCCCGCACCACCGCGCCGTCACCTGCCTGCTCCGGGTCGTGCCCGGTGCAGACCCGCAGCGCGTCGAGATCGTTCTCCCCCAACGACTCAGCGCACAGCACGAGCGGCCCGCGTTCGACCGCGACACAGCCGCGCACCGCGTCGACGCGGGGATCCGGCCAGGTGAACCGCGGTCGCGTCGGGAGCTCCAGCCGGATCTCCTCCCCCGCACTCCAGTCGCGGGTCAGGACGACGTCTCCTGGCGCGACCGGGCGGCGCTCGTGATCCACGACGAGCACCGCCCCGGTCGCCCAGTCGGGGACGCGCAGGGTGATCGACCAGGGCCCGCCGCTCCTGGTCGTCCGCACGACCACGTCTCCGTCCTCCGGGTACGACGTGCGCACCTCCACGCCGACCGGACGGCCGTCGGCGAGCTTGGTCTCGACGTCGCAGTCGGCGTACTGGTGCAGGCGCAGCCCGGTGTCGTCGGCGGTGACGAGGTACGACGAGAGGCTTGCCAGCAACCGTGCGATGTTCGGCAAGCAGCACGACACCTCGTACCACGGCGCCCTGAGCCCGCCGACGTCGAGCCGTTCACCGCCGTTCGCCGGTTGTGCGGGAGTGCGCTGGTGCAACGTGTTGGCGTAGAAGAAACTCCGGCCGTCGTCGCCGATCGCGCCGGCGATCACGTTGTGCAGCACACGATCCACTACACCGGCATAACGGTTGTCGCCGGTGGCCAACAGCAGTCGTTGGGCGAGCATGACCGTGGCCACGCCCGCACACGTCTCGGCGTACGCGCGATCGGCCGGCAACACGAAGTCGTCGCCGAACGCCTCGTCCTGGTGGCGTGAGCCCATGCCGCCGGTGATGTGCGTGCGGCGCGCCCACGTGCGGTCGAACTGTTCGGCCACCGCACCCAGCAGGTCGTCGTCGCCGGTCTCGACCGCCACGTCCACCGCGCCGCACGCCAGGTACAGCGAACGCACCGCGTGTCCGCGCAGGACCGTCGCCTTGCGCACCGGGACGTCGTCGTTGAAGTAGGACCAGCCGAACTCGTGCGCGGGCAGAGTGCGATACCCGCGCCGGTCGACGAACAACGCGGCCTGGTCGAGGTAGCGCTGCTCCCCCGTCAGCCGTGCGAGTTCCACCAGCGCGGTCTCGATCTCCGGATGCCCGCAGACGCCCTCGCTGCCGAAGGTCTCGCAGATGTGGTCCGCGGCGCGGCGGGCCACGTCCAGCAACGGCCCGGCGCCCGCGGTCCTCGTCCTGGCGACCGCGGCCTGCAGCAGGTGCCCTGCGCAGTAGAGCTCGTGGCCCCAGGCGAGATCGGTGTAGCGGGGGCGTTGCCAGTGGCGGCCGAACGCGGTGCTGAGGTAGCCGTCCTCGGCCTGGGCTGCGGCGAACTGGGACGTGAGCGCTTCGATGCGCGTGTCGAGTTCTGCGTTCGGGGATCTGCCGTGTTCCCACGACATCGCCTCGACCATTTTGTAGACCTCGGAGTCGGAGAACTCCCTGCCCTTCCGCTCCCGTGATCCCGAACCGTTGCCGACCGTGCGGAAGTTGCCGGTCCAGCCCAGTTCGTCCATCCACCGCAGCGCGTGGCCGATCGTCGCTTCACCGTTGACCCGCTGCCGGGGTTCCCAGAAACCACCGGTGATGCTCACCTCGTCCGTCCCCAATGGACGTACCGGTCCGCGGGACGGGACCACCGGTCCGCGGATCGACTGGGTGTTGCGCATCATTGCCACACCACGCACTCTGGAGACCGAAAACGATTTCGACAATGCCCCATCAGGAGCAGAAATCATCGAATACGCAGTCGAATCTCGGTTCGAAAGGATTTCGATGGGCAGACGGCGTTCCGAAGCAGTGACGCTCGGGGACGTGGCGAAGCGGGCAGGCGTGTCGATCGCCACCGCGTCCAAGGCGATCAACGACCGCGGCGAGGTGGCGGCGGCCACGCGGGCGCGCGTGCTGCGGGCGGCGGCCGAACTCTCCTTCCAGCCCAACGTTCTGGCCCAGGGCCTGGTAGCCGGCCGCACCCGCGCCATCGGCCTGCTCACCGACGAGTTCGACGGCCGGTTCGCCATCCCGATCCTGCTCGGCGCGGAGAACGCGTTGTCGGACAAGGAGATGTCCGTGCTGCTGTGCGACACACGCGGCGACGCGATCCGCCGCAACCACTACATCCGCACGTTGCTGGCCCGCCAGGTCGACGGCTTCATCGTCGTGGGCGACAGCAACGACGTCCGCACATCGCTCACCGCAGACATCCCGGTGCCGGCCGTGTACGTGTACTGCCGCTCGAGCAACCCGGACGACCTCAGCCTGGTCTCCGACGACGCGGGCGGGGCAAGGCTCGCGATCGAACACCTGATGGCGTTGCAACGCAAGCACATCGCCCACATCACCGGCCCGCAGCACTACCGCGCCGCCCGTGATCGCGCCGCCGCCGTCCACACCGTCCTGGAGGAGCGAGGCCTGTCGCTCGCCGGTGGCCAGCCACTGCACGGCGAGTGGTCGCAACGCTGGGGCCGGCACGCCGCCCGCCTGCTGATCACCACCACGCCCGAGGTCGACGCCATCTTCTGCGGCAACGACCAGATCGCCAGCGGCGTCGCCCAGGCCCTCACCGACCTCGGCCGGCGCGTGCCCGACGACGTCGCGATCGTCGGCTACGACAACTGGGAGATCTTCGCCGCGGACTGCCGGCCGCCGCTCACCACGATCGACCTCAACCTCCAGCAGCTCGGCACGACCGCCGTGACGCACCTCTTCGCGGCGCTCGAAGGAGTTCCCGCCGCGGGTGTCGTCCGGCAGCCGTGCCGGCTCGTGGTGCGCGAGTCCACGGCGTGAAGAAATGCGCAGTCTTGTTCTGGTTGAGCGCTTTCCTAAATGAATTCCGCGCCTCTCCTGTGGCCGATACGATCGCTGGCCGCGAAGAACACCTCCGAACCGCAGGAGCAGCTCTTGACCGTGATCACCCGGCTCGACGACGTCCTCGACGGCCATCCGCTCGGCCCCAGAACCCCTTTCGCCGCCATCGACGCCGGCGTGACGGTGGCGACCGGAGATCTCATGGCGAAGTCGTGGATGGGCGACGAGACGGGCCGGCTGGTCACCGTCCGCTGGCAGCCCGGCCGTGTCGACGCCGCGGCCCTGATCGTGGAGGCCGCGACGGCGTCGGCGGAACCCGGCACCGTGCTCAACGCCTCCACCAACGTGGAGGTCCATCCGGACCCGGCCAAACGCGTCGCCTTGTTCGAGTCCTGCGGTTTCGAGCTGTGGCAGGAGAAGGAGGGGTTCTGGTGGGGCGACGAGGGCCAGGAGCTGCCGGCGCCGCACCGGACCACCGTCCGCACCCTGGCGCAGGCCGGGCGCGAGAAGTTCGTCGAGGTCATCGAGAGCTGCTCGACCGGCACGCTGGACCGGGTCGACGCCGACGCGATGGCCGCGATGGGACCGTCCGCCTGGTCGGCCGCGTTCCTGGCGGCCTGTGAGGACTCCACGTGGCTGCTCGCAGAAGACGCTCAGGGGCAGGCCGTGGGTCTCGTTTCCGTCGGCGAGTTCGAGGAGAACGTCGGCACGATCAGCTACATCGCGGTGCACCCGGATCATCGCGGCCAAGGTTACGTCGACCAACTGCTGCAACTGGCCAGCCGCACGGCACGTGAACTCGGATTCACCGGGATGCTCTCGGACACCGACGTCCTCAACGTCCCGATGATGCAGGCCTTCCGGCGCAACGGTTACAGCTCCGAAACCCGCGCCTGGCACAAGTGGATGCACCGCAAGACGGTGTAGCGCGGCGCCGCCACTGCCCTGCCAACGAGGCAGTTGGTAGTAGAAGAACGCTCGATGATCTTGAGTTGGGGGTACTTGCAGACGCCAGTGGTCGCCAGCGACCTTACGGTGCCGCCGCTACCCCAGCCGGAAATCGGCGACGCGGATCGGTGACGGTGTGGTGCCGCTGGAGACCTGCTGGTACTGCACCGAAAGAATCCCCTGCGACGCGACGCGGGAGGTGTCCACGTTGACCTCACCGAACGCCTGCAGCGACGGGCGGTCGAACACGGTCGTCCAGTCCGTCCACCCGCTGGCCTTGCTCGCCGCCACGATCTTGCCGCGCGGCATCACCAGGTAGGCGTTGTCGTCGCGGTCGAGCACGATCTTCGTGCGCTGGGTGTGGTTCGGCGGGATCGGCACCTCCATCTTGGTCCACTTGCCGTCCGCGCCGCGGAAGACGTGGAACGTGCGGCCGTACTGCGCGCGCTGCTGGGCGTAGTTCGAGACGCACTGGGTGAAGCGGCCGGGCACGTAGCTGATCACCACGTGCGGCCGGCCGCTCATGTCCACCGCCTGACTCTCCTGGTTCATCAGGCCGTGGTTCGGGTCGAGCGGGTCCACCACCAGACCGGGTGAGGTGATGCTCACCGGGGTGGTCAGCGCCGTTCCCGCGCTGTTGCGCCACGTTCGGCCGCGGTCGTCGCTGTAGATGTAGCCGGTGTCGTGGTTGGTCAGCCCGCCCGAGTTGCAGAGCACGCCGGAGTTGCCTTCACGCCAGGTGAATGCGGCGTGCAACCGTCCACTTCGGTCATAGGTCAGGCCGTGCAGGTACATGTTGCGCGTGGTCGACACCACGCCGTTCGGGCCGGTGTAGGAACCCGTTGCGGACGACCAGCCGCCGAGTTTGCGCCACGTGCCGCCGGTGTACTCGGCCAGTTCGTTGACACCGTTGCCGGATCCGCCGGTGCGGTAGCTGAACTGCAGCCTTCCCTCTGGTGTCACCACGAACTGCGGGTAGGTCATCGAACCGAGTTCGACACCGCCGAGCGTCCGTTGCACCTCACCGAACGACGCGGCGTTCCACGGTTGTGCGCCGATCGCGAGGCCGGGCGTGGAGCGCAGGTAGAACAGACGCGTGTTGTGCGTGTCCATGGCGACGTGGATCGTGTTGTCCTGCGGGGAAATCCCGAGCGAGATCACGTTGTGCGAGTCGTCGACGCTGAGCCGGTGCGGCAACACCACGGTCTCCCACCGTGTGCCGCCCACGCTTCGGCGCGCGATCACGGCGTTGCGGCTCGCGGTGTACCAGGTGGCGTACTGACGTCCCTGGTAGGTCAGGATCGCGTCCTGCTGGAACGAGTTGTTGTTCACCAACCCGTCGTAGGAAACGAAGTACAGCGCCGACGGATCGAGCACCGTGTCGCTGACGAGGCTCACACCTGGTGCCGCCTGCGCGGTCACCGGAACCCCGAGCGCGACGGCGACAGCGGTCAACAGAGGAACTAACGTCCTGGCCATGCCTCGGCAGCGTGCTTTCGAACAACATCGAACGCAAGGCCGTTCTCGTTCGATAACCGCATCGACTGTGTGAACGCCGCTTACCTCGCGGCCCCTTGTCGCACCAGGGAACCGGCTGTTCACTTGTGTTCGGTTCTGTCTGAACATGGAGGTTCAGCGTGCGGCGCGCGATTGTTCTTGCGACAGTCATGGTGGTTGCGGCAGGTTCGATGACACCGATCGCCTCCGCCGTCGATCCGCCTCCTGACGTGCACACCTACCTCGAAGATCCGCGCAGGACCGGAGAAGGACAGGAGCCGCACCACGCGTTCCTGCGCCAGCAACCGGGTTTCACGCGCACGCTCGACGGCAGGTGGCAGATCGCGATGGCGGACAAGCCCGCCGACGTGCCCGCGCGGTTCTACGCCGACGACCACGACACGTCCCGCTGGCGCACGGTGACCGTGCCGCACACGTGGCAGACCGACGGCCTGGACCACCCGATCTTCCGCAACATCGCGACCGAGGTGCAGCCGGACGACCCGCCCCGCGTTCCCCGTGACATCAACCCGACCGGCGCTTACGTCCGCGACTTCGACGTTCCGGCCGACTGGACGAAACGCACGACGTTCGTCCGCTTCGAGGGCGTGACGTCGGCGTACTTCGTGTGGGTCAACGGCAAGTACATCGGCTACGACCAGGGCGGCTACACCCCGGCGGAGTTCGACATCTCCTCCGCACTGCGCCCCGGCCGCAACAAGATCGCCGTACAGGTGCACCGCTGGAGCGCCGGTTCCTACCTCGAGGACTACGACCAGTGGCGGTACTCGGGCATCTTCCGCTCGGTGTCGCTGTACTCGACGCCCGCGACGTTCATCCAGGACGTCACGTTGCGCACGGACCTGGACGCCACCTACACCGACGCCACCCTCACCGCGGACGTGGAACTGGGTCATAAGACCGGCGGCACGCACCGCGTCACGGCCAGCCTGCGTGACGCCCGCGGCACCGAAGTGGGTTCGGTGAGCCAGGAAGTCGCCGGCAGCACCGCACGCCTCACGTTGCCCGTGCGCGACCCGGCCAAGTGGACCGACGAGACGCCGAACCTCTACACCGTCGTCCTCACCCTCGCCGGGGCGGACGGCCGGCCGCACGTCGTCACCGAGACCACCGGCTTCCGCGAGATCGAAATCCGCGACAAGGTGTTGCTGGTCAACGGCAAACGCGTGCTGTTCAAGGGCGTCAACCGCGCGGAGACCGACCCCGACCACGGCCGGCACGTCCCCCGCAAGGCACAGGAACGCGACGTCGCGTTGATGGAACAGCTCAACGTCAACGCCGTCCGCACCTCGCACTACCCGAGCGACCCGTACTTCTACGACCTGGCCGACCAGCACGGCATCTGGATCGACGACGAGGTCGACATCGAGACCCACAACCACGAGAACTGCGCCCGGTGGTGCCAGGCGAACCAGCCGGAGTGGCGCGACACGTTCCTGGACCGGCTCATCGGCATGGTCGAGCGGGACAAGAACCACCCCAGCGTGTTCATGTGGGACACCGGCAACGAGGCAGGGCTCGGCGCGCACCACTACGAGATGGCCAGGTGGCTCAAGGCCAACGACCCGTCGCGGCCGATCTACCACCAGTCGAACAACCCCGACGGTGACGCGCCGTTCGCCGACGTGTGGGGCCCGCGCTACCCGTCGCCGGAGCGGTTCGCCGAGCAGGCGAGGACCACGACCAAGCCGTTGATCTTCGGTGAGTACGCGCACGCGATGGGCAACAGCCTCGGCAACTTCCGCGAGTTCTGGGACATCATCCGCGCCAACCCGCAGACGCAGGGCGGGTTCATCTGGGACTGGGCCGAGCAGAACATCAAGCAGAAGACCCTGATCTCGCCGGACAGTTCCGGCAACGACATCACCGCGTTGCTCTCCGGTGCGCCGAAGCTCGTGGACGGCCACCGCGGCAAGGCGTTGTCGCTGTCCGGGCTCGACGACTTCGTCGAGGTCTACCGCGACCGCAAGCTCGACATCACCGGCACCGCGCTGACGTTGGACGCGTGGGTCAAGCCGGGCAAGTGGACCGGGCAGTTCCCGATCATCGCCAAGGGCGACCACCAGTGGACGCTCAAGATGAAGAACGAGACCACGCTCGAGTTCTTCATCCACAGCGGCACTTGGCGTGCGGTGCAGGCGAAGGTGCCCGCCGACTTCTACGGCAAATGGCACCGGGTCAGCGGCACGTACGACGGTACCGCGCTGCGGCTGTACATCGACGGCGCCGAGGTCGGTGCCCTGCCGTTCACCGGCGCGATCGACTACTCGGCGGCGGACGTGAACATCGGCCGTGACTTCGAGATGTCCTGGAACGACCCCTCGTCCGTCGGGCGGCTCGCCAGCGGTGACGTCGACGACGTGCGGATCTACGACCGGGCGCTGTCGCCTGCCGAGTTGGGCGCTTCGACGCCGGTCGGTGGAGCCGTGCTGGCGCTGGACTTCGACAGCGTGCGGGAACGCGGCACGCACCTGGCGTACGGATCGACGCTGTCCGGTGTGGACGGTCTGATCAACACGGACCGCACGCTCCAGCCCGAGGCCCTGCAGATGGCGTGGGCACACCAGCCGATCAGGTTCGCCTACTCCGGTGGCGTGCTCTCGGTGACCAACGAACGCCAGTTCACGGGCACCGACGACCTCACCCTGCGGTGGCGGGTCGCGGAAGGCTCACGGGTGGTCAAGAGCGGCGACCAGCCGTTGCGCGTCGGAAGCGCTTCGACCGCACCGATCTCGCTACCGGTGCCGGTCAACGACGCCGATCGCGAGCGGTTCCTGACCGTCGAAGCGGTCACGTCCACAGGGCACGCCCTCGCGCACGACCAGTTCTCGCTGGGCGGCAGCCGGATTCCGGGTCTGGACAAGGCCCCGCTCGACTGGGCTGTCGTGTTCACCCACGAGGACGCCGCCAAGGTCACCGCGACCGCGGCCGGCGCGACCTACACGGTCGACAAGAAGTCCGGTGCGCTGACGTCCATCAAGTCGTGGGGCCGGGAGCTGCTCGCCAGCGGCCCGAAGCTCGACGCGTGGCGGGCGCCGATCAGCAACGAGACCTACACGTGGGGCCGCGCGGAGGGTGAGGACTGGCGCAAGGCGGGCCTCGACCGCCTCGAGACCACGGTGAGTGGTGTGCGGGTGGAGAAGGACGGCCACAAGACCACGCGGATCGTCGTGGACAGCAAGGTGGCCGCGCCCGGTGTCAGCGGGGCGTGGTTCGACCAGACGATGGTCTACGCGGTGGATTCGGCCGGCGTGCTGCGACTCGGGCACCGGGTGACGCCGCAGGGCTCCATGCGGACGCTGCCGTACCTGCCGCGCATCGGCGTCCAGCTGTCGGTGCCGGACCGGTACTCCGAGTTCTCCTGGTACGGAAGGAAAGCCGAGAGCTATGTCGACCGCAAGGACGGCACGCCGATCGGGGTGCAGTCGACCTCGGTGGCCGACCAGTACGTCGAGTACCACCGCCCGCAGGACCACGGCAACCACACCGACACCCGGTGGGCGATGCTCACCGACGGCCGCACGTCCGGTCTGCTGGTGTCGGGGGCGAAGGACGTCAGCGTCACGCAGTACGACGACATCGAGCGTGCCGCGTACCCGTTCATGTTGCAGCGCAACAAGGGGTACTTCACGCTGCACGCCGACCACGCCGTGACCGGTGTCGGTGACACGCCGAACCCGGTGCGGCAACGCAACCAGGTCCGTCCTGACAGCACCTATGAGTACACGCTCACGATGCGGCCGCTGACGCCGCAGGAAGCCTGGTCAGGCAAACCGGCGGGAGCCTGACCGGAGGAGGTGGCCCTGGTGTCCAAGCCGGGGCCACCTCTCTTTTTCCCCGCCCGCGTCCGTCTGATGTGGACATTCTGTGCTCACTCGGCGATCTGGTACCTGCCGAGCACCATCTGGGTCAGCTCGTCCGCGACCTCGTCCAGGGTCGCGTCGACCCACCCGACGACCCAGTCGTGCATGAGTCCGTTGACGGCGCCGATGATGGCCGCGGCGGTGATGCGGTAGTTGCCAGGAGGGATCTCGCCGCGGGTGGCAGCATCCGCGGCCAGCCGGTTGATCAATTCGACCCAGACGGCGCGGCGTTCGAGGCGCTGGCGGTCCATGCGGGGGCTGACCCCGACGACCTCGACGTAGGCGATGCGGGCGTGCCGCGGGTCGGCGCAGGCGCCCTTCACGTAGGCGTGCACCAGGCGGGGAAGCAGCTCCGGCAGAGTCAGCTGCCCGGCACCGGGCAGCGCCTCGGCGACGGCCTTCCCCGCCACGTCGTTGACGTGGAGGTGCAGATCGGCCAGCAGGTCTTCCAGGGCGCGGTACTCCTCGTAGAACTGGCGGCTCGACAGACCGGCGGCCTTGCACAGGTCACCCAGGCGGGTCCCCCGGAAACCCGGTCCGGTGCCGAACGTCTCCAGGCCGGCTTCCCGGAACCGCTCGCGCCGCTCGTCCCGGCGCTCGGCCGCGTCCTTGCCGCCGTAACGGCCCGCCGCCGGGGTGATCCTGCCTGCCACGGTGCCTCCAGTGGATGCATGCGGTTGTTTCCTCCACTGGCTCTTGTGGCCGGGATCACGCCAGCCTACTATCCAGTAGGTAGAATCTGAACTTGGCCAAGTTCAGATCTCCCTGCGGCATGCGCCCTCCCTTGCCGGCGCCCACTTCACTCGGAGATGCAACGATGCACGCTTCGTCCAACCCTGCGCGGAAACCTTCCGGAAGCGCTCTCACGCGCCGCCGCCTCACCCACGCTGTCGCCGCGGCGGCAGTGCTCGCCGCCTGCCTCACCACACCGGCCGCCTCCGCGGCGCCGCTGCGCGAGGTGATGTTCGTCGGCAACAACTGGGACGGCACCGCCGACGTCATCAGGTCCACCGGCGACTTCGCCAAGATCGGCCGGATCAACGTCATCCCCGACAAGGACCAGCGACTCACCGAGATCTACCTCAACCCGATCAAGCTGGCCTTCTTCCTCGGTATTCGCTCAGGCCCCGGCGAAGGGCACGACCAGTTCGTCGACGACATGTACTCCACCCCCGACGGCACGGCCATGGTCGTCTCGCGACCCAGCTTCGCCGACGTCGTCTCGCTCGACCTGGCCACCGGGAACATCAAGTGGCGGTTCCCCGTGTCGGGCTTCCGCTCCGACCACATGGCCGTCTCCCCGGACGGCACCAAGATCGCGGTCTCGGCGTCGACGTCCAACACCGTGCACGTGCTGGACATCAACACCGGCCGGCAGCTCGGCTCCTTCAAGACCGGTGACAAGCCGCACGAGAACGTCTTCACCAACGGCGGCAGGTACCTCTGGAACATGTCGATCGGCGAGGTGAACAACAACTTCGACGCCCCGTGGCAGGACTTCTTGAAGGGCGACCGGCACATCACCGTCGTCGACGCCGCCACGTACCAGGTCGTCCGCACCATCGACATGCGCGGCAAGCTGGACGCCTTCGGTCGCAAGGACCTGTCCAACGCCGTGCGGCCCGCGACGTTCAGCCCCGACTTCTCGAAGCTGTACTTCCAGGTGTCGTACTTCAACGGCTTCCTCGAGTACGACGTCGCCACCGACAAGATCACCCAGGTGAAGACCCTGCCGAAGAACCCGAACACCAGCGACGACCGCACCACCTTCGTCAACGACTCACGCCACCACGGCCTGTCCATGAACCCGGACGGCAGCAAGCTGTGCGTCGCAGGAACCATGGACGACTACGCCACCGTCGTCGACCGGGCCACCCTGCAGCAAGGCCCGCTCGTCACCGCCTCCAAGCCCTACTGGGCCACCGTCAGCGGCGACGGCCGCCAGTGCGTCATCTCCGAGAGCGGCGCCGACCAGGTCACCGCGATCGACTTCGGCACCGGCCAGAAGGTCGTCTCCGTCCCCGTCGGCGACCACCCGCAACGCGTTCGCGTCGCCCACATCACCGCTGGCTGGACCGGCCCCACCAGCTGACCACCGGCCCAAAGGGGTGGCCCCCGGTGTGCACCGGGGGCCACCTCCTTTCACGCCCGCGTCCGTCCGATGTAGACGTTACGAGCGCGGTAGACCGTCTCCGCGGTGGGACCAGGACTGCCGGACGAGCCCTCCATCTGCAGGTTGATGATCACCCACAACGGCTTGCCGACGAAGTTCCTCGCGGTGTGCTGGGCGATCCACTTGCCGTCGAGGTAGTAGTGGATGTCCACGTCGGTGTTGTTCACCTTGGTCATCCAGGCCCGGTAGGTGTGCCACGAGCCCGGCGAGGACACGCCGACGATCGAGCTCGACACGTCACTGGACGTCCGGAAGGTGTTGAACCAGTTCCGGTTGTCCCCCTTGAACTCCAGTATGTCGCTTTCGGGCGGCCAGCTGTTGACGCCGGTCAGCCAGAACGCGGGCCAGGTGCCGCGGGTGGACGGCGCCTGGAAGTCGCCCTTCACCTCCCAGTTCGGGAACTGACCGTTCACCACCACGTGCTCCTTCGCGTGGATCGCGCCCGAGTGGTAGCGGATGGGCAGATGCGGAACAGCCCCGCTGTTGCCCTCGTCCCAGGAGATCCGCGTCGCTTTGACCGTCAGCACGCCGCCGGACAGCGACACGTGGTTGTGGTCGCTGGAGCTCGCGTACATCCTGGCCGTGCCGTTGTGGTCGGAGCCCCACGGGTAGCGGTAGTTCCATTCCGACTCCAGCGCGCCGTAGCCGCTGAAGGAACCGGTCCCGATGACCTCTTCCCACGCCGCCGCGTTCGCGGGGGTGGCCAGAGCGGTGGTGAGGACGACGACGAGTGCGCCTGCTGCGATTCTCATCGCCTCACTGTCCAGCACCAAGTCGGTGCGGTACAACGACTTCGTCGATTCGACGGCCGTTCGACCAACCCGTTCGACCAGGCGGGGTCAGTCGTGCGGCGACAGGCCCTCACCGGGGTCGTGCACGTCGAGCCTGCCGCACATGCCCAGCCGTTGCGGACCCTCCGCGCGCATCACGTGGATGTCGGCCTCGGCGAGATGCCCGATGTCGCCGTCCCGCAACCGGTCCAGGTGCTCCCCGGTCAGCTCGGCGGCCGCCCGCGCGCCTTCCCGCCACCGCTGCTCCCACGCGTCCAAGGAATCCTGCTTCAGCCGCACGGCAGAGCGGTAGAAGTCGTCCAGCGCCGCGTGGTCACCGGCGACAACACGGCTCCGCAGCTCGAGAAACCCTTCCAGGGCGAGGTCCCGGCGGCGCCGAGCCGACTCCTCGTCCCCCGCTGCGGCGTGCGCGGAGTAGTTCGCGGAATCCGCCAGCACCGAGGCCGGGAAGGTGAACACCGCGTCGCCCGCCTCCGGCAGGCCGCTGTTCTGCATCACGACGATGATCCGCAGGTCGCCGTCGTTGACCAGGCGGTGGATCGTGCCGGGCGTGAACCACGCGACCGTGCCCTCGCGCAACGGAGTCGAAGCGAACCCGCGGCGGGTCAGGGTCTGCACGCTGCCCCGGCCGCCGATCACGTAGTAGCACTCCGCGCAGGTGAGGTGGACGTGCGGCGACCCTCCGCACACCCCGTCCGCCGTCGGCCAGTCGTACACCCGCAGACCGGAGATGCCCACCCCGCCGGGAAACGGCGTCACCACGGATGAGCCTCCACATAGGACTCCAGATGTTCCCGGTCCCACTCACCGGAAGCGACGACGAGCCGGTAGCGCAGGGTCAGCGTCTCGCCCGGTGCGACCTCCACCGTGTCGTGGAAGGCAAAAGACGGGTTGACGGCCGCGAACGGGGTGCTGCGCACGAACCAGTGCGTGCCCTTGTTGTCCGGGTGGTCCAGGAACAGCAACGTCGACGAGCGGTCCACCTCGTCGTGGTGGCCGACGAAGGCGAGCCACCGGGCCGCCTTGCCCATCATCTCCTGCCCGGCTCCCCCGTCGGCGGCGATCACCGTGCCGTCGGTGAACGAACGCGGGCCACGCCAGAAGAAGCCGGTGTAACCCGCGAGCTCACGGCCGTTGGTGGTCGGGCTGCCGAAGACCAGCGGTTCCGAACGCAGGTTCGTCAACGTGGAGCGGAACTCCAGCGTCCACGAGTCGTCCTCGACGTCGCGTACGGCGAACGAGCGCGTCTCGTGGACCCAGTGCTGACCCGCCTCGGTGAACCACGACAGCAGCTCGTCGAACCGCGCTTCTCCAGCGGCCACCGTGAACTGCTCGTGCCGCATCGTGCCGACGTTCGACAGCGCCACGTATCCCTGGTCGCGCACGTAGGTGACGCCACCCCAGAAGTTCTCGCCCGACACGTCGGTCGCGGTCATCTGCACGCCCTTGTGCCAGCGGTGGTCGTGCGGCCGGAACGCCGTCACGACGTCACCGGCCAGCGTCCGCACGGGGTGCAGGTACGGCTTCGGGCCCTCGAACGCGGGTGTCGACGGTGTGTGCACGTAGGTGAAGAGCTCGACGTCGCCCACCGACACGACGAGCACCTCGTCGTCCTGCCGCGAGATCACCGGGCGTTCGCCCATGGAGCACCGATTCCTTCCATCGTCGCGTAGAACGGGCTGTCCGGCCCGATCTGCCCCGCCTTCACCACGGTCCCGGTGAACGCCGAGGCGTACAACGCCGCGATGAACTCCATGGTGTTCCGCGTGTCCGTCAGCGTCACCGGCGGCGTCTCACCACTGTCCAACGCGTCGAGGAACGCCGCCATCTGACACCGGTGCCCGCTCACCGTCCCGGACTGCTCCTCGCGCCACCGCGCGACGACATCGTCCTGGCCGGGCGCGGGAGTGACCGTCCAGTGCGCGTCCGTGTAGCCGTAGAGGTGCTCGACCTCGACCGTGGCGCGGTCGAAGTCGAACCTCAGCTCCGAGGTCTCCCGCGGCGACAGCAACGAGTTGATCACCGATGCGACCGTGCCGTCGGCGAAGGTCACCAACGCCATCGACACGTCCTCGGTCTGCACGTCCCGGGCCTGCCGGGCCGCGACAGCGCGGATCTCCTGCCACGGCCCCAGCACCGACAACAGCAGGTCGAACTGGTGGATGCCGTGGCCCATAGTCGGACCGCCGCCCTCGTTCTCCCACGTCCCGCGCCACGGCACGTCGAAGTAGGCGTCACCGCGGTACCAGAGCGTGTCGCACTTCGCCACCAGCGACCTGCCGAGCACGCCCTCGGAGACCAGGCGCCGCAACCGGATCGCGGCCGGGCCGAAGCGGTGCTGGAACACCGTCGCGACCCGGCCGGACGACATCCGTTCGGCGGCGATCAGCGTGTCGATCTCGCTCAGCGACAACGCCGGCGGCTTCTCGACCAGCACGTTCACATTGGCGGCGAGGCATTCCAGCGCCAACGGCACGTGCGAACGCGGCGGAGTGCAGATGTGCACCACGTCCAGCTGTTCCTCGTCCAGCAGCGTCGCCAGGCTCGGATACAGCCGGGACACGCCCCACTCGCCGGCGAACGCGGCGGCGCGACCGGCGTCCACGTCCACCACCGCGACGAGCTCGATGCGGTCTCCCGCCGCCCGCAACGCCTCGGCGTGGGCGGACGCGATCGCACCGGTGCCGACGATGGCCGCGCGCCTCACTTCGCCGCGTCCACTTCTGCCTGGAGCTCCTTGATGAACGACGCTGCCGCCGCGTCCGGTGTGGTGCGGCCGAACAGCACGTCCTCGGTGTGCCGCTTGAGGATCGTGTCGACGGTGCTGGCGCCGTTCGGCGTGATCCGCGGCGGGTCGCTGACCGGCACGGTGTCGAGGTACTCCTTCGCGGCCTTGTCGGTCTCCTTGAGCTGGCCGGCGATGGCGTCGCGGATCTTCTGGTTGGCGGGCACGCCGCGTTCGGTCAGCAGGATCTTCGCCGCTTCCTCGTCGTTGGCCAGGAAGCTCACGAACGCCGCCGCCTCCGCGGGGTGCTTCGAGCGAGACGACACCGACCAGAACATCGACGGCTTGTAGTAGGCGCCGGGCCTGCCCTGCGACTCACCGGGCAGCCGCAGCAGCTTCAGCTTGGCGCCACTGGCGGCGGTCAGAGCCGTGAGCTGGGTGTTCCACCACAGCCCGAACGCCGCGGTGTTGGTCGCGGTGGCGGACTGGTTCAGCCCGGCCGAGGCCTTCTCGACGGTCACCGACGGCGCCGCCGCGATCCCGGACTTGGCCAGGTCGAGAATGTACTGCCAGTAGTCCCGCGCGATCTCCTGCGGCAGCACGACCTTGCCCCCGGCGTCGAACATCGCCTTGCCCTGCTGCCGTGCCCGGATGCTCAGCCCCGCGGTGTCGTTGATGCCCGGCGACTGCACGCCGAACACCTGACCGCCGCCGGCCTTGGACACCTGCTCGCCGATCTTCTTCAGGTCGTCCCACGACCACTTCGTGTCGTCGGGCACGGGGATGTTGTACTTCGCCAGCAGGTCGGTGTTGACCATGATCGAGTACATGCCCAGGCCGACCGGAAGCCCGTACTGCTTGCCGTCGACAGCGCCGGTCGCCAGTGCCTTCTGGTCGAAGTTCGACGTGTCGAGGTGCTTCTTCGACTCGTTGAGGTCCAGCAACGCACCGCGCTCGGCGTACGAGGCGATGTACAGCTCGTCCATCTGCATGATGTCCGGCGCGTCGTTCGCGGCCATGGTCGTGGCGAGGCTGTCCCAGTAGCCGTTCCACTCCTTGAACTCGCCCTTGACGGTGATGTTCGGGTGCTTCTTCTGGAACATCTCGATGACCTGCTGGGTCCGCTTGTGCCGGTCGTCCGCGCCCCACCAGGTGAAGCGCAGCGTCACCGGTTCCGCGGTCAGCTCTCCACCCGCGTCGGAACCGGACCCGCAGGCGGCGAGCAGGGACGCGGTCAGCGACAGCAGGACCGCCCACGCGGCCCCGCGGCGACTACCTCTGAGCATCAGACCGTTCCTTTCGGCTACTTGCCACCGGTCGTGGCGATCCCCTTGACGAGGTACCGCTGGCCGATGAGGAAGGCGAGGAAGATCGGGAGGAGCGAGACCACGCTCATCGCGAACTGGGAGCCCCACGACGTGGCGACCGTCGAGTCGACGAAAGAGCGCAGGGCGACGGGCACCGTGTACATCTCCGGGTCCGTCAGGTAGATCAGCTGGGTGAAGAAGTCGTTCCACGTCCAGATGAACGTGAAGATCGTCGTGGTGGCGAGCGCGGGCGTCATCAGCGGCAGCACGATCTGCAGGAAGATCCGCGGATGACCGCAGCCGTCGATGCGCGCGGCCTCGTCGAGCTCGCGCGGCAGGCCGCGGATGAACTGCACCATCAGGAACACGAAGAACGCGTCCGTGGCGAGGATCTTCGGCACGATCAGCGGCAGGAACGTGTTGACCCAGCCGATCTGCGAGAACAGCACGTACTGCGGCACGATGATCACGTGGATCGGCAGCATGATCGTGCCGAGCATGATGCCGAACCACCACCGCTTGCCGCTGAAGTTCAGCCGGGCGAAGGCGTAGGCCGCCATCGAGCACGACACCAGGTTGCCGACGATGCAGCCGAGCACCAGGATCGCCGAGTTGAGCAGGTACGTCCCGAACGACGGCGTGAGCGCGTTCCAGCCCTCGGTGTAGTTCTCGGTCTGGAGGCTGTCCAGGATCAGGCCGGGACTGCGGAAGATCTCGTCGCCGGGCCGCAGCGAGCTCGCGATCATCCACAGCACCGGGTAGAGCATCACGAACCCGATGAGGAGCAGGCCGACGTGTTTGGCCGGCGTCGACACCCGCCGCAGGAACGGAATCCGCCGAAGCTCAGTCGTCATAGAACACCCAGTACTTCGCCGCCCAGAAGTTGATCGCGGTGAACGCCGCGATGATCAGCAGCAGGAACCACGCCAGCGCGGACGCGTAACCCATGTCGAACCGGCTGAAACCCTGCTGGTACAGGTAGAGCGTGTAGAACATGGTCGAGTCGGACGGTCCGCCCGTGCCGCCGGAGACGACGAACGCCTGCGTGAACGACTGGAACGCGTGGATGATCTGCAGCACCAGGTTGAAGAACAGGATCGGCGACAGCAGCGGCAGCGTGATCCGCCAGAACTGCGACCACCTGCTCGCGCCGTCGATCGCGGCGGCCTCGTAGTAGACCGCCGGGATCTGCCGCAGCCCGGCCAGGAAGATGATCATCGGTGAGCCGAACGTCCAGACGTTCAGCACGATGAGCGTGGACAGCGCGGTGTCCGGGTCGGAGATCCAGCCCTTGCCCTCGACGCCGAAGAAGCCCAGCACCCGGTTCACCAGGCCGTCGGTGCCGAAGACCTGGGTCCACAGCACCGCGATCGCCACGCTGGAGCCGAGCAACGACGGCAGGTAGAACGCCGAGCGGTAGAACGCGAGCCCGCGCAGGCCCCGGTCGAGCAGCAGCGCCACCCCCAGCGCGCACGCCAGTTGCAGCGGCACCGACACCAGCACGTAGGTGAACGTGACGCGCAGGGCGTTGTGCAGCCGCTCGTCGCTGAGGATCCGCGCGAAGTTGTCGAATCCGATGAACCTCGGCGGCTGGATCAGGTTGTACTTGGTGAAACCGAGGCCGAAAGACGCGAGCACCGGGCCGACCGTGATGAAGACCAGCCCGGCGAACCAGGGCGCCAGGAACCAGAACGCGGCCTTGTTGTCGCGCTTGCGCACCTGGACACCGCCGCGGCCCAGCTGACGCAGTTCGTCTAGAGCGCTCATGAACTCCTGACCCCGTCGGCTGGAAAACGCTTTCCGGAGTCTGCATCGGGGGTTCCCGAGCGTCAAGCAAGGCCGTCGAACGGCGTCGAACAGCGTTGTCGAACGGAGACGTCCCGTTTCGACAACAGTCCTTTGTGGACTGGCGCCGGCCGCCAACCTTTGCCCGTGTTCGATGTTCAGACGGGTGCATCGTGGTGCCGCGGGGCCTGTATCGAAGTCGCGCCAAGCCTGATGGCGTGTGCAAGTACCACCAACCCAACATCAACAAGCATCTTTCTACTACCAACAGGCCCCTGGCCTCCGACGCACGCGAGCCGTGGTTCGACAGGGGCCGAACAGGTTGGGTGTAGTCAGCGGCTTTTCGATCAAGAGTTGGTGGTACTTGCACACGCCGGCCAGGCATCACGCCGGACTTTGACACAGGCACTAGCTCAGGACGCGCACCGAGAGCCCTGCCGGGCTGTATCGCGCCTGCACCTGGCGTTCCCCACCCGCAACGGTGATCCGGGCGAACCTGCCGGCCAGCACGGGAGCGGCCAGCACCGGGACGACAGCGCCGGCCGGCACGTCCTCCAGCGTGATCTCGAGCGTGCTGCCGCCCGCCAGCGTGATCGGCCGGCCGGAGGTCAGGGGCGCACAGCCGCCCTTGCGCACCGTCACCGCCAGCACCGACCCGGAACCCTGCCGGTAGCTCCGCATTCGCACCGCGCTCTCCAGGCGGAGGGTTCCCGAGCGCAGCTCGACGTCTCCCTTGCCCAGCGCGGAGGCCGAACCGGCCACGAGCGTGCCGCCCTCGACGCGGGTCGCGCCGGTGTAGCTGTTGACACCGGCCAGCGTCAGGGTGCCGGTGCCCCTCTTGACCAGGCCGCCGTGGCCGGCGATCGCGTTGTGCCAGGTGTCCGCGGCGTGGAAGCCACCGCGGTTCGCGTCCATCTCGACGCGCGCGTCCGTGTCGAACGCCCCGTACCCGTCGGCCGCGGCGAAGAGGTTGAGCCTGCCCCACTGTTCGGGGCCGTCGAGCAGCGCGTGCCCGGACGGGAGTGCGGTCGTGCGCAGGACTTCCCGGCGCTGGTTCGCGGTCAGGTACGGCAACCGGGTCTCCAGCAGCACTTCCGCGGCCTTCGGCACGGTCATCTCGACGCGTCGCCCGGTCCTGGGCAGCCCGTAGGTGAGCAGCGGCGTCACGAGTGCGGCGTTCGCCTCGCGGTCCGCGTACGGGTCGGTCGAGGTACCGGCGGAGTGCGCGTAGTCGAACAGATCGACGCCTGCGTGCTGACGGAAGTACTCGCTCGCCTGCGTCCTGGCAGCGGCTTTGAGCGTGGCGTTCTGCGGGTCGGCGAGGGTCGCGGCGGCGAGGGCGGTCGCCAGGATCCGGCCGCCGATGACGTCCGCCGGAGAGTGCATGCCCGCCACGATCCTGGTGTCGGCGAGGTCGAACGCCCTGGTCACGAGTTCCTGGAACCGTTCGGGGATCGCGTAGGCCAGCGCCAGGCACGCCAGGTGCAGCGCGTTGGTGTGCCCGCTCGGGAAGCCCCCGTCGTCGACGGGGCTGAGGTTGCGCTGCCGCAGCAGTTGCGGGGCGACCACGACCTCGGAGTCGTACACCGGGTAACCGAACTCGTCGGTCTCCCCGGTCGGGACCACGGTGCTGTCCTGAGTCATCCGCCACGGCCGCGGGTACTGGTGCGCGTACTTCGACGGGTTGCCGGAGGCGAACGGCCCGCGCAGGGTGTTGACCAGCAGCACGACCTGCCCCAGTGCGGAGTCCGGCGAACCGGCCCCCAGCGCCGATCCCGCCGGGGCGTCCGCGGGCAGCTTGTCGTCCACAGTGGACGGCGGGGTGCCGTCCGGCGCGGAGGTGATGCCCGTGACGGCCTTCGCCCCCGCCTTGTACAGCTCGGCCAGCGGGCCGAGGCCTCCGATCGCGCTGTAGCTCTGGTGCTGACGGTCCACGATGAACGCTCGCTTGGCCTGGTCTGCGGTCCGTGCCCCGGTGATCCGCACGACGTGACGGACGTTCGCCCTCAGCACGGCCTGGTTGAGCACGACGCCGTCGTCCCATCTGCTGCCGGTGCGCCAGAGGTCCCGCATCCCGGAGAGGGCGCGAACAGCGGCGTTGGTCTCCGGCGTGAGGTTGGCCGGGACGTTCGTGCGGTAGGAGTCGACGAAGGGCGCCGCGCCGGTCGGCAACCCGGCGGCGCTCGCTTCCAGGGCCCGGTCCAGTGCGGTCGGACCGATCAGCAGTCCGGCGGACAGCATCGCCGAACGACGCAACAGGGTTCGGCGGCCGAACCTGTCGGCGGTGGTCATGTTAACGCTCCCAATGGTCCGTTGAGGACACGTGTGGCGACACGGGGATTGTGGTGCACAATACGCAACGAGACGGGACCGTACTCGATATGCAGGGGGTGTGAGCGTTAACAGTTCACGGTGCGGCGATGCGCAGCACAGGCTCCCCGCCCACGTCACCAGCGGGATGACCGACCACCGCCGTGAAGAACGGGGTGCGCACTCGCACGCCCTCCGGCACCTCCTCGGCGGACGCCTCCAGGGCGACCGGATCGCCTCCGTAGCTCAGGACGAAGACGGCTCGCCCGTGCGGCCGGTCCGCGATGGAATCGACCAGCACGAGGTTGGTCGCGATCACCCGGCGCCAGCCCGCGTCCGGGTCGCCGTACCCCCTCGGGTCGTCGCCGAGCCAGAACGACAGCTGCTCCTGGGTCATGCCGACCGTGCGCGGGCCGTTGAAGTACGCCGCGCCGTCGGGCGTGTTCTCCACCCGCAGACCGGCGGCCGCGCTCAACGCGAGCCCACCGGCGAGCAGCGCGCCCCCGGTGTCGAGAGCTCGCCAGGACTCGCCGAGGTCGAACGGACTTCCGCCCGGCTCGCGGACGGTGCGGATCCGGCGCTGCCGCTCCCCTTCCGCCGTCGCGTAGGGAAGGCCGGCGAGGAAGGCGAGCTCGGCGCCCGGCGGCAACGCGGCCCGGTCCAGCACCGCGACCAGGTGCAGGCGTTCGCCGTCGGTGACGTACAGCTGCTGGACCGAGAGCATGACCTGGTCCCACGTGACGACCGCCTTGGTCACCAGCTTGGCGCCGAGCCCGCCGTCCACGACGTCGCGCACACGGGCCGGGCCGAGCGGGCGGGTCAGCAACGTCCTCCTGCCGTCGGCGTAGCGCACCAGCGGCCCGATGCCGTGCTGGTGGTCCACGACGGACTCGATCACCGCGGTGGCACCGGCGTCGATCAGGTACGGGGTCAGCTGCCCGGTGAGCGACACCGACACCTTGCCGTGCCGCAACGAATAGCGGGTGTGCACGGGCACATCGGCCGGCGCGCGGTACCAGCTGTGCTCGTCGACGAAGAACCACACCGTGGCGAAGGCGAAGTGGCCGCTCGGCAGGCCGGGCGTGGTGGCGCAGTAGTAGGCCACCCGCCGGTCCCCCAGGTAGCGGCCGAGCTCGGCACGGATGCGGCCGCCGAAGAAACGCAGGCCGAGCATCCCCTCACAACCCGAGTGCTGCTCGCTGTAGCGGGGTCCGCCGTAGTCGAACCCGCGCGCGGACAGCCGCGTCTCCAGGTGCCGGGCGATCTCGTCACCGTCGTCGAGGAAGCACTGCTCTCCGCTGACCTGGTAGGCCCTGGCCAGGAACGTGAGCGAGATGGGCAGGTAGTTCTGGTCGTGCCCCGCGCCGTGCTCGACCGGCAGCCGCAGTTCGCGGTCGACTACGCGCTTGGACCTGACCTCGCTGTGGTACAGGAACATCGCATCGTCCACGATGGACTTTTCGGACAACAGGTGTCCCAGCGTCAAACCGGCCACCACGGCACCGATCGCCTGGTTCGCCGTCTGCTGCGGGTTGAAGATGCTCGCTTCGGTCAGCCAGCGCCAGAAGCCGGTCGCGACGTCCGCGAGCGCTGCCCACTGGGTCACGGTGATCAGCTCACGGCCGAACTCCAGCACGTTGACCACGTGCAGGAGCGCCCACACGGTGCTCGGCCAGTCACCGAACGGGTGCTCGCCGGTCTCGAGCACGTAGCGGGCGTACGGCAGACCGCTGTCGCGCACGCGCAGGAACGGCTCGCCGGGGTTGTCGGCGCGGAAGACCCGGTGGGCCAGCACGAAGTCCAGTCCACGGCGGGCGGCGTCCGCCAGTTCGGGGTCACGCCGGTCCTCGCGATGCCAGGCCAGGCACAGCAGCGACACCACGCCCAGGGCCATGTCACCGATGTCATCGACAGCGGCGATGTCTTCGAGGTTGCCGTCGGGACGCTGCCGGCCGATCACCGCGGACACCGCCCTGGCGAGCACCATCCGCAGCTGTTCGTCGTCGTCCGGCAGGTCGTGCACGCTCGCGTGCTGGCTCGGCAAATACACCGCGGCGGCGGTCATCGGTACTCCTCGCGGGTCGCTCGCCCGAGTTCGTCGGCGGAGATGGGCGTGCGTGGCCGAAGTGCGTTGCCTCCTCGTCGTTTCGGTGCGCGGCGCGGCTGGGACCCGCTTCGTTCGTTTAAACGTAAACTTCTTTACCCGGTCGGCGTCAAGCCTCAAAATTCCCCGATCCCGCGGGAAACAAGGTTTCCAATAGATCGTCTTGACAGGCCGGTACTCGGTTCCTACAGTCCCGGAAAGCGCTTTCCAGATCCCTGGGACGGACCACCGGAACTGCGCCGTGCGTGGCATCGGCAAGACGACCCCGTGGTCCGGCGATGACGTCCCAGGAGCGACATGTCAGCGACACCCATACGCAAACGCAAGCGGCACAAGCACAATCTCGCAGGATACGCCTTCCTGGCGCCCTGGCTGATCGGGCTGTTCGCCTTCACGCTCGTTCCGATGGTGTACTCGCTGTACCTGTCGCTGACGAAGTTCAACCTGCTCACCGCTCCACAGTGGACCGGCTTCGACAACTACGTCCGGTTGCTGTCCGACGAGCGTTACCTGCAGTCGATCAAGGTGACGCTGATCTACGTGGTGACGTCTGTACCGCTCAAGCTCGCCGCCGCGTTGCTCGTCGCCGTCGCACTCAACCGCGGCCTGAAAGCGCTCGGCTTCTACCGCGCGACGTTCTACCTGCCGTCACTGCTGGGCGCGAGCGTCGCGGTGTCGGTGATGTGGCGGCAGATCTTCTCCCGGGAGGGACTGGTCAACCAGGTCCTCGCGCTGTTCGGGGTGCAGGGCGCGGACTGGATCGGTGACCCGCGGTACGCGATGTGGACGCTGGTGCTGCTGTCCGCCTGGCAGTTCGGCACGCCGATGCTGATCTTCCTGGCCGGGCTCAAGCAGCTGCCGCAGGACCTCTACGAGGCGGCGGCGATCGACGGCGCCGGCCGGTACACGGTGTTCTTCAAGATCACGCTGCCGTTGTTGTCCCCCATGGTGTTCTTCAACCTCGTGCTGGAGACCATCAACGCGTTCCAGACGTTCACGCCGGCGTACGTGGTCTCCGGCGGCCTGGGCGGTCCGATCGACTCGACCCTGCTCTACACGCTTTACCTGTACCTCAAGGGATTCGGCAGCATGCAGATGGGCTACGCCTCCTCGATGGCGTGGGTGTTGTTCGCCGTGATCGGGCTTTTCACCGCCGTCTACTTCTGGTCGGCCCGCAAGTGGGTGAACTATGCGGACTAAGACGAACCACTGGCGGGCGCACGCCCTGCTGCTGCTCGTACTGGTAGCGATGATCTATCCGATGGTGTGGCTGGTCGGCGCGTCGTTCAAGCCGGAGAACCAGATCTTCACCACGATGAACCCGCTGCCGCTCGCCTTCACCTTCGCCAACTACGTGAACGGCTGGACGGCGACGGGCACGTCGTTCACCGTCTACCTGTCGAACTCGCTGACGGTCTCGATCTGCACGGTGATCGCGAACGTGGCGTCCTGCTCGGTGGCCGCGTACGCGTTCGCGCGCCTGGACTTCGCGTTCCGGAAGTTCTGGTTCGCGGTGATGCTCGGCACGATGATGCTGCCGTTCCAGGCGACCCTGATCCCCCAGTACGTGATCTTCTACCAGCTCAACTGGATCAACACGTTCCTGCCGCTGGTGGTGCCGTACCTGCTGGCCTACGACGCCTTCTTCATCTTCCTGATGGTGCAGTTCATCCGCGGCATCCCGCGCGAGCTGGACGAGGCGGCGGCGCTGGACGGCGCAGGGCACGTGCGGGTGTTCTTCAGCATCGTCCTGCCGCTGCTGAAACCGGCGTTGCTCACCACCACGATCCTGACGTTCATCTGGACGTTCAACGACTTCCTGCGCCAGCTGGTCTACCTGTCCGACCACTCGCGCTACACCGCCCCGCTGGGCCTGAACGCGTTCGTGGACCGGGCGAGCGGATCCAGCTACGGCGGCATGCTCGCGATGTCCGTGGTCACGCTCGTGCCCACCGTCGCCGTCTTCCTCGTCTCCCAGCGCCGTCTCGTCGACGGCGTCGCGAACACCGGCATCAAGTAAGGCCTTTCACCGCTGAGAAAGGAAACACATGTCCATTTCCAGGAGAGGCCTCTTCGGCCTGGCCGGCGGTCTCGCCGCGGCCTCGGTCGCGGGTTGCGGCTTCGCGCCGTCCAACAGCGGTGGCACGGCGAGCAACTCGCTGACGTTCCGCTGGTGGGGCGGCGAGGCGCGGAACAAGGCGTACCAGAACGCCCTGCAGATCTTCACCCAGAAGACCGGCACCAAGGTCGACGCCCAGTACTCGGGCTACGACGGGTACTTCAACAAGCTCAACACCGAGTTCGCCGGCGGCAACCCGCCGGACATCTTCCAGATGGACACCGCGCTCGTCAGCACCTACGCGGCCAAGGGCGTGCTGACCGACCTGTCCTCGTTCATCCCGGACACGATCCACCTCGACACGCTCTACCCCGCCGTGCGGTCGGCCGGCACGGTGGACGGCAAGCCCTACGGCGTGCCGTCGGGCTCCGGCTTCGCACCGATGCTCTACGACAAGACCGTCTTCGAGCAGGCGAAGATCCCGGTTCCCACCGACAACTGGACCTGGGACGACTTCGCCCGCATCAGCGGTGAGCTCTCGAAAGCCATGGGACAGGGCAAGTACGGCGCTCTGGACGCGTCCAAGGACGACTCCGGCGCGCTGCAACCGTGGCTGCGGCAGCGGGGCAAGGACCTCTACAACGGCGAGGGCAAGCTCGCGTTCACCAAGGACGACCTGGCCGAGTGGTTCGCCCTGTGGGACGGCCTGCGCAAGGCCGGTGCGATCTGCCCGCCCGAGATGCTCTCCAGCACCGACTCCGCGTCCGGCAACCACCCGTTGATCTCCGGCCAGATCGCGATGACCACCGGCTGGGGCCTCGCGCAGATGCAGCCGCTGACCCAGCACGCGCTGGACATCGTGGTGGTGCCGCGCGGCAGCAACGGCAAGACCGGGCAGGCGCTCAGCGGCGGTGTGCTGCTGTGCGTTCCGGTGAAGAGCAAGAACCCCGAGGCCGCGGCCAAGCTCATCGACCTGTTCATCAGCGATGTCGACGCGATCAAGGCGATGGCACTGACGCGCGGTATCCCGCCGTCGAGCAAGTCGCTGGAGACCCTCACGCCCACGCTGGCCGCGACGGAGAAGCGGGACGTCACCTACCTGCAGTACGTGGCCGACGAGGTGGCGAAGGACGCGCTGCCGGCCGCACCGACCGCGCCGCCCGGTTACAACGACGCGAAGACGGCGCTGGACGCGGCGGCCAAGCAGGTCGCGTTCGGCAAGATGTCGATTCCCGACGCGGTCGCGCTGTACTTCCGCGACGCCGAGGCAGCACTGAACGGGGCCAAGTAACACCGTGGCAAGCATTCCCGGGCCAAATCACACCGGCGTGGTCGTCGAGAGCACGGATCTGTTCGCCGGGCCGGTCTCCGCGCCACGCCAACTCGTGCGCGTCACCCTCGCGGTGCCGCGCCGCGAGTGGGCGTGGGTGCGGATCTCCGGTCCGCTCGTCCGCACACCGCAACCGGTGCGGGTGGGTCCGGACGAAGTCGTGACCGAGGTCGGCGTGGTGTTCTCCGCGCCGACCACCGCGGGCACGTCGTATCCGGCGACCGTGCTCGTCGCGCCGGTCAGCGGTGATCCGCCGATGGCCTGGGACGTCACGGTGACCGCGGCGGAGACCGGCTGGACGATGTGGATGGTCTCGCATTTCCACTACGACCCCGTGTGGTGGAACACCCAGGCGGGCTTCACCGAGACGTGGCTCGATCTGCCGGGCGCGCAGGCCAAGCGGATGCCGTTCCAGCTCTCCGCGTTCGACCTGGTGCGCGCCCACCTCGACGCGGCCAGGGACGACGAGGACTACCGGTTCGTGCTCGCCGAGGTCGACTACCTCAAGCCGCACTGGGACGCGTTCCCGCACGACCGCAAGGACCTGCGGCGGTTCCTGCGCGAGGGCAGGATCGAGATCGTCGGCGGCAACTACAACGAGGCCAACACCAACCTGACCCATCCCGAGTCGACCGTGCGCAACGCGGTCTACGGCGTCGGTTACCAACGGGACGTGCTGGGCGCCGACCCGCGCACGGCGTGGATGCTCGACGTGTTCGGGCACGACCCGTCCTATCCCGGGCTGATGGCGGACGCCGGGCTCACGTCGAGCGTGTGGGCGCGCGGGCCGTGGCACCACGTCGGCGCCAAGCGACACACCGGTGACATCACCAGGATGCAGTTCCCGTCCGAGTTCGAGTGGATCTCGCCGAGCGGTCGCGGTGTGCTCACGTCCTATCTGGCCGATCACTACGTGGCCGGCTGGGACATCGAGCGCAAGTCCACTTTGGACGAGGCGATGGCGGAGGCGTACCGGCAGTTCAGCACGTTGCGCAAGGTCGCGGCCACCCGCAACGTGATGCTGCCGGTGGGACACGACCACAACGTGCCGTCCCGGTTCTGCACGCAGATCCACCGTGCGTGGAACGAGAAGTACGTGTGGCCGCGGTTCGTGGTCGGTCTGCCCCGGGACTTCTTCGCCGCCGTGCGCGCGGACGCCTCGGCGCGTTCGGTGACGTTCAGCCCGCAGACCAGGGACATGAACCCCGTCTACACCGGCAAGGACGTCTCGTACATCGACACCAAACAGGCACAACGGGCGGCCGAGATGGCGGTGCTCGACGGCGAGCGGATGGCCGCCGTGGCAACGCTGACGGGCGCGGGCTGGCCGGCGTTCGCGCTGGACAAGGCCTGGCGTCAGCTGATCTACGGCGCCCACCACGACGCCATCACCGGCACCGAGTCCGACCAGGTCTACCTCGACCTGCTCACCGGGTGGCGCGAGGCGGACGAACTCGGCCGTTCCGTGCTGACCGGGGCGATCTCCCACCTGGCGTCCTGCGCCGACACCACCGGTGCCGGCGAGGCCGTGATCGTCGTGAACACCCTGTCGTTCGCCCGTGACGCCATCGCCACCGTGACCGTTCGGCTGCCTGGTTTTCCAGGCGCCCGCATCCGGGATTCCGACGGTCACGACGTACCCGCGGTCACCGAGGCCGTGGTCCGGCACCCGGACGGCACGCTCGAACTGACGCTGACCTTCCTGGCCCGGCAGGTGCCGGCGACCGGCTACCGGGTCTACCGCGTGGTCGAGGCCGCCGCGGTGCCACCGTCCTGGATGCCGCGGACCGGCGTGGCGATCGCCTCCGACTCGTTCATCGTCCAGGCCGATCCGGCCAGGGGCGGGGCGTTGACGAGCGTGTACGACCGTGTGGCCGCTCGCGAACTGGTGCGTCCCGGCGATCTCGCAGCGGAGTTCCTGGTGCAGGAGGAACATCCAGGCCATCCGGTGTGGGGCGAGGGTCCGTGGCACCTGCTGCCCAAGGGCCCCGGCATTACGGCGGGTCCGGCCGACGTGCACGTCGAGACGAGCCCGGTCGGGGAACGCCTCGTCAGCCGCACGGTCCTCGGCGAGCTGCGGATCACCCAGCACGTGACGCTGTGGCACGGACTGCCGCGCGTCGGCATCCGGTCCTTCGTGGACGGTTCGATCGGCAAGGACCGGTTGCTGCGCAGCAGGTTCGCCTTCGACGTGCCCGGTGCGCTGCCGGTGGCGGAGGTCGGGTTCGCCGCGGTCGGCCGCTCGTTCGGTTTCCCGGACGTCGACGCCGCCGAGCACCTGTGGACGCTGGACAGCCCCGCGCACACCTGGGCCGGCCTCTCCGCCACCGTGCGACTGCGGCTGACCGACGGCGTTCTGCACGCCATCGGGGTCGCGGAGGTGGTGGCCGAGGACGGCCGGGCCCTGCTGGCCGCCTTGGCCGCCAAGGGGGTCACCGCCACGTGCACCCGCCCGACCGGCGCCCGCTACGGTTCCCTCGACGTCGACTCCAACCTGCCCGACGTGCGCATCGTGGTCGGGCACAACGACTTCACCAACGCGGTGCTGGCCTTCGCGCCCGGCAGCCGCGAAACACTCGAGGCCCACGGCAGGGTGTTCGTGCCCGCCGTGCATCCCCGAGCACGGCAGTGGGTGCCGAACGCAGACCTGCGCGGACCGCGCGACCTGCCCGTGCTGATCGTGACGGACGTGGACGCCCTGATCGACGACCTCGCCGACGCGTGCATCGAGGTGCCCGGCAGCACCACCGACCCCGTCACCGACTACTCGGTGGCCGTCGTCAACCGCGGCACACCGGGGTTCGTCGTGGCACCGGACGGCACGCTGCACGTGTCACTGATGCGGTCGTGCAGCGGCTGGCCGGCCGAGGTGTGGATCAACGGCGACCGCCGCACGGTGCCGGACGGGTCCAGCTTCGCCTGGCAACACTGGTCCCACACGTTCGACCTGACCCTGGTGGCGGGAGCGGGCGACTGGCGCCAGGCCGGGTTCGCCCGCGCCGGCCAGGAGGTCAACCACCCGGTGCACGCCCTCCAGGTTCCTTCGACGGCAGGTGATCTGCCCACCGAACTGAGCTTGCTGGCCGTGTCGCCACCGGACGTGTTGCTCACCGCGGCCAAGACGCGCGGCAACCCGCTCGCGTCCTCCACCGACGAACACGACTCCGACATCACCGTGCGGTTGTACGAGTCCGCGGGATCACCTGCGGTCGCCTCGGTGTCGCTGCACGGCGGGATCGACGCGGCCCAGCGCACCGACCTGCTGGAGGAACGCGACGTCGAGTCGTTGACCGTCCACTCCGGACAAGCGCAGGTGGCGCTGGGCGCGGCGGACGTGGCAACGCTGCGGCTGGTGCCCAGGTCCACGCACACCAGCACACTGGCCGAGTCGATCGAACCGGTGCAACCGATCTACACGAAGTACTGGCGCCACAACGCCGGTCCCGCTCCCGTCGGCAACCTGCCGGTGACCGTGCACGTCACCCCGTCCTTCACCCGGCTGGCCCCCGGCGCCACCTGCCAGGCGCGGATCACCGTGAGCTGCAGCGGCACCCCGGCCAAGGGGCGCCTCGAGTTCACCGGTGGCCAGTCGTGGGACTACGACCTGGCCGCCGGGGACTTCGCCGAGTTCACCGCGACCGTGACCTCCCGGCCGGGACGGCACCTGCACGCCGCCCGCATCCGCGACCACCTCGGCCAGGTGCTGGAGGACACCCTGGAGGTCGTGTCCGGCCACACCACGGACCGCGAACTGGTCGAGGTGCAGCTCAGGGCCGGCGCTCTCCTGCTAGCCCCCGGTGAGCACGCGCTGCTCCCGGTGACGCTGCGGAACCGGATCCAGAGCGAGGTGCGCGGGGAGGTCACCGTGATCAGCCCGTTCGGCACCTGGGACGACGAGGTCGCCATCGGCCCGCGGACCCAGCCGTTCGCGATCCCGCCGGGCGGCAAGATCACCGTGCCCGTGACGGCCACCGCGGCACCCAGTGCTCGCCGCGGCGCGCACTGGTGGGCACTCGTGCGCGTGACCGCCCACGGCAGGTTGCACTACTCCCCTTCCATCCCGATCAGCGTGCGGTAGGTGAAACTCGCGAAGTCCGCCCACGAGTCGCTCGGCTCGCCGTTGCTGGTCGCGTAGAGGCCGAGGTGCACGCCGGTGAAACCCCCTGCCACCGGCGTGCTCAGGAACCTGCCGTCGAACGGCTCACCCAGCGGTTCCCACTCCCCCGCCCCCACGGCGACCAACGCCTGGTGGTCCTGCCCGCGCGCCTCGACGCCGAGCCGCACCAGGCCGTCCTCGACCTCGGTCTTCGCGAGCAGCTCGTCCTGCCCGCCGGCGCGACGCACCAGCGTCACCTGGCGGTCCGACCCGAGCAGCAAGCGGACGTGGTGGTCGTTGTTCTGCAGGAGCACCAGCCCGGCGGCTTCGGACGGCCACGCGCGAGAGAAGTCGAGCACGCACGAAGCGTGGAAGTCCTGGTGTTGCTGCCGCCGCACGATCAGGCTCGGGCTGACCAGGTCGGTGATCGACTCCGGACGCACGCGCAACCGCAGGTGCCCAGGTCGTTCGGTCAGCGACCAGAAGTCGGTCTCCGGCGTGCGCAGGAACATCCACGCCGGATCCAGCTCGGGCGACGAGAAGTCGTCGGTCTCCGCGACGTCCGGCCACGGGTGCGCGGGCAGGTCCGGAACGTCATAGGCGAGCTCAACACGTCCGGTGCCGGGACTGAAAACCGGACCACCGGACTCCCACCACACCGGGACGAGGAACGTCTCGCGGCCCAGGTTGTAGTAGTAGCCGCCATACGGACGGGTCGCGAGCAACACCGCGTACCACTGGCCGTCCTGCGTGCACACCAGATCCGCGTGCCCGGCCGCCGCGATCGGGTACCCGCGCCCGAGGTGCCGATGGGTGAGCACCGGGTTCAACGGGGAACCGCGGTACAGCCCGGTGACCTCGTCCGCGAAGGCCACGACCACCGAGTGCTCGAAGTCCGTGCCACCTTCCGCGCACACCAGCACGTAGCGTCCATCCACTTTGTACAGATGCGGCGCCTCGAGCCACCGTGAGTTCCGCATCGCGCCCCGGAAGATCACCCGCTCCTTGCCCACCAGCGACAGCGACTCCAGGTCGAACTCGCGCAGGTAGACCTCGGTGCGGCCGTCCTGGATCTCCCTGGTCGCGGTCCACCACGCCCGCCCGTCGTCGTCGAAGAACAACGACGGGTCGAACCCGTCCGCCTCGGGAAGCCAGTGCGGCTCCGACCACTCTCCGGCTGGATCAGTCGCCGTCACGACGAAGTTGCCGGTCTCCCGCGTGCCGTGCACCAGCGTGCACACCACGTAGAACACGCCGTCGTGGTGCCGGATCGTCGGCGCGTACAGCCCACCGGAAGCCCGCACTCCCTGCAACGGCAACTGGGACGGCCGGTCCAGCACGTGCCCGACCTGCCGCCAGTGCACCAGGTCGCGGCTGTGGTAGACCGGCAGCCCCGGGAAGTACTCGAAGGTCGACGTGACGAGGTAGAAGTCCGACCCTGCCCGGCACACCGACGGATCGGGGTGCGAGCCGGGCAGGATCGGGTTGGCGAACTGTGCCAAGTGGACTCTCCAGCTACGGGTTGAGCCTGGTGTAGGCGGGTTTCGGCCTCAGGTTCGTGTCGTAGAGGCAGGCAGCGCCCTCACCCGGGAACGTGCCGGGCACCCACGAGTGACGATCGGTGAAGCCCCACGTGGTGAACTCGACGCACCGGGACACGGCGTGGCAGGCGTCCCAGATCTGCCGGTAGTAACTCGCCTGCGTGTTGAGCTTGGTCGAGTCGGCAGGCAACGGGATGCGGACGTCGGCCTCGGTGATCGCGATGTCGACACCGAGAGCGGCGAGCCGCTCGATGTTCTGCCGCAGACTCGTCGGGAATCCGTACTGCGTCGACAGGTGCGTCTGAATGCCCACACCGTCGATCGGCACACCTTGCTGCTTCAACGAGCGCACCAAGTTGTAAAGGGCGTTGCTCTTGGCGTTGATGCCCTCGGTGTTGTAGTCGTTGATGTAGAGCTTCGCCGACGGATCGGCGGCGCGAGCCCACCGGAACGCGTCGGCCACGTAGCTGTCGCCCATCCGCTGCTGGAAGATCGACTGCCGGCGCGAGCCGTCCTCGTTGAACATCTCGTTGACGACGTCCCACGCGCGGATCCGGCCGCGGTACCGGCCCATCTCCGTGTTGATGTGCTGCTGGACAACGCTGCGCAGCTCACCGGAGCCGAGGTTGTTCAACCAGCCCGGGTACTGGCTGTGCCACACCAGCGTGTGCCCGCGCACCGACTTCCCGTTCTGCCGCGCGTAGTTCACGATCGCGTCCGCACCGGACCAGTTGAACTGGTTGCGGTTCGGTTCGACCACCGCCCACTTCATCTCGTTCTCCGGCGTCACGCTGTCGAACTCGCGCGTCAGCACGGACCGGTAGTCAGCCTCGCTGTTGAGGTGTTGGGCCGCCACCGCGCTGCCCACGTACCTCGACGTGATGTCCTTCAACGGCCCCGCTGCTGAGGCCGGTACCACCGGCACCAGCAACAAAGCCGCCACTGCCACCGCTAATCGAGCGATCATCCCTCATCCTTTCACCGAACCGGTGAGCCCGCCGACCATTCGTCGTTCGGCGAGTACGAAGAACGCGAGCGCCGGAAGCATGGACAACGCGGTGAAGGCAAGAACTCTCGCGGTGTCCTGGGTGTGCTCCGACTGGAACATCGCTACGCCCAGCGGCAGCGTGAAGTGGGCGGAGTCGTTGAACACGAGCAGCGGCAGCAGGTAGAAGTTCCAACTGGTGACGAACGCGAGCACGGACACCGTGATCAGCGCGGGACGGGACAGCGGCAGCAGGATCCGCCAGAAGAACCCGAGCTTGGCCGCGCCGTCGAGCAGCGCCGCGTCCTCGAGTTCGCGGGGGATCGCCCGCATGAACGGGCGCAGGATCACGATCGTGACAGGCAGCGAGAACGCGGCCTCGGGGATCGCGACCCCCAGCGGATTCTCCAGCAACCCCAGCTGGCGCAGCCACAGGTACAGCGGCAGCGTGGCGACGCCGATGGGGAACAACAGACCTAACGTGAACAGCGTGTAGACCGCCTCGCGGCCCTTGAAGACGTAGCGGGACAACGCGAACGCGGCCATCGCGCCGAGTCCGACCGCCAGCACCGTCGCGATCACCGCGATCAGCGCGCTGTTGCCCAGCAGCCGCCAGAACTGCAGCGAGCCGAGCACGGCGGCGTAGTTGTCCCACACCCACGGACCGGGTAACCCCGCCGGTGAGGTGTTGATCTGCGCGGTCGTGCGGAACCCGCCCAGCAGCACGAACAGCAGTGGCACCACTGTCACGCCGATGACGGCGAACGCGGCGATGTACCCGGCGGCGTTGCGACGCATCACCCGATAGCTCCTTCGGTGTCTCGGCGCAACGCGAACCGCTGGTACAGCAACGCGAACAGGAAGCAGATGATGAAGAGGATCACCGCGACCGCGCTGCCGAACCCGAACTCGTACCGCTTGAAACCGTGGTCCACCAGGTAGGTCGCCATCGTGGTGGACGCGTTGGCCGGACCGCCCAGTGTCATGATCCAGACCAGGTCGAACAGCTGCAGCGACCCGATCACCGACAGGAAGATCCAGATCCGGATCGTCGGGCCCAGCAACGGCAGCACGACGTTGCGGGTGATCTGCCAGTTGGACGCGCCGTCCAGCGCGGCGGCCTCGCGCAGCTCGACCGGAACGCCCTGCAGGCCCGCGAGCAGCAGGATCACGCCGAACCCGATGTACTTCCAGGTGATCACGACGAACAGCGAGTAGAGCACGATCTTAGGATCAGCGAGCCACTGCTGGACGAGCCAGCCGAGGCCGACGCCGCGCAACAGCTCGTCGATGAACCCGCCCGGTTGCAGCATCAGCAGCCAGATCACCGCGGTGACCGCCTCGGACAGCACGTACGGCGCAAAGACCACCATCCGCAGGATCGTCCGGCCGCGCAGCTTCCGGTTGAGCAGCAGGGCGAGGCCGATGCTCAACGGCAGCTGCACCACGATCGACAGCGTCGCGATGATCAGGTTGTGCCCGATCGCGCCCTGGAACACGTCACCGGTCAGCGCGTCGGTGTAGTTGCGCAGGCCGATGAACTCCGTGAGCGGGCCGAAACCGTTCCACGAGTAGAGGCTGTAGAAACCGGCCACGCCGATCGGCACTAGCACGAACCCGGCGAACAGCACCAGTCCCGGTCCGAGCAGCAGCGCGAGTTCGAGGTGGGTGCGCAGCCGTGAGCGGCGGTAGGTGCCCCCGGCCGCGGGCGCGAGCGGCGCGGGGGCGGTCTCGGGCCGCGTGTCGGTCGCGGCGCTCATCACTTGTTCCCGGTGGCCGCTTTGCTCACCGACTGCACGATCGTCTCCGGGCTTCCCTGCCCGGCGAAGAAGTTCGCGATGGCGTCGTTGAGCGCCTGCCCGACGTTGGTCGGGAACGCGGTGTCGAAGTAGAACTGCAGATGCTTCGCCTTCGCCATGTGCTCAGCGATCGTCTTGTGCGTCTCGGTCTTCAGCGACGCCACCGCTGCGGGTGTCACGGGCAGGCCCGATCCGGTCGCGGCCAGCTTCTTCTGCACTTCGTCGCTGACGAGGTGCTGCAGGAAGCCTTCGCACGCCTTGGCAACGCGGGTGGTGCAGGAGAACCCGTCACCGCCGCCGAGCAGCACGCTCGGGTCGCCCTGCCCGCCCGGCACCGAGGGGAACGGGAACCAGCCGAGCTTCGAGTCGAGGGCCTTGTCCTCGGTCAGCGCGACCATCACGTCCGGGTCCCAGTCGCCCTGCAGTTCCATGGCGGCCTTGCCGTTCGCGAGCAGACCCGCCGAGCTGCCGGCCCCCTGCTGAGCCGGCGTCCCGACGAACCCGTCCTGGAACGGTTTGGTGTCCAGGAACGCCTTGAGGTTCTCGCCCGCCTTGGTGAAGCACGGGTCAGTGAGCTCGGTCTTGGCCACGGCGTTCTTCAGCGCGTCGATCGAGCACTGGCGGACGGCGAAGTAGCCCCAGTAGAACGCGTCCGGCCAGCGGTCCTTGCCGCCGATCGCGATCGGCACGAGTCCTGCCGCCCTCAGCTTGGTCACCGCGGTGTTGAGTTCGTCCAATGTGGACGGCGGGCTGGTGACGCCTGCCTGCGTGAAGAGGTCCTTGCGGTACCAGAAACCGACCGCGTGCATCTGGTACGGCAGGCCGTACTGCTTGCCGCCGACCTGCCAGCCCTTGCCGTACTCGCCGAGCGAGGCCTGGGCGATCTCGGCGATCTTGCCGGAGCGGATCTGGTCGGCGAGCGCGCCGCCTCCCCACTGCTGGAAGAGGTCCGGCGGCGTGGTCGACTGCAGCGCCAGCGGCACCTTGGTCTGGAACTGCTCGTTCTGGATCGGCTCGACCGTGAACGAGACGTCCTGGTGAGCCTTGTGGTAGTCGTCGGCGATCTGCTGCCACATCGACTTCATCGGCTCGGTGGTCCGGTTGTGCCACCAGGTCAGCGTCGCCGGCCCGCTGGCCTCTCCCCCCGAGCTGGTGCAGGCAGCCAGGAGAAGCGCCACCAGGACGAGCGAAAGCCTTCTTGCAGAACGCATGGGTCCACTCCTGACGACGCCGGCCGAGTTGGACTGGGTGTGACGATGCGTAAGACGCCAGTGAGCGTCCACCCTCGAATCCGCGATGTCAATCGTTGTCGATAACGTTTTACACGGCTAGCCTGTCCCGGTGCCCCCACGTTCTCGCATCACCATCCGCGACGTCGCGGCCCACGCGAACGTCTCGGTCGCCACCGTGTCCAAGGTCCTCAACCAGCGCTACGGCGTCTCCGCGGAGACGTTCGCGCGGGTGACGGCAGTGATCAAGGAACTCGGCTACGAGGCGAGCCTGGTAGCGCAGAGCCTGCGCAACCACCGGACGAACGTGATCGGGATCCTCGTCGCGGACATAGAGCCGTTCAGCACCGAACTGCTCAAGGGTGCGGCGGACGCCATTCGCGGTACCGGTTTCGAACTCGTCGTGTACTCGGCCGGCGGGCGCACCGGTGATCCGCAGGGCTGGGAACAGCGCTACCTCACCAGGCTGAGCGGCACCCTCGTCGACGGCGCCGTGCTGGTCACGCCCGCGGTCGACCTCGAGGGCCTGCCGGGCACGCCGGTCGTCGCGGTCGATCCGCACACCGGGCGTTCCCCGTTGCCCACCATCGACTCCGACAACCTGCGCGGCGGGCAGCTCGCGACCGAGCACCTGCTCGAACTGGGCCACCGCCGGATCGCGCTGCTCACCGGCCGCGAGGACCTGAAGTCGGCCCAGCAAAGGGAAACGGGCTACCGGCGCGCGCTGGTCGCCGCGGGTGTCCCGGTCGACGGCAGCCTGATCCGGCGCGGTGACTACGACTACGACGTCGCCGCCAGGTCGACGCGCGACCTGCTGATCGGGCCGAACCGGCCCACAGCGGTGTTCGCCGCCAACGACATCTCCGCCATCGCCGCCATCGAAACGGCGGTGGAACTGGGCCTGCGGGTACCGGAAGATCTTTCCGTCATCGGCTTCGACAACATCCCGGAGTCGGTCATGTGCACACCGGCGCTCACCACGGTGCAGCAGCCGATCCGCGAGATGGGCCGCCGCGCGGTCACGTTGCTGGTGCGGCTGATCAACCGCGAGGACCCGGACGAAACCCACATCACGCTCGGCACCGACCTCGTGATCCGCCACTCGACCAGGCGGCTCTCGTGAGCACCGAGGCCACGTCGGGCTGGCGCGACGCCCGGCTGTCCCCCGCCCAGCGCGTGCGCGACCTCATGGCGCGGATGACCCCGCGCGAGAAGATCGCCCAGCTGCACGGTGTCTGGGTCGGCATCGACTCCGGCGGCGAGATGGCGCCGCACCAGCACGACTTCGTGGTGCCGCCGGACCTCGACGAGCTGTCCCAGTACGGGATCGGCCAGCTCACCCGCGTGTTCGGCACCCGGCCGATCGCGCCCGAGGTGGGGGCGCACAGCCTGGCACGGACCCAGCGCAAGATCGTCGCCGGCAACCGGTTCGGCATCCCGGCGATGGTCCACGAGGAATGCCTCACCGGCCTGGCCGCGTGGCAGGCGACGGCGTACCCGTCTCCGCTGTGCTGGGGCGCCACCTTCGAACCGGATCTGGTGCGGCGCATGGCTTTCCGCATCGGCACCTCGATGCGGCGGCTCGGCGTGCACCAGGGGCTCGCCCCGGTCCTCGACGTCGCACGCGACCTGCGGTGGGGCCGGATCGAGGAGACCATCGGCGAGGATCCGCACCTCGTCGGCACGATCGGCGCCGCGTACGTCGCCGGTCTGGAATCCGCGGGTGTGGTGGCCACGCTCAAGCACTTCGCCGGCTACTCGGCTTCCCGTGCGGGCCGCAACCTCGCGCCGGTGTCGATCGGTCCGCGTGAACTCGCGGACGTGATCCTGCCTCCGTTCGAGATGGCCCTGCGCGCGGGCGCCCGGTCGGTCATGAACTCCTACGCCGACAACGACGGCGTTCCGGTCGCCGCGGACGCCTCGATGCTGACCGCTCTGCTGCGCGACGAGTACGGCTTCACCGGAACCGTGGTCGCCGACTACTTCGCGGTGCCGTTCCTGTACATGCTGCACTCCGTCGCGGCCGACCGCGAGGACGCGGCCACGCAGGCGCTGACCGCGGGCATCGACGTGGAACTGCCCACTGTGGACTGTTACGGCGAGCCGCTGCTGGCGGGGCTCGAGTCCGGTCGCGTCGACATCGCGCTGGTGGACCGGGCGCTGGAACGCGTGCTGCGGCAGAAGTGCGAGCTCGGGCTGCTCGACCCCGGCTACTCCCCCGACCCTTCGCCGGATCTGGAGCTCGACGACGACGAGTCCCGCGCACTGGCCCGCGAGGTCGCCGAACGCTCGATCGTTCTGCTGCACAACGACGGCGTGCTGCCGTTGACCGGCGAACGGCGCGTCGCCGTGGTCGGGCCGCGGGCCGACGACGCCGGCGCGATGATGGGTTGTTACTCGTTCCCGTTGCACGTCGGTGTGCACCACCCGGACGTGCCGATGGGCATCGACGTCCCGACGGTGCTGGACCTCCTGCGCGCCGATCACGACGTCACGTTCGCGCTGGGCTGCCCGGTGCTCGGAGGTACCGACGAGGAGATCGCCGACGCCGTCGAAGCCGCCCGGCACGCGGAGGTGTGCGTCGCGGTGCTCGGTGACCAGGCAGGTCTGTTCGGCGGCGGCACCTCCGGCGAGGGCTGCGACGCCGCGGACCTCAGGTTGCCAGGCCGGCAGGAAGAACTGCTGGAAGCCCTGCTCGCCACCGGCACGCCGGTCGTCCTGGTGTTGTTGTCCGGCAGGCCGTACGAGCTGTCCCGGCAGATCGAGCGGCTCGCCGCGGTCGTGTGCGGTTTCTACCCCGGCGAGGAAGGCGCGACCGCACTGGCGGGCGTCCTCAGTGGACGGATCAACCCGTCCGGACGGCTCCCGATCAGCTTCCCCGGCGCCGGTGCCAGTCAGCCGTCGACCTACCTCACCGCCCCGCTCGGTGCCCGCAGCGAGGTCAGCACCGTCGACCCGACGCCGCTGTTCCCGTTCGGTCACGGCCTGTCCTACGCCCCCGTCACCTGGGTCACCGCGGGCATCGAGGCACGGGAATGGCCTACCGACGGCGTGTGCCGGGTGGTCGCGGTCCTGCGCAACGACACGGAGATCGCCACCACCGAGGTCGTCCAGGTCTACCTGCACGACCCGGTGGCCGAGGTCGCCCGGCCGGTCCAGCAGCTGATCGGCGCGGTCAAGACCGATCTCGCGCCGGGCCAGACCCGCGTGGTCACCGTCGTTCTGCACGCGGACCTCACCGCCTACACCGGCCGGTCGGGTCATCGTCAGATCGATCCGGGCGACGTCGAACTGCAGATCGGGAGGTCGAGCGCGGACGTCCACGCGGCGGTGAGCGCGACGCTGATCGGACCTCGCCGGCACGTCGGTTTCGATCGCGCCCTCTCGCCGGAGTTCGAGATCGACTGTTAGCGCTAACATGGCGGGATGCAGCGATCCGGCACCGCCATCCCCACGGTCGGCATTGAACACTTCGGCAGGATCGGTGACACCGACGTGCACCGGTACGTGCTGGCCAATCCGGGCGGGATCACCGTCAGGGTGCTCGACCTCGGCGGTGTGGTCCAGTCGATCGACGCGCCGGACCGGCACGGCACCCCGGCCAACGTGGTGCTCGGGTTCTCCGACCTCGAGGGCTACGCGGCCAACAACCGGCCGGACGCGGGCAGGGTGTTCTTCGGCGCCCTGATCGGCCGCTACGCCAACCGGATCGGCGGCGCGACGTTCAACCTCGACGGCTCGACCTACCGCGTGTCCGCCAACGAGAACGGCAACTGCCTGCACGGCGGCGTCTCGGGGTTCGACACGCACGTCTGGCAGGCGGACACGTTCACCGGCGAGGACGGCGCCGGTGTGCGGCTCAGCCATGTCAGCCCGGACGGTGACCAGGGCTTTCCCGGCCGCGTGACGACCGAGGTGACGTACTTCCTCGACTCACGGAACCGGCTGACCATCAGCTACCGCGCGGAAACCGACGCGCCGACCGTGCTGAACCTGACCAACCACACGTACTGGAACCTCGCCGGCGAAGGCTCCGGCGACGTCCACGACCACCTGCTGACGATCCGCGCCGCGTCGTTCCTCGCGGTCGACGAGAAGCTGATCCCCCAGGGCGATCCGGTCCCGGTGGGCGGCACCCCGTTCGACTTCCGCGAAGCCACCCCGATCGGTGCCCGCATCGGCACGCCCGATCCCCAGCTCGGGATCGCCCGCGGGTACGACCACAACTGGGTGCTGGACCCCGGTTCGTTCGCGGCGCGGGCCCACGACCCGAGCTCCGGCCGGACGCTCACGACGTGGACTACCGAACCGGGCCTGCAGTTCTACTCCGGCAACTTCCTCACCGACGCGCTGGTCGGCACGAGCGGCCGTCCGTACCACCGCGGTGCGGGTTTCGCGGTGGAGGCACAGCACTTCCCCGACTCGCCGAACCGCCCGGACTTCCCGAGCACCGTGCTGCGTCCCGGCGAGATCTACCACCAGGAAACGACTTACGAGCTGACCGTCGGCTGAACCGGTCGAATTCGAGTCGAAGATCTGCCCGGGATTGCCCGTACCGCAAGGGTTACCGCATTCTGGACGAATGATCCCAGCGGTAGCTGTCTCAGCACTGCTCTTCCTCGGCTCGCTCGTCGCTCCGGCCGCGGCCACCACGGCGACCGTCGACGTCGCCCGCAAACACCAGCAGATAGACGGTTTCGGATTCTCCGAGGCGTTCGGCCGTGCCGAGATCATGCACGGTTCGCAGGGCCTGTCCGCGCCGAAACAGCGGGAGATCCTCGACCTGCTGCTGTCGCGCGGTTCCGGCGCGGGCATGTCGATCCTGAGACTGGGCATCGGATCGACCGCGGCCAACTCGATCCAGCCGACGGACCCCGGCGGCCCCAACGCGACCCCGCGCTACGTCTGGGACCGCGACGACGAGAGCCAGGTGTGGCTCTCCCAGCAGGCCAAGGCGTACGGGGTGAACCGCTTCTACGCCAACGCGTGGAGCGCCCCTGGTTACATGAAGACCAACGGTGACGAAGCCAACGGCGGCAGTCTCTGCGGCCTGTCCGGCGCGTCCTGCGCGAGCGGTGACTGGCGCCGCGCCTACGCGAACTACCTGGTGCAGTACGCGAAGTTCTACGCCCAGGAAGGCATCAGGATCACCGACATCGGGTTCACCAACGAACCCGACTACACCGCCACCTACTCGTCGATGCGGTTCACCCCGGCCCAGGCGGTGGAGTTCACCAAGGTCCTCGGGCCGATCGCGACCGGCATGAAGGTCGCCTGCTGCGACTCGTTCGGCTGGGACCAGCAAGCCACCTACAGCAAGGCGATCGAGGCCGACGCGACGGCACGCCGCATCGTCGCCACGCACGCCGGCCACACCTACGCGTCCCCGATCACCGGCCCGCTGCCGACCTCGAAGCACACGTGGATGTCGGAGTGGTCGCCGAACGGCACGACGTGGAACGAGAACTGGGACGACGGCAGCGGTTACGACGGCTTCACCATCGCCAACGCCGTGCACACCGCACTCACCACCGGCAACGCCAACGGTTACGTGTACTGGTACGGCGCTTCGGTCGGCGCCACCCGAGGCCTGATCCAGATGGACGGCGACGGCTACCACGTGTCCAAGCGGTTGTGGGCGCTGGCGAACTACAGCCGGTTCATCCGGCCCGACGCGACCAGGGTCGGCGCGACGACCTCGAACGGCACCTTGCGGCTGTCCGCATTCCGCAACACCGACGGTTCTCTCGCCGTCGTCGCGCTCAACACCGGCACCAGCGCCAGTTCCGTCTCGTACGCGCTCAAGAACAGCGGGATCTCGGCCGGTTCCGCGACCCCATACCTGACCAGCACCACCGGCAACACCACGGCCCAGTCCCCGGTCCGCATCTCCGGCGGCACGTTCACCGCGACCGTGCCCGCCCGAGCGCTGGTCACCTACCGAATCGCGCCGTGAGCTCCGTGCTTCAGGAGACCCCGGCCGTGCGGCGCCCGGCGACGAACCACAGCACGCTGCCCAGGAACGGCAACGCGAACACGACGAGCAGCCAGAGGATCTTGGCGCCACACCCGATCGGGGCGCCCAGCACGCTGATCAGCGCGGCGATCCAGAACACCAGGAGGGCGACGGCACCGAGCAGGGCGAGCACGAGGCCGCCGCCCTCCAGCAACCTGATGTTCTGATCGGACAGTGCCTGCACCAGCTGATGTGACATGACAACGACATTAGGTCCGTTCGGCCGCACCGGGCATCGGCCCGCAGGACGATCGTCCGTCCTACCTGGAGTGGACGAACGACCGTCACACGGCGCTGTGCGCGGTTCCGCACGACTCCCGCACCGTCAGCGTCGGCCACAGCACGACCCGGTGCACCGGCCGGTCCAGCGGGTCGGCCAGCCTGGCGAGCGCGAGCTGGGCGGCGAGCGCGCCGAGCCGATGTTTCTGCGGTCGCACGGCCGTCAGCGGCGGATCGGACGCCGCCGCCACCTCGTCGTCGTACGACACGACGGCGAGATCGTCAGGCACCTGGATGCCGCGGTCACGGGCGCGCTCGAGCAGGCCGATCGCCTCGCGGTCGGCGTGCACGAGCACGGCGTGCACGTCCGCGGTCAGGCATTCGTCGATCACCTCGTCGACCGCGCGTGTCCACTGTGGAGAGCCGTAGGGCGGCACGTCGAGCACGGGGACGCCGTGGAACGGCAGCTCCAGCGACGACACGGCCGTCGTCCACCCGGTGCGGATGGCGTCGCTGTGCGGGCTCTGCCGGGAGGTGACGAGGCCGATGCGGCTGTGGCCGAGCGTGGCCAGGTGCCGCACGGCGAGTCCGGCACCGATCGCGTGGTCGGTCACCGCAGCGTCCAGTGCGATCGTGGGCAGCTCCGGCGGCGGAAGCCGTTCGACCAGCACGACCGGCACGGTCTGCGCGCCGAGCCAGCGCAGCAGTTCCACGCCGGCGCGGCCGCTCGTGCTCGGTGCGACCAGCAGGGTCTGCACGCCGCGGTCGAGCAGTTCGTGCACCCGGCGACGGTCCTCGGCGGCGTCGTAGCTGGACGCGCGCAGGACCAGCCGCCCGCCCGCCGCGGCGACGGCGGTCTGCGCGCCCTGGATCACCGCCGGCCAGTAGTACTCCACCGAAGGCGCGACCATGCCCACCAACGGGTGCGCCGGCGCCGGGCCCACCACCGACTGCGGTCCGCGCGGGAAGGGCTCGGTGTGCTTCGGCATGGTGATCCCGCCGTGCACGCGTGCCACGAGGCCGCGGTCGGCGAGCGCGGTCACGTCCCGGCGCACCGTCACCGCCGACGCGCCGAGCAGGTCCGCCAGTTCCTGCAATCGGACCGTGCCGTGCGTCCGGACGGCTCTCAGGATCAGCTCATGCCGCTGAGCAGCCAACTTCTGGTTCATCTCTTCGCTTCTGATCGGTTCCGAGCGTTTCTGATCGTTTCGTTGACCACTGAGTGTGCCACGAGGTGAGGTGTGCCACGTCACTCAGCAGGAGGGTCAGCAATGGAGCTTTCCCCAGCGCTGCAGAGCCTCGGCGTCTCCCGCCGCGGGTTCCTGCGCGCCACCGCCGCCCTGGGCGCGGCGGGTCTCGCCGGCGGCTGCACCGCCACCGCCGCACCACCGGGCGCCACCCCGGTCACCATCTGGTCGTGGCTGACCGGCATGGACAAGTACGTCGCCGCGTTCAACGCCACGCAACGGGACGTGTTCGTCGAACTGAGGGTGATCGCGGCGGGTCTGTCCGGCGGCTACGCCCAGCAGACCAACGCCATCAGGGCCCACAACGCGCCGGACGTCCTGCACGTCGAGTACCAGGGTCTGCCGCAGATCCTGCTCACCGGAGGGTTGCGCGACCTCACCGCGGACATGGCCGACCTGGAGAGTCAGTACTCCCCGGCGGCGTGGCGCGGGGTGCGGCCCGACGGCAGGACGTGGGGCGTGCCGATGGACCTCGCGCCGATGGTCTTCTACTACCGCAAGGACTTGTTCGAGCAGCACGGCATCTCGTTGCCGCGCACGTGGGACGAGTTCCGCGCGGCGGCCGCGACCGTCAAGCAGATCGACGCGCAGGCACGCATCTGCTCGTTCCAGCTCAACGACGGCTCGTTCTTCGCGGGCATGTCCTGGCAGGCAGGCGATCCGTGGTGGACCGCGCAGGGCGACACCTGGGCGGTCGACATCGCCGGTGAGGGCACGCTGCGCACCGCGTCCTACTGGCAGTCGATGATCTCCGGCAATCAGGTCGCCGGGCTCGTCTACGGCTCGCAGGACTGGATCGCCGGTGTCCACGACGCCAAGCTGTGGGGCGTGCTCGGCGCGTCGTGGAGCGTCGGCACGCTCAACCGGTCCATCCCGAAGGACACCGGGCGCTGGGCCGTGGCGACCATGCCGACCTGGGACGGCAAGCCGGCCAACGGGATCCAGGGCGGCACGGCGTTCGGCGTCTCGGCGGAGAGCAAGGAGCCGGAGGCCGCCATGAAGTTCCTGCGCTGGCTCAGCACGAACCCCGAGGTGCCGAAGATCGGCAGTACGTTCAGCACGCCGTTCCCCGCGCACCTGCCCAACCGCGCCGTCGCGCGACAGGCGTACAAGGGTGGCTTCTTCCTCGGCGACCCGGTCTACGACGTGCTCGACGAGGCGGCGAAGCGAGTGCCGGAATGGACGTGGGGCCCGAACGCCCTGCGGTTGTTCTCGACCATCTCGGACTCCTTCGGGCAGGTCCGCAGCGGCGGCACGACGCTGCCTGACGCGATGCGGAAGGTCCAGCAGCACGCCGTGGCCGACATGCGCGCCAGGGGACTCTCGGTGCGGGAAGGGAAATCGGCATGAGCGTTCTCGCGCCCGAGCGCACATCCGTGCTGGAATCGCCGGGCGACCGCGTGCCGGTGACCGATCGCGCCCGCAAGAAGGACTTCGCGGGACTCGTGCTGGCGGTGCCGTTCGCGGTCCTGCTCGTGACCACCGTGCTGGTGCCGGTGCTGTACGCGCTGTACCTCAGCCTGTTCACCGAACGCCTGCAGGGGCTGGGTTTCTCCGGTCCCGAGAGCGTGTTCGTCTGGCTGGGCAACTACCTGTCGGTGATCGTGGACTCCGCGTTCCACGCGAGCCTGGGCAACGTCGCGTTGTTCGCGTTGATCCACATCCCGAGCATGCTGATCGGCTCGCTCGTCCTGGCGCTGCTGCTGGACTCCGGCGTCGTGCGGCTGCGGCAGATGTGGTCGCTAGCGGTGTTCGTGCCGTACGCGGTGCCGGTGGTCATCGGCGGCCTGATCTGGGCCTACCTCTACAGCCCCACGATCGGTCCGATCAAGAACGTGCTGGGCGTCGACCCGTTGAGCGACAGCGCTTTGCTGCCGTCCATCGCCAACATCGCGACCTGGCAGTGGGTCGGTTACAACATGATCATCTTCTACACCGCCCTGCAGGCCGTCCCGAAGGAGATCGTGGAGGCGGCGCGGGCCGACGGCGCCGGCGGGTTCCGCACCGCGTGGTCGATCAAGATCCCGGTGATCCGGCCGACGATCTTCGTGGCGGCGGTGTTCACCGTCATCGGGTCGTTGCAGGTGTTCACCGAACCCATGGTGCTCAAGGGCTTCACCGGCTCCGTGACCAGCACCTGGTCACCCAGCATGTACATCTACGAGGCCGCGTTCGTGGCCGGTGACAACGGTCGCGCCGCGGCGGCGTCGGTGCTGCTCGCGGTGATCTGCGCGCTGCTGTCCGCCGTCGTCATGCGCTTCTCGACGAGGAGGTCGCGGTGAGCACGTCCCTGGTGGACCGCAGGTCGCGCTGGGTCTCCATCCCCGCGGTGCACCTGATCCTGGTCATCGCCGCGCTGTACAGCCTGCTGCCGCTGGTGTGGCTCGTCACCTCGGCGACCAAGTCGCTCGGCGACTTCTCCACCACCGGCGCGTTCTCGTTCGGCGAGTGGAACCTGTGGGCCAACGTGAAGGCGTTGTTCACGCAGGAGAACGGGATCTTCTGGCACTGGCTGCTCAACTCAGTGCTGTACGCGGGCGGCGGAGCCGTGCTCGGAGCGCTGATCTGCGCGGCCTGCGGGTACGCCATCGCCAAGACGAGCTTCCCCGGCAGGCGGCTGCTGTTCGCGCTGACGCTGACCGGTGTGCTCGTGCCCACGACCGTGCTGGCGCTGCCGATGTACCTGCTCGCCTCGGAACTGCGGATCGTGGACACGTTCTGGGCGGTCTTCATCCCGTTGCTCACCAACCCGTTCGGCGTCTACCTCGCCAGGGTGTACGCCGACGCGTCGGTGCCGGACGAGGTGCTCGAGGCCGCGCGGGTCGACGGGGCCGGCCAGCTGCGCACGTTCTTCACCGTGGCGCTGCCGATGATGCGTCCCGGTGTGGTGACCGTGCTGCTGTTCCAGTTCATCGGGATCTGGAACAACTTCTTCCTGCCGCTGGTGCTGCTCACCGACCCGAAGCTCTTCCCGGTCAGCCTGGGGCTGTTCCAGTGGAGCACCCGGCAGACCCAGTTCCCGCAGTACACGCCGCTGGTGATCACCGGCTCGCTGCTCGCGGTGCTGCCGCTGGTGGTCGCGTTCCTGGTGCTCAACCGGCAGTGGCGCAAGGGTCTGGCCGCAGGGAGTGTCAAGTGACCGCACACCGGCCGGAGGTCCTGCTCGCCATGAGCCAGGACGTTGCCGACCTGCAGTTCGGCCCGCGCGAGCTGGAGCGGCTGAGCAGGCTGGCGAGGCTCGGCGATCCCTTGGTGACGCACGACTTCTCGTCGCCCGCGGTCCGCAGGCGGCTCGCGTCCGTGGAGGTGCTGATCACCTCGTGGGGCTGTCCGCCGATCGACGCCGGCGTGCTGGCGGCGGCGCCTGGGCTGCGCGCCGCACTGCACGCGGCGGGCAGCGTGCGGTCGCACGTCGGTGAAGCGGTGTTCGACCGTGACGTCCTCGTCACGACGGCCGCGCACGTCAACGCCGAACCGGTCGCGCAGTACACCGTGGCGGCGATCCTGTGGGCGTTCAAGAAGGTGCCGTTCCTGGCCGCCGACGCACGCCGGTTCCGCGAGGACTGGGCCTACCGCGAGCAGCGCGGCGAGCTGTCCGGACTGGGCCGCACGATCGTGCTGGTCGGGTTCTCGCGGGTCGGCAGGCGGGTGGTGGAGCTCCTGCGGAGGCTGCACGCGGGCCGGTTGCTCGTGGTCGACCCGGTCGTCGACCCGGTGCTGGTGCGGGAGGCCGGCGCCGAGGTCGTGACGCTCGCCGAAGCACTCCCCCAGGCCGACGTGCTGAGCCTGCACGCACCCGCGCTGCCGGAGACCCACCACCTGATCGGCGCGGCCGAACTGGCCGCGCTGCCCGAGCACGCCACGCTCGTCAACACCGCACGAGGGTCCCTTGTGGACACCGCGGCGCTGGAGGAGGCCTGTGCGCACGGACGTCTGCACGCCGTGCTGGACGTGACCGATCCCGAGCCGCTCCCCGCCTGGTCGCGGCTGTACGACCTGCCCAACGTCGTGCTCACCCCGCACGTCGCCGGGTCGCTGGGTTCGGAGACCAGGCTCATGGCCGCGGCCGCGCTCGACGAGCTGGAGCGTTACGTGTCCGGGCAGCCGCCGCTCGAACCGGTCACCCGGCACGGGCTGGCGGTGCAGGCATGAGCGCTCGAGCCCGGAACGCCTTGTTGGTAGTAGAAAAGTGCCTGTTGATGTCGAGTTGGTGGTACTTGCAGACGCCATCAGGGACAGGGCGGACGGCGGTGCAGGCATGATCACGCTGCCACCCGAGAACCGGTTCCTCTCCCCGCACACGGGCTGGACCCGCGCCCACTGGGAGGCGGTGGCCGACCAGATGCTGGCCGCCGTCGACAGCTACTGGTCCCCGCGGTGCGCGCGGATCGACCTGCCCGGCGAGCCGAGCAACTACGGTCCTGTCTCCGACGGGCTGGAAGGGTTCGCGCGCACGTTCCTGCTCGCCGGGTTCCGGGTCGCGGGCGGCGGTGATCCAGCCCTGCTGGAGCGGTACGCCTGGGGCCTGTCCGCCGGCACCGACCCGCACTCGCCGGAAGCCTGGCCACGACCGGACCAGCTGGGCCAGGCCAAGGTCGAGGCGGCGTCGATCGCACTGGTGCTCCAGCTGACCAGGCCGTGGCTGTGGGACCACCTCGACGACAGCGTGCGGGACCGCGTCGTGGCCTGGCTCGGCACCGTGGTCGGTCAGCCCTACCCGCCGATCAACTGGGTGTGGTTCCGCATCGTCGTGGAGTCGTTCCTGCGTGAGGTCGGCGGTCCCTGGTCCGCGGAGGACGTCGAGCACGACCTCGCTCTGCACGCGTCGTTCCGGCGCGAGGGCGGATGGCTCAGCGACGGCGAGGAACGCGCGTTCGACCACTACACCGGCTGGGCGCTGCACCTGTACCCGTTGCTCTGGACGCACCTGTTCGACGTCCCGGACTCCCTGTGCCCGCAGGAGGTGCGGCGAACCTGGTCGGACGACCTGGCCCGGTACCTGCGGGACGCGGTCGCGCTGCTCGGCGCCGACGGGTCGCCGTTGATGCAGGGCCGCAGCCTCACCTACCGGTTCGCCGCCGCGGCGCCGTTCTGGGTCGCCGCGATGACCGGCGTGCCGGGACCGGAGCCCGGCCTGCTGCGGCGCTCGGCGTCCGGGGTACTGCGGTACTTCGTCGACCACGGCGCGCTCGAACCGGACGGGCTGCTGCGCCTGGGCTGGCACGGTGGCTGGCCCGCGATCCGCCAGGCATACTCCGGGCCGGGATCCCCGTACTGGGCCGCCAAGGGGATGCTGGGACTGGCTCTGCCCGCCGATCATCCCGTGTGGACGGAGGCCGAGCGGCCGTTGCCGGTGGAGACTGCGGACTTCACCCGCGTCATCGCCGCACCCGGCTGGCTGGTGTCGGCTCGCCGTGCCGACGGCATCGTCACGACGGTCAACCACGGTACGGATCACGCGCTGCCCGGCGACCAGCGTTCGGACTCCCACTGGTACGCGAAGCTGGGCTACTCCACCGCGACGATGCCGTGCGCCACGGACAACTCGGTGGTGCTGATCGACCGCGACGGCGCCACCAGCCACCGCGCGGGCTTCCGGACGTTGTTCACCGAGGAACTGCCGGGCGGTGTCGTGGCCGGAGCATCGCAGGGGCCCGTACGCTGGGTCGGCACCGCCGCGGACGACTCACCCGACCACGGTTCCGGCCGCGCCGGCGAGATCGTCGAGGGACCGCCGGTGTTGGTGGTCTCGGTCGTGCGCAGCGGGCTGGAGATCCGGATCGTGCGGGTGGACGGGGAGACGGACGCCCGGCTGCGGCTGTCCGGGTGGCCCGTCGCCGCCGGCACCCGGCCGCGGGTGGAGACCGCGGCGAGGCCCGAGATCGCCGTCACCGGCGCGCGGCTGCGTTCTTCGTTGTGCGCCCTGCGCGGGTTCGACCAAGCAGGCGTGCACACCAGCACCGGTACGTCACCGCTGGGCAAGTACGTGACGGTCCCCTGGCTGGCCACGACCAGTCCCGTCGCACGTGGAGACGTGCTCGCCGGAGCCGTGCGCCTGGACCGCGACTGCGGCGCCGTCGCCAACCCGCTATTCGTCGCGCACGACAACGAGATCGTGCTGCGGTGGAGCGATGGACTCGATACGAGGATCACCCTGCCAAAGCCCTAGGAGAAACCATGGTCACCCGCAGGACAGTGTTGTCCGGCACGGCCGCCGCCATCGCGGCAACAGCACTGGGAGTGGACGCCAGTGCTGATCAGACGATCACCATCGACCCCGGCACGAACTACGGCACGTGGGAGGGCTGGGGCACATCACTCGCGTGGTGGGCCAACGTATTCGGCGACCGCGACGACTTCGCGGACCTGTGGTTCACCACGAAGTCCGTCACCTACAACGGGACGGTGCTCCCCGGACTGGGCATGAACATCGCCCGCTACAACCTCGGCGCGTGCAGCTGGAACTCCGTGGACGGCCAGACCATGGTCGCCTCACCGAACATCCCGCGTTTCAAGCAGATCGAGACGTTCTGGCAGGACTGGCGCAACACCGATCCCGGCTCGTGGCAGTGGGGTGCGGACGCGAAACAACGCGCGGCACTGGTCAAATCCGTGGCCCGCGGCGCGGTCACGGAGCTCTTCGCCAACTCGCCAGCGTGGTGGATGTGCCTCAACCACAACCCGTCCGGCGCGGCCAACGCGAACAGCAACAACCTGCAGTCGTGGAACTACCGCACCCACGCCTCGTACCTGGCCGAGGTCACGCGGCAGTTCCGTGACCGCTGGGGTGTCGCCTTCCGCACGGTGGACCCGTTCAACGAGCCCGCGTCGGACTACTGGTCCGCCACCGGGAAGCAGGAAGGCTGCCACTTCGATCCGTCCCTGCAACGGACCGTGCTGCAGTACCTGCGCGAGGAGCTGAACAACCGCGGTCTGTCCGGCACTCGCATCTCCGCGTCCGACGAGACCAGCTACGACGCCGCGCGCAGCACGTGGAACTCCTTCGACGCCACCACGAAGTCCGTCGTCAACCAGATCAACGTGCACGGCTACCAGGGTTCCGGCGGACGCCGCGACCTGCTGTACACCGACGCGAAGGCCGCGGGCAAACTGCTCTGGAACTCCGAGTACGGCGACAAGGACGGCACCGGACTCTCGATGGCGAGCAACCTGTGCCTGGACTGGCGCTGGCTGCACCCGACGGCGTACTGCTACTGGCAGGTGATGGACCCGACCCCGGCGTGGGCGTTGATCGCCTACGACCAGAACACGCTGCAGGCGGGCGCCGTCCAGAACAAGCTCTACGTGCTCGCGCAGTTCACCCGGCACATCCGGCCCGGTATGCGGATCATCTCCGCGTCCACCGGAAACGCTGCCGTGGCCTACGATCCCGCCGCCCGGCGGCTCGTGCTCGTGGCCGTCAACACCGCCACCTCGGCGCAGACGATCACCTTCGACCTGGCCAGGTTCGGCGTGCTGCCCTCCGGGTTGATCACCAGGTGGTCCACCTCGACGACCACCGGCGGCGACCGGTACGCCCAGCGCACCGACGTCCGCCTGAACGGCAAGCTCCTCCAGGTTCCGTTCGCGGCCGGCCAGGTGCAGACGTTCCAGCTCGACGGGGTGTCCGTCTGACCGGCCGCGACGCGTCCTATCGGCGGTCCAGGCCGAAGAACTGGATGGCGCGCAACGCCATCCCGGACGCCATCAGGTTGTGCCCGACGTTCTGCAGCGAGATCGACTCGACCTTGTCGCCGTACCGGCGGCGGGTCCAGTTCGCCTGCGGGTAGTCGGTGGACGTCGGCGTGGTCGACAACCGGTGGACGTTGGTCCACTGGTCCACTTCCTCGCCGAAGTTCGGGTAGCGCAGCACGTCGTCAGCGGTGCCGTGCCAGAGCTGCATGCGCGGCCGTTTGCCGTTGTAACCGGGGAACGCCGACCGCGCGATGTCGCCCCACTGCTGCGGCGACTTGAGCACCCGGCCGTTGGCGCATTCGGTGTTCCAGGTGGAGCCGTTGTTCGTCGCGAAGCAGCCGTCCGGCACGCCGGCGAACGCGGCTCCTGCCTGGAAGACGTCCGGGTAGTTCGCGACCATGACGTTGGTCGACATGGCACCGGACGAGACACCCGTGACGAACACTCGGGCCGGGTCTCCCCCGTACGTCCGCAACGCCCACCGGACCATCGAGATCATCCCGACCGGGTCGCTGCCACCGTCGCGGCGAAGCGCTTGCGGCGAGGAGACGTCGAAGCACTTGTCGGCACGGGTGACCGACGGATAGACGATCACGAACCCGTACTGGTCGGCCAGCCGCCCGAACTCCGCGCCGTTGTGGAAGTCCGGGCCAGAGCCGGTGCAGTAGTGCACCGCCAGCAGGATGCCGGGACGGGCCGCGACACGGTCCGGTTTGTAGACGTGCAGGCGGAGGTTGCTGGGGTTGGGGCCGAAGTTCGTGACCTCGACGAGCGAGGCCGCGGAGGCCTGTGGTGTGACCACCAGGCCTAGTAAGACAGCTACAGCCAGAGCTATGCGGAACATGACGCTCCTAACGTCCAACCGAGGCTTGCGAAATGCCGAGGAACCCGTGATTGGTCCCCGGTGCCGAGCTGGTGAGGTCCAGGCGGAGGCGGTCGGTGCGCACCGGGGCGAAGGTGATGCTCGCGGAGCCGCCCCAGTCGATCTTCGCGTCGCGCACCGGCACGAACTTCTCGCCGTTCCAGTACGACACCGCGATCGAGGTGGGCAGGGCGTGTGCCGCGTCGGTGAGGAAAGAGGCCTGCACCGAGCCGGCCGAACCTTCCGGAACCGGCAGCGACACCCAGTCCGTCGCGTGCGCCCGGCTCACCGCGGGCAGCAACCCCGTGGGGCGCTTGAGGTAGTAGTTCGACCAGTACGTCGACGTGTTTCCGTCGAGCATCGCGGCCGGGATCGTGCCGGGGGCGCCCGAGTAACTCGCGTCCGCCGTCGGTGCGGGCAGCGGTGCGGGTATCGGGTCAGCGGTGACCTGGACGTTACCCGGCCGCCCACCGGTCGCCGCGACCAGCGTCGTCGCCGTTCGCAGCCCAGCGGCCCGTGCCGTCACCGAGACCACAGGCGACTGTCCTGATCGGACCATGGCCAGCGCTTTGCCGTTGAACGCGGTGCGCGAGCTCGCCTGGTAGTTCTCCGCGCTCTCCTGCCGGCCGTTGTCGAGACCGGCCAGGCTGCCACCGCGGATCTGGAACGAGATCAGGTCGTCCGCGTCCGGCACGACCACGCCCGCGCGGTCGACGACCTCGGCGGTGACGAAGGTGAGCGATTTGCCGTCCGCCTTCGTCACCCTGCGGTCCGGTGTCAGCCGGAGCGCGTGCGGCTCACCCGCGGTGCGGACCTCGTCCCGCGCGACCTCGACACCGCCCTTCCTGGCCACCGCGACGAGCCGGCCCGGCTGGAACGGCACCGACCAGGTCAGGTGCAGCTTGCCCGCGCTGCCGTTCGGGCTGGTGTAGCTGCCGGGATAGGGGCCGGTGGTCACGGTCTTGTCGTCACCGGTCGCCTCGGTGGTCTCCAGGTACCTCGCACCGGAGACGGTGGTCTTCGTGTCGAACTTCCGCTGCCCCAACGACTTGCCGTTGAGGTACAGCTCGACGGTGTCCGCGTTGCTGTACGCCCACACCGAGACCGGCTCGCCGGGCTTGTGGTTCGTCCAGTTCATCGGCAGCAGGTGCACCATCGGTTCGTTGCTCCACTGGCTGCGAAACAGGTGGTAGAAGTCCTTCGGGAACCCGGCCGTGTCGACCGCGCCGAAGAACGACGACTTCACGGGGAACACGTTGTACGGCGTGGGTTCACCGATGTAGTCGATGCCGGTCCACAGGAACTGCCCGGCGAACCACTTGCGGTCGCGGTCCTTCTTCAGCCCGTACTCACCGCTGTAGGTCCACGTCTCCAGGTTGTTGTCGTAGGAGGACGTGTTGCGCTTGCCGGGCGTGTAGTTCTCGCCGGTGTTGAGCTGCTCCGGGTCCTGGTAGTAGCCACGGGTCGAGGTGGAGGACGACGACTCGGCCTCGAAGAAGAACTTGGTGGGGTAACGGGCGTGCAGCTGGTCGATCGAGGACGCGTCGTTGTAGTTCAGGCCCAGCCCGTCGAGCATCTGCAGGATCTGGTCCTGCGGTGAGCCGATCGCGGGCACCCGGCGGTACCGGTCGCTGCCCATCACGATCGGCCGGGTGGTGTCGATGGCGCGGACGTCGTCGATGAGCCGGCGCGCGATGGGCGGGCCCGCGGCGGAGCTCGAGTCCGGGATCTCGTTGCCTATGGACCACATCACCACGGACGGCGAGTTCTTGGAGGCGTGCACCATCTCGCGGAGGTCGGCGCTGCTGTTGGCGTCGAAGAACCGGCCGTAGTCGTTCTTCACCTTGGGCGTCCGCCAGGTGTCGAACGCCTCGACCTGCAGCAGGATCCCCAGTTCCTCGCACGCCCTGATGAACTGCGGTGAGGGCGGGTTGTGCGAGGTGCGCACGGCGTTCACGCCCATGCTCTTCATGATCCGCAACTGGCGGACGATCGCGTCGGACGAGACCGCCGAGCCGAGCGCGCCCAGGTCGTGGTGGAGGTTGACGCCCTTGAGCTTCATCTCCGCGCCGTTGAGGGAGAACCCGTTGTCCGGGTCGAACGCGAAGTACCGGATGCCGCTACGAGTTCTCACGGTGTCCACGGTCCTGCCGCCGACCCGGATCTCGGTGTCCACTGTGTACAGGTTCGGCTGGTCCACCGACCACAGCGCCGGCTTGGCGATCCTGATGTCCGTGGTCGTGGTGCTCGGTTCCGCCGCGAGCGGAGCGCGTGTCGTACCTCTGCCCACGACCCGTCCACGCGGATCCCTGACCGTCGAGACGATCTCGGCTCGAGTGCCGCTCTCGCCGACGGCGGTCGTCGCCACGCGCATCGTCGCGAAACCGGACTTGATCGTGGTCGCCAGATCCGGCGTCGACACCTGCACGCCGTGCCGCGTGACGTGCGCGGGCTCGGTCACGACCAGCCGGACGTCGCGGTAGATGCCGCTGCCGGAGTACCACCGGCTGCTGGGCACCTGGTTGCGCACCTTGACCGCGAGGACGTTCGGCGTGCCGTCGGTGCGTGCGTCGAGGTCGTAGGCGAATCCGGTGTAGCCATAGGGATGGCGGCCCAGCAATACGCCGTTGAGATACACCTCGGAGTCCATGTAGACGCCGTCGAACTCGATCGACACTTTCTTGCTCGCCAATCGAGACGGCAAGCTGAATTCCTTTCGATACCAGCCGAGACCACCCGGCAGAAAGCCGGTTCCAGCGCCCGTGTGCGGACCTTCCACCGGGTCGAGCCCGATGCTCCAGTCGTGCGGCAGCCGCGTCTCCCGCCACGCCGGATCGTGCTCACCGGGCTGCGGCGCGTCCTCGCCAGTGGTGTTGACCAGCGCGAACTGCCATCCGCCGGTGAAGTCGACAGACCTGCCGACAGACAGCACCTGCTCAGCCCGTGCCGTGGCCTCGACCGTGCACAGCCCGGCAGCGACCACGGAGCCGAGAATGAGCACCCAGAATTTGTTCGACCATCGATTCGAACGTCGAATCAACAGATCTCACCGCCCTGTCACGATTTTCGCGCCCCGGAACGCCATACTCACCCGGTCAAGGAAAGCGCTTACCCATCCCCTGCGCAAGAGGTGAGGGAAGAGGACCGATGAATCCGGGAGTGGCGGGTACCGCCGCCTTGGCCGTCGCCGCGCTGGTGAGCACCGGTGCGGCGGCCCCCGCATCCGCCGGACCCGCGGCCACGCTCACGGTGGCGGCCGACGGCAGCGCCCAGTACCGCACCACCCTCACCTTCACCCCGCAGAAGTACCTCGCGGGCACCGACGGCTGGAACCCGCGGTGACCAGACCCCAAGGGAAACCACCCGTGCACCTGAAACACACAGCCGTCATCGGCGTTCTCCTGGCCACGATGGCGGTCACCGGTACGAGTGCCTCAGCGGCAACCCCCGTCCACGTCTTCGTCGCCGGAGACTCCACCGCGTCCACCTACTTGTCCGCACAGGCACCTCGCACCGGCTGGGGACAGGCGCTGCCGGTGTTCCTCACGTCCGGCGCCGTGGCGGTGAACGAGGCCCTGTCAGGAGCCAGCTCGAAGAGCTTCATCGACCTGGGCCGCCTCGATCGCATCCTGTCCCGGATCAAGCGCGGCGACTACCTGCTGATCTCGTTCGGGCACAACGACGAGAAGAAGGAAGACCCGGCCCGCTACACCGAGCCGTCGACGACCTACAAGTCCTATCTCTCCCAGTACATCGACAGGAGCCGGGCCAAGGGCGCGAAGCCGGTCCTGGTCACCTCAGTCGAACGACGCCGCTTCACCAGCACGGGCACCATCTCCCCGACCCACGGCGCGTACCCGGCCGCGATGCGCCAGCTCGCGGCGGCCAAGGACGTGCCGCTGGTGGACCTCACCGCGTCCAGCACGACGCTGTTCAACCGCGCCGGTGTCGAGGGCACGAAGAAGTATTTCATGCACCTGAAGGCCGGCCAGCATCCCAACTACCCCGATGGCGTCGAGGACAACACGCACTTCCAGGCGACCGGCGCGATCGAGGTCGCCCGGCTCGTCGCCACCGCGCTGCGCGATCAGGGCGTGCTGCCGTCCGGCTCGTTCCGCCGGCTCACCGGCCAGATTCCAGCCAACGCGATCGTGTGGCCCCGAAGCTGAAGATCCGCTGTCAGGAACCGAAACCACTCAACAACCCCGTGTACCGCTTCGGCGGCGGGACGGCGAACTCGTCCCGCTTGCCGGTGCGCAGCCCCATCTCCACCAGCGCCTGCACGGTGAGGACGGCGGACTGGACACCGTCGACCACGGGCACGCCGATCGCCGCCGCGATCAGCCCGGCCCAGTCCGTCATCCCCGCACAGCCGAGCACCACCGCGTCCGCGCCGTCCTCCTCGACGGCACGGGCACACGCGGCCGTGACCACGTCCAGCGCGCCGGGATCGCGGTCGAGCTCCAGCACCGGGATGTCGCAGGCGTGGACACCCCGGCACAGCCCGCGCATCCCGTAGCGCTCGGCCAGCTCCCACGCCCGGCCTCGGGTGCGGGACAGCGTCGTCACCACGGTGAAACCCCGTCCCAGGTAGGCGGCCGTCCGCATGGCGGCTTCCGCGACACCGACGACAGGGCCCTGAGCCAGCTCCCGCGCGGCGTCGAGTCCCGGGTCGCCGAAGCACGCCACGACGTAACCGTCCACACCGGACCGTTCACCCGAGGCGATCTCCGCCAGCAACCCCGGAACGCTGAGCGCCTCGTCGTAGTGGCTCTCGATCGACTCGGGCCCCATCGCCGGGCTGACCACCCGCACGGTCGTACCGGCAGCCGCGACGGCCTTGGCCGACCGTTCCACCAACGCGGTCATGTCCGGACTGGTGTTGGGGTTCACGACCTTGACGATCATCCGGCCCGCCGGGACGCGAGCGTGTACACCACCAGGCCCACGGCCATCCCGATGAACCAGCTGTACTGCGCGGCGGGTGCCAGCGCGGGCACCAGAACAGGGACCACCGCGAGGGTCGCGCCGACTGCCGTGGCCGCGATCGCCTTCGGGTTGTAGCCCTTGCGGTAGTGGTAGCGCCCGTCCGGCGACATGGTGAACAGGTCGTCCACCACCACCTTCTGCTTGCGCACCAGGTAGTAGTCCGCGATCAGCACGCCGAACAGCGGGCCGATGAACGCGCCGAGCACCTCCAGCGTGTAGTGGATGACCTCGGGGCTGTTGTAGAGGTTCCACGGCGTGATGAGCACGGACCCGACCGCGGCAATCATGCCGCCCGCACGCCAGCTGATCCGTTGCGGACTGACGTTCGAGAAGTCGAACGCGGGTGAGATGAAGTTCGCCACGATGTTGATCCCGATCGTCGCGACGCTGAACGTCAACGCACCCAGCACGATGGCGAACGTGCTGTCGACGCGCGCGACCGTCGCCACCGGGTCGGTGATGAGCTCGCCGAACACCGGCAGGGTCAGCGACGTCGTCACGACCACCAGCACCGAGAACACCAGGAAGTTCACCGGCAGGCCGAGCAGGTTGCCCCGCCTGACCGCGGCGAACGACCGGCCGTAGCGGGAGAAGTCGCCGAAGTTCAGCATCGGGCCGGAGAAGTACGACACCACGAGGGCGATCGCGCCGAGCATGACGGGAATCGAGGCCAGTCCGGTGTGGCGGACCTCGCCGAGGCTCAGGTCGATCGCGCCCCAGCCGGCCCGGTAGATCAGGTAGCCGGTGAGCAGGAACATCACCACGTACACGGCGGGACCGCAGAAGTCGATGAACCGCCGGATCGTCTCCATGCCGGTCCAGAACACCGCGGCCTGCACGACCCACAGCACGGCGAACGAGCCCCAGCCGAGCAACGGCAGCCCCAGGAACCCGTACTGCTGCACGTCCGCGTACGGCATCAGCGCCGGGAAGAGCTTGAGCAGCACCACGTTCAGCGCCGCGGACGCCAGGTAGGTCTGGATTCCGTACCAGGCCACCGCGATGAGCCCGCGGATGATCGCCGGCACGTTCGCTCCCAGCACGCCGAAGGACGCCCGGCAGATGACCGGGTACGGCACACCTGTCATCTGACTCGGTTTCGCGACCAGGTTGCAGAAGACGTTCACGATGCCGATACCGACGACCAGCGCCAGCAGGACCTGCCAGCTGGACAGACCGAGCATGAACAGGCTGCCCGCGGTGACGTACCCGCCGACACTGTGCACATCGGACATCCAGAAGGCGAAGATGTTGTAGGAGCCCCAGGTCTGCTTCTCGAGAGGCGCCAGATCCTCGTTGGTGAGGCGTGGGTCGTACTGTGGCGTGGTGCCGGTCGCCAGGCGGGGGACTGTCTCGGTCATCACCAACTCCTCGTACCCTCGGATGTGGTGCGAGCAGCCTGGCTGCGCCGTGTTACGCCGTCGTGACGCGAACCGTATATCTTTCCCGGCCCCGGCCGATCGAGGTCTCAGTCGGGATCGACGAACAGCCCGGTGTGGCGGGGCAGCGCGGCGAGTGAGGCCCGCAGCCGGCCGTGGTGCGCCCGCGCCGCGGTGACCAGCCTGTCCGCGTCCCGAGCGAGGAACGCCGTGAGCATCTCCTCGTGGTCGCGGTGCATCTCGGCCTTCGCGCCGTCGGACACGTGGGCCATGGGCCGCACCGGTTCCGTGGTGTTCCACGCCGACTCCAGCATCGCCAGCAGCCGGTGCATCCCGCACGGCCGGACCAGCGCCAGGTGGAACCGCCTGCTGTCGCGGTGGTAGCCGCGCACGTCGTGTGCCGCGATGGCCTGGCCGAGCGCCTCGTGCGTTTCGGTCGCTTCGAGGTCGTCCCGCTCGTCTGCCAGGGCGACCGCGGCGGTCAGCGCCGCCACCTCCAGCACCTCGCGCACCACGTACAACTCGTGCAGCTCGCGGGGCGTCAGCCGGGCGACCTGGTAGCCGAGGTTGGGCCGATGCTCGACCAGTCCCTCGCCGATCAGGGTCTTGAGCGCCTCGCGCACCGGGATGCGGCTCACCCCGAACACCTGCGCGACCTCGTCGAGCGGAATCGCGGTGCCCGGTGGCACGTCGCCGTCGAGCAGGCACCGGCGCAGCTCGTCGAGGATCGCGGCCTGTGAGCCGCCCGGCTGGTCGCTGACCAGCCGGGCGATCAACGCCGAACGTTTGCGCGGGCCCGCCACGCCGGGCAGCCTATCCCCCGTGGCTGGCTCCCCCGGCATCTGCAAGTACCACCAGTCCAACATCAACAGGCACTTTCCTGCTACCGACAGAGCCCTCCCCCACCCGTGGTTCGGCCGGGTCGGGTGCAGCCCAGCACGACTCGTACCAGACGTGCGGATGGTTCACCCCGCGCATCACGAACTGCTCCCCGTTCGCCTCGACGACTCATCGGAAATCCCTTTCGTCTGATCACGAAAGTCGTTGAACGACAACAGGATCCATCCGCCCCGGCGGGGGTTGCCCGGCGATCGGAGGATCTTCTAGGTTTCAGTCATGTCATTGCGGAAAGCGCTATCCGTCCTACTGGCACTTCACCTCACCGCTGCCGCCGCACCGGCCGCCGTCGCCCACCCTCCGTCCTCCTGCGCCCGCCCGAACATGCTGTTCTGCGAGGACTTCCAGTCCGTCCCGCCCGGCGGCGCCACCAGCCTCAAGTGGGGCGTCGACACCAGCCACGGCACGCTCACCGTGGAGAAAGCCCCGCGCGGCCAACGGGTTCTCCGCGCGCACACCGAGCGCAACGGCCGTGCGTTCCTCCGGGTCGAGGACTTCTCGGCGCCGGGCAACAGCTTCTACGGGCGGGTGCGGATCAAGGCCGACGCCTTCCCGCGCAAGCCCGACTGGGCCCACTACACCCTGATCGAGGCCACCGGCCAGGGTCCGGAGATCGTGCGCCCGCTGGGTGGTCAGTACGCGCCCACCGCGAACGGTGCGTTCTGGGGCGTCGGCGCCGACGGCGGGCCGACCGGCGACTGGACGAACTGGCGTGAGTCGGCACCGTCGCGCGAGGACGTGTGGCAGTGCGTCGAGTGGCGGATGGACGCCGCCGACAACCGGATCGAGCTCTGGTTCGACGGCGTCCCTCAGCCGGATCTGACCGTGTCGACGCGCAGCCACGGCGGGAACCAGGTGGACTTCGTGTTCCCGCGCTTCGACACCGTCAAGTTCGGATGGCAGCTCTACCAGCAGAACGAGGGCTCGTACGACCTCTGGATGGACGACATCGCACTGGCCACCAACCGAATCGGCTGCTGAGCCCTCAGCCGCAGACCACCCCGTTCAACGTCGGTGAGAGGAACGGCGGGGCGCCGCCGCCATAGGTGGCGTTGAAACCGATGGTGACGGTCCCGCCGGTGCCGACAGAGCCGTTCCAGGCCGCGTTGCTGACCTCCACGACGTCACCCTGGTCGGCCCAGGTGCCGTTCCAGCCCTGGCTCACGGTCACGCCGGGCGCGGAGAAGGTGAACTTCCAGCCGTTGATCGGCGCGGCCCGGTTCTCGATGACGATCTCGCCGCCGTAGCCGCCCGACCAGCTGCTGGTCACCTTCTGCGTGGCCTTGCAACCGCCCTGTGCCGGTGGCGTTGTCGTGGTGGTAGTGGTGGTTGTGGTCGACGGTGGCCTGCCGGCGTTGGCCAGTTCGTACGCGCGTTGCGGCACGAACTGGCCCGCCCCGGCGATGCAGCCGTCCGCCTCGCCGGGCAGCTTGACCCACAGGAACGCGGCGATCTGGCCGTCACCGGTCTGGTCGGTGCTGGGCGTGCCGATCGCCCTCCCCGCCGGGTCGCACCACTCGCTGCCGGCGGGACCGTTGCCGTTGCGGCTCGTGTCGATCACCGCACGCAGCCGGGAGTCGCCCACCGCGTTGAGCACTGACTTGGCGAACGCCACCTCGTCGGACGTCCAGCGGTAGTTGGACACGTTGGTGGAGATGCCGTCCGCGCTGTTCGAGATGTCCGCCGCACGCAACCGCGCGGCCGCCTCCGATGGCGCGAGCCACGCCGAGTGGCCGATGTCGATGTACACCTTGGCCTGACCCGACCCGGCCTTGAGCCGCTTGCCCGCGTACGCCATCGACGCCGTGGTCTCCGCCTGCTGACCGGCGTTCTGGCAGTTCGTCATCAACGGCAGCACGTCCGGTTCCAGCACGATCGCCGCCGGCCGTCCCGCCAGCCCCGCTGCCACCTGGTCGACCCACGCCCGGTACGCGCTGTGGGAGGGCGCGCCGCCGCCGCTCGCCCCGCCGCAGTCGCGATTCGGGATGTTGTAGACCACCATGATCGGGACCTTGCCCGCCGCGGCGGCGGCACCCACGAAGGCGTCCACCTCGCCTCGCACCGTGCTGGTGTTGGTGGTGGTGAACCACCTCGCCTGTGGCACGTTCGCGATGCGGTCGCGGATCACGGGGGCACGCGAGTCACCGGGATTGGCCGCGACCCACTTGGCCGCGCTGGTGCCGGGGTCGACGTAGAACGGTGACGCGGCCGCCTGTGCGTTGCCCAGCACGACGGCGGCGGCGACCCCGAGCACGGCCGTCGTGACGCCGGCGGCAACTCCTTTGTTGCGCATCCTGCCTCCTCATTCTGGGAGCGCTCCCAGACTGGCGCCGAACTCTATGCGGAGGACTCTGCAAGAAGAAGAACTGTCGAACGCGTTCGACAGGCAGGCTCACGCCCGCCGGGAACGCTCGGTGAGCGCCGGAGTCGAGCGCCGGCCACACACTCCCGCCGAGCGCCGACCTCAACGAGGAGATGAACACTCACGGTGGCGCATTCCTCAGACCCCTACGCCGTTCCGGCGACCGGTCACCCGAACGTTCACCCGTCGAACAGGCTTCGCAGGCAGGGACGGGCGTGGAGCCTTCCCGCCGTGCGACTGCCCGTCAGCGCGCGGCGAACTGCAGGCTCGTCGGCTGGACCACCTCTGGTTTGACGGGCAGGGCGTTCACGACGAGGCGCTCGCCGTAGATGTCCGTGATCGCGATGGCCCCGCCACAGCCGGCGCCGTTCTCGGAGAGGAAGTAGTTGTAGTCCATGCGCCGCAACTCCTTCCACTGCCCACCCGCCTGGACCTCCAGCCGTGCCACCGGGTTGCGGTGGTCGATCGCCTGGATCCCGCACCACCACTGGGACGAGCCGGTCTTGTAGCGGACGGAGATCTTCTTCTCCAGCGCCGGGCTCACGAGGGTCCACGTCACCGGGATCTCCCCCTGCTTCGGGTCCGCCAGCCGCGCGAACGCCTCCCTGCTGAGGTCCAGCTGGCCGACCCGGCACGGCGCCGGGCAGAGGTTCGTGACCCGCACCGTGATGCTCTTGCCGTTGGCGGCCCGCACCGAAATGTAGGCGCCACACGCCTTGGAGTCCTCGAAGTCGGACCAGTTCATCGCGACCGTCAACGGGTCGGGGCCGGGATCGTACGAGCACGCGCCGCCGCCGTCGGAGGCGTAGAAGGTCGCCGGGCCGTTCCTGGTGACACCGGGCTTGATCTTCCCGGCCACCGGCGCGTCGGCCGCGGCCGCGACAGGTGGCGGCGGCGCGGGTGACGACGAGGTGGCGGCAGGGCTCGTGCTGGTGCTCACCGTCGTCTCGGGCGCCGGCAGTGCCGGTTCCGCCGGGCCGACCACGCCGGCCTGGTCGACCGCGACGGCGCGTCCGGTCACCACCGCGCCGTCCGACATCACCACACCCGCGACCGCGAGCACCCCGACGGCCGACACCGCCACAAGCCACTGTCCGCGCACGACACTCCGTTCACCCAAAATCGGTCACCAGGCCAGCCCCAGCTTCGAGATGTAGTTGTTCAGCAACCCGGAGATCAGCCCGTGGTCGTGCTGCGAGAAGTGCCAGTCGCAGCCGAGCCGGTCCAGTGCCGGGTCAGCGTAGTTCCAGTAGCGGACGCGGCTGTCACCCCGGTTGTTCCGCTCCTGCGCGACCTGCCGGACGGCGTCGGCGAACGTCCCGGAGGCCTCTCCGAGGCTCACCAGGATCGTCGTGCCGGAACCGTAACGGGCCCGCAGCTTGTCGAGAAACCCGTGGTAGGCCGACTTGTACGCGGCCACGAGGCTCTCCGGGGTCGACCACTGCTCACCCGGCTTGAGCGCGGTGGAGAAGTCGTTGGTGCCCAAGCCGACCACGACCAGCTGCGGCCGCCACGTGCCGGGGTTCTGCCACACGTCGCCGTTCACGTGCAGCAACGCCCGGTCGTAGTAGGTGCGGTAGCTGGTGCCGGGCTCGCCGCCGCCGTAGTTGCGCACCATGCCGCGGCCGGAGAAGGCGTTGATCTGGTAGTCGGCGTTCAACGCGCGGGAGGTCAGCGCGCCGAAGCTGACGTCGGAGTTGGTGTTGCGGTCGACGCCGCCGTTCGTGGAGCAGTCGCGCGTGGTGGACAGGTTCCCGTAGCCCGCGGTCAGCGAGTCGCCGATGAACTCGATCTGCCGGGTCCGCCGCGCGGGCTTCGTCAGCACGGCACCGCCGGAGGCGGCGACGAACCCGCCGAACTCCGCTGCGGCCCAGGGACTTTCCGACCGCTTGACGAGCCGGACGCGGTGCTCGGCGTTGCTCAGGTTGCGCACCCAGTGCGTGGTGCGGCCCGGCTTCACCAGCGTCGCCACGGTCCTGCCGTCGATCTGCACGTCGTAGTAGCTGTTCGCGTCGTTGAGCGAGACCCCGACGCCGGTGCCCCGGAACCGACCCTCGAAGTAGACGCCGGGCCAGCTGAACTGGCCCTGCGCCGTGACCCGGCCCGCGGTGTGCGCCTGGTCGAGGACACCCGGCGCGGCCTGAACCGCGGGCGCGCCGAGCAGTGCGGCGACGAGGACCACCAACGTTGTGCGGATCATGCGATCGCTCCTGTCACGGCGCTGCCCGACTTGGTGACGTGGTAAGTGACTTTGGTACCGCTCCAATAGTGGAACGTGAGCGTCACCGGCGCGTTGTCCCTGACCGTGTTGAGGAAATCAGGCCTCAGGAGCGTGGTACCGCTCGAGTAGTCGGGCGCGAACGTGCGGTCGTACTCCTTGAAGGACGTCCAGTCGTTCGGCCCGGCGTTGGTGCCGTCGGCGTACTTCGCCTCCATCGTGGCGAGCAGGTCGCCGCGGAAGGCCGTCGGGATCGCGAACGAAGCCGTTGTGCCGCTTGCGTTCGACAGCACCGGCCGGTCATAGGTGATCAGGTTGAACTTCCACGGCACACCGCGGGAGAAGCGGGCGGTCAGCACCGCGTTGGTGCCGTACTGCCGCGATCCGCTCAGCCTCGTCAACGCCGCCGCGGTCAGGGTGAGCTGATCTCCCGCGACGGTGTAGTCCCGGCCGCTGACCAGTGCCGTGTTGCCCTGCCACAGCCCCGAGAACGAGGTTCCGTTGAGGTTCAGGGTGATCGTCTTGGCGGTGATCGCACTCGACTTGGCGCTGAACACCTGGTCGGTGAACGCGGTGCCGGACCGGGTCGTCCAGCTCGACCTGATCTGCGCGAAGAGCTGCGGATCGCTCCACTGGAACGACGTGCGACCGAGGTGCTGGCCGTTGTCCCACAACATCGTGGTGATCTTCTTGGTACGCGCGTAGTAGCCGAGGTACTCGAAGAACTTCAGCTTCTCGCCCTGCTCGATGGTCCCTGTGTGCCGGTCGAACCCGAGCAGCCCGTACTCGCCGAGGATCACCGGGACGCCCTTCGCGACGAACGCGTTGTACACGCGGTCGAAGTAGCCGGTGAGGTCGTTCTGCGCGGTGGCGTCGAACCGCGTGCCGCCGGCGATGTTCACGCTGAACGGCCAGTAGCCGTAGTAGTGCACCGTGGCGGCCAGGTTCGGGTCGTCGAAGCCCCGCATCTGCGTCGCCAGCGCGTCGACCAGCGGCTGATCGGCCGAGGTGTGCAGGGTGGGCAGGATCAGCAGGCGGCTGGTGTTGTTGCCGCCCGACCGGCGCACGATGTCGCGGAACGACGCGTTGAGCTCGCCCAGCAACTGGATTTCCTGCGCCTGCCCCGAACTACCGGTGAACTGCGGCTCGTTGACGCTCTCCAGCGTCAGCTTCGGCCCGAAGTCCTTGAACGCGGCGGAAAGCTGCGTCCAGACCTTGTTGAGCCGGCTCAGCACGCCGGCGCGGTTCCCCGGCATGGCGTTGATCCACTGCCACGAGTCGTGGTGGATGTTGACCATGACGTAGAGGTCGCGCGCCAACGTCCAACGCACGACCTCCTTGACGCGGTTGAGGTACGCGGCTTCGATCGTGCCGTCCTGCGCGAGGTGCGCACTCCACGTGACCGGAAGGCGAACGCTGCGGAAGCCGTTCGCCTTCACGTTGTCCAGCAAGGCTTCCGTGATGCGCGGGTTGCCCCACGACGTCTCGTCGGCGCCGGTCGAGTCGAGCGTGTTGCCGAGGTTCCACCCCGGCTGCATCGCCGCGACCTGCTCCATCGCGCCGGCGGCCCGGGCCTCCGCCGAAGCGGCCACTGGCGCGGCCACTCCAGCGAAGACCGCTGCCGCGGCCACCATCACACCGATCCACCGCCGGATCGGCCACACTTCAACGAGTAACCGCGACATGTTCCGAAAAATGGCACGGCGCCTTGCGGTCGTCAAGACACCGAACCGGAAATCGATACGCTTCGACGATTTCGACTTGAGAATCGTCGAACATGAACGACCGAATTCACTCGCGGCACTTCTTGCCGGTGTTGACGCAGTTGACGAGCCTGTCCATGATCTGCTGCGACATCACGTTGGCGAAGTCGTTGTGGTCCGAGAACGGGTTGTGCTTCTCCTCGGGGAACGAGTCGACCGCGTACTTGCCCCGCTGCTGGATGTCGCGGGGAATGTTGTAGGTCAGCGAGATCCGCAGCTGCGGAACCGCCTTGAAGCCCTTCTGACATCTGCCATTGGCATCCGGGAAGACGATGTGCTCGCGATGCTTGGCCGAGTCGATGTTCTTGCCGTCCCAGCAGCTCGGGAAGTCGTGAACCCGCTTGACCTTCGAGCCCTGCGGGCAGACCGGGTACTTGTTGATCAGCACCTTGTCCTCGAAGCCGCTGCAGGTCCAGCCGTCGCGGGCGTTCTTGGTGCCGTTGGCCGTGACCTTGGCGTCGCCGTAGAGGATGCGCAGGAACTTGGGCATCGCGACGACCTTGCCGACCGGCGAACCGCGGAACGTGAGCTCGGCGGCCTCCGGGCGCTGGATGTCGCCGTCGTTGCCGGGCAGTTCGTTCTCGCCGCCGCCGTCGCCGCCCTCGAGCTTGCACGGTGCCAGCTTCTCGAGACCCTGCGGCCGCTCCGCGTTGCGGCCGATCGCGATGGCCATGCGGTCGATGGTGGCGACCCGCTTGTCCTTCAGCGGTCCCACGATCGCGTTCTGGTTGAAGTTGGCATCGCGCGGGTTCTCGTTCTTGGCCAGGCGCTTGTTCGCCTCGTCGATCTGGGTCTTGAGCAGTGCCAGGTTGCGGTCGACCTCGGCCTTCGCCTGGCTCGGCACCTTGGGCAGTTTGCTCGCGACGTCCGGGCAGTTCACGACCTTGACATCGGCCTCCTCATCGTCGTCGTCGATGCGCACCACCGGCCAGAAGTAGGCCGACTTGTCCCCGTTCTTGCAGGTGGTTCCGGCCGCCTCCAGGGACTTGTTGTTCGAGTCCGCGTTCGTCGACAGGTTCCCGACGTAGTCGTGCAGGTGCTGGGCACCGTTGCGGACACCGGGCTGCGCGATGAAGTTGTCCGGGTTGAAGTGCCCGTTCTCGTTGCGACCGCAGTCGACCGTGAACGTGCCGGTTGTCGCGTCGTTCTCCGGTCTGGGTTTCTTGACGTTGGGCTTGACCTTCGTGATGTCGACGAAGGAGCTCTTGTCCGCCCCGTCCGCCAGAGCGGAGTCACCGCTGCTCGTGGTCGCCACGGCGAGCGCGCCCACCGCGACCAGGCCGAGCACACCCGCCGCGACCTTCAGCGCGAGGGGCTGTCCTTTGTAGAGGCTCATACCCGGGGTACGGACGGGGAGCCGAAACGGCTCATTTCGACAATATTCGAGTCGAATAACTGTCGAACGCGGCCGCCACCGGGTCACCGCGTGCCGCGCCGAACACGCGCTCATGCCGCACGACTGGCCGCGCACCCGTGCCAGAGCGGTTCTTTCTCGCGGTGTACGACGAGCTTCCCGACCCGACACTCGAGCACGTGCGAGTCATGATCACTGGGTGAGCACAGACATGCGTCAGCTCCCTTTCGGACAATAGGCGTCGCGTTCTGACAATGGTGGCGCTCGCCGTCCTGCCCTTCATCTCCAGTGCCGCTCCAGCCTCGGCAGCTCAACCCGACTGCGTCCCCGCCGCCAAAGCCTCCGCCGGCGCCGCGGCCGTGAAGGTCCAACGTGAAGAGCACCGACGGTGACCGCAACTGTCCGCGACACGTGGGTTCCGCCCGGTACAAGGAATTCCTCGGCCTGATGGCCAAGGCCGCCAAGGACCGCGGCGTCACGCCGATCTTCCTGACGCGCGTCTCGGCGATCAGGTGCAGCGGCAGCACGGCCGTCGCCACCCGCGGCTTCCTCACCGAGACGTTCGACGCGGGCCGGGCCGGCGGCGCGACCGTCATCGACCTGCACAAGCTGAGCTACACGCTCTACAACACGCTCAAGCTGTGCCCCAACAACGGTGACTACACCAGCGGCCCGGTCGGCGCGTTCTTCTGCAACGACCACACCCACTTCGAGGCGGCCGGGGCGAGGCAGATCGCCGGTGTCGTCGCGAAGGCACTGAGTGACCAACGAATTCCCCTTTCCAGCTACCTCAAGTGAGAAGGGATGGTGGTCCGGTCGCCACGGCTGGACCACCCACCGTTCACCAGTCCTCGACGGTGAGCGTGCCGCCGGTGCCCGGAATCGGTTCTCCGCCTGGGAACTGGATCTGCCACACCGACGGCGGCGACTCGGCCTCGACGACGATCCGGTCGCCGTCGCGACGCGTGAGGAAGGTGGAGCCGGCGACCTCGGTGGTGAGCGAGGCGCCGTCGTCGAGCTGATGGATCCGCAACGTGACGCCCTCCGCGTAGTCGTAGTCCGGACGGTCGTCGACGGCACCGAGCGGAAGCACGGTGTTCGGCCGCACCAGCAACGGCACGGTGAGGAAGTCGCACGACATCGTTGTCCACCTGCCGCCGGCCACCGGTTCGCCGGTGAAGAAGTCGGTCCAGACGCCGTCCGGCACGTAGAACGACACCTTGCCGCTGTCGGAGAACACCGGCGCCACCAGCAAGCTGTCGCCGAGCATGTACTGCCGTTCGAGATGGGTGCACGCAGGATCGTCCGGGAACTCCAGCGCCATCGCCCGCATCATCGGCGTTCCCTCGGTGGCGGCCTGCAGTGCCGCGTGGTGCAGGTACGGCATCAGCCGCGCCTTGAGCTTCGCGAAGACCCGCAGCACGTCGACGGACTCCTCGTCGAACAGCCACGGCACCCGGTACGACGAGCTGCCGTGCAGACGGCTGTGCGAGGACAGCAGGCCGAACGCGATCCACCGCTTGAACAAGGCGGGGTCCGGGGTGCCCTCGAAGCCGCCGATGTCATGGCTCCAGTAGCCGAAACCGGACAGTCCCAGGGAAAGCCCGCCGCGCAGGCTCTCTGCCATGGCCTCGTAAGTCGATTCGCAGTCGCCGCCCCAGTGCACCGGGAACTGCTGCGACCCCGCGGTGGCGGCACGGGCGAACACCACGGCTTCGCCGTCACCACGCCTCTTGCGCAGCACCTCGAAGACCGTCTTGTTGTAGAGATAGGCGTAGTAGTTGTGCATCCGCTCGGGATCGGAGCCGTCGAAGTACACGACGTCGGTGGGGATCCGCTCGCCGAAGTCGGTCTTGAAGCAGTCCACGCCCTGGTCGAGCAGGGCTTCCAGCTTGGAGGCGTACCACTCGCGGGCGGCAGGGTTGGTGAAGTCGACCAGCGCCATGCCCGGCTGCCACAGATCCCACTGCCACACGTCACCGTCCGGCCGGCGCAGCAGGTAGCCGCCTTCGAGGCCCTCGGCGAACAGCGGAGACCGTTGTCCCACATAGGGGTTGATCCACACGGAGATCCGCAGGTCCCTGGACTTCAGCCGGTCCAGCATGCCCTCCGGGTCGGGGAACATGCGCGGGTCCCACTCGAAGTCGCACCAGTGGTACTCGCGCATCCAGAAGCAGTCGAAGTGGAACACGCTCAAGGGCAGGTCGCGCTCGATCATGCCGTCGATGAAGCCGGAGACGGTTTCCTCGTCGTACGACGTCGTGAAGGACGTGGACAGCCACAGGCCGAACGACCACAACGGCGGCATCGTCGGGCGTCCGGTCAGCAACGTGTACTTGCGCAGGATCTCCTTGGGACTGGGGCCGTAGATCACGAAGTACTCCAGCGTCTGCCCCTCGACGCTGAACTGCACGCAGGACACCTTCTCCGAAGCGACCTCGAACGACACGTGCCCCGGATGGTTGACGAAGATGCCGTAACCCGCGTTGGTCAGGTAGAACGGCACGTTCTTGTAGGCCTGCTCGCTGCTCGTGCCACCGTCGGCGTTCCAGATGTCCACCACCTGGCCGTTGCGGGCCAACGGTCCGAAGCGCTCGCCTAGGCCGTACACCACTTCACCGACGCCGAGTCCGAGCCGGTCACGGACGTAGTGCTTGCCGTCCAGGGTCATGAAGCCCATGCCCTTGGCGGAGCTGGAGGTGAGCACGTCGCCGTTCGCGACGAACTCGATCAGCCAGTCGCGGCCGACCCTGACCTCCAGCGCACCGGAGGTCAGGGTCTCGTCGGTGAGGTGCACGTAGGGTTCACCCCCGCCGAGGGCGAACTCGGGGTGTTTGGGTCGCCCGCCCTCGAAGTGCGTCAGGCTCACGCCGATCACGTCCGGCATCGGCGAGGAGAACCGCACCGTCGCCACCGGGCCCTGCAACAGGTCACCACGCCGGCGGATCGGGCGGGTCGGCGCGTGCACCACCAGCTCCCCCGCCGCCTGGGTGATGTCGTGAACCTCGACCGGATGAGCAGCCTGCACACCGTCGCGCAGGAGCCAGTACCCGTTGCTGAACTTCATTCGACCGCTTTCACCGTTCGAATTCGAATCGAATCGTTTCGATTCCTTTTCTTTCGGAACGTTAGCGATAACGTGCCTGGTGAGGAAACCCCTGCATTCCTTCTCCGAGGGAGATTTCGCATGTTCTCCACCAGGTGGCGAGTGGGCGCGATCGTGGCCGTGTCGGCAATGCTCGGCGGCGTTCCGGCGGCGCACGCCGAACCCGGGATCCTGGCCTGCGGTGATCGCTCGTTCAACGCGGAGGCCGTGCTGAGCGGCAGCACGTGGACCGCCCGCAACGGCACCCGGACCGTCTACACCGGCGGCGACATGCGGTCCGCCGTGCAGGCCGCGGTCGGCAGCCTCACCGCGGGACGCACGGCGAAGCAATGGGTTCTGGTGCGCGGCAGCGGTGCGATCAGCGCGGGTTCGCGCATCTCGTTGCCCAGCTACACCGGCATCGACGTCTGCGGCACGATCAACGTGACCGGCACGGGTTCCGGCGACCAGGCCCCGATCTACTCCAGGGGCACCCACGACGTCGAGGTGCGCTACCTCACCGTCACCGGCCGCCCGCTGTACGGGATCTTCATGCGCAACGTCGACAACCTCGTCCTCGGCCAGATCGACATGCGCCTGTCCGGCGGCCTCGGCGTGCGCGTCGACAACCGCGGCAACACCAGCGTGCGCAGCCGGAACATCAGGATCGACAACGTCTTCGTCTCCGGCGCGAGCAGCCACGCCGTCGAAACGTACGGCGTCGACACCATCACCATCGGCACCGTGACAGCCCGCAACGTCGGCGAGTCCGGCCTGCTGCTCAACGACACCATCAACGCCTCCGTCGGCACCGTGGACGCCGAGAACGCCGGCGCGGGCACCGGCTACGCGGCCTTCCGCACGGCCAACCGCAACGGCCGCATCGGCTCCGGCTACCCGACCAACATCCGCGTCGGCACCGTCCGAGCCCGCGGCGGCGGCCGTGGCGTCTTCTGCGTGTCGGAGAGCGGCGGGCTGACCATCGACCGGATCGACCTCGCGAACACCGGCAACAACGCCGTCCTGATCGAGAACTGCCACAACGTCAACCTCGCGGCGCAGAGCGGCACGGTCAGCGGTGGCGGGGAGATCCGGCTGGCCGCGCGCTCGGAGTTCCCGAACAACAGCGACATCACCGTCCAGAACCTGACGTTGACCAACTCGGCGGTGCGCGAAAGTCCTTGTGGCACCAACACGACCTTCCGCAACCTCACACTGAACAACAGCACGTCGAACGTCTGCCCGTAACGGTCACCGGACGAGCTGCTGGAACACCGGCGGCTCGTCCGCGGCCAGATCATCCGGCAGCCGCAGCCCCGTCCGCCGCGGCACCAGCTCGGACTGCAACACGATCGCCGCCGCCCCGATCGCCGGTGCCGACGCGGCCGAGGGCGACAACCGCACGGACACCGGATGCGCCGACCGGGCGATGAACCCGCCGTCCAGCTCCGCGCGCAACACCGGCAGGTAGATCGACCCCGCGATGGCGAAACTGGGCCCGGTCAGCACCACCACTTCGAGATCCAGCACGTTCGCCAGCGAGCGGGCGGCCACGGCGATGTACCGCGCGGACCGCTCCAGCAGCGTCAGCGCACGCGTGTTCCCCTGCCGGGCCGCCCGGCTGATCGCCGCGAAGTCCGCCGCGACCGGTGCCGTGACACGGGTCCGGCCACCCACCAGTCCCGCCGCACGGGTCAGTGCCCGGTCCTCCCGCGCCTGCGCGACGACCGCGGCGGGGCCGGCCAGCACCTCCAGGCATCCCCTCGCACCGCAGGAGCACCGCGGTCCGTCGACGTCCAGGCACGTGTGGCCGATCTCGCCGGCGTGGCCGCTCGGGCCGCGGTGCGTCGTGCCGCCGAGCACCACCCCGGCGCCGACGGCGGTGCCCATGTAGAGCGCGGCGAACGTCGACGTGGCCCCGACGCCGCCGGACCAGTGCTCGCCGATCGCCGCCGCAGTCGCGTCGTTGTCCAGCACCACCGGCAGTCCCGTCGCCAGTTCCAGCTCCTGGGCGAACGCGAGGTGCGTGGACGGGCGGGCCGACACCAGGCCGAGGCCGAGGATTCGATCCCGTTCGACACCGACGCTGTCGATCAGCGCGCTGACCTCGCGGGCCATCCTGGCGACCACGGCGGGCAGGTCGTCGGTGCCGGCGCCCGCGCGCGAGATGCGGGCCACCACCGCGCCGCCGAGGTTGGTCAGCACGTAGGTGATCCGCGCGTCGTCGAGGTGCACGCCGACGGCGTAGCGCGCGAAGTGGTTGAGCTGCAACATGACCCGGCGTTTGCCGCCGGTGGACTCCGCGTGCCCGGTCTCGGCGACCAGGCCCTCGTCGATCAGGCCGCGCACGACGGTGGAGATCGTCCCGCCGGTCAGGCCGCTGGCGTTGACCAGGCCGACACGGCTGATCATGCCGGCGGCGCGGATCAGGTCCAGCACGGCCGCCCTGGTGCTGGCGTGGGTCACCCGCGCCGGTCCGCTCACTGGATTCCTCCGTCGAACGACGAACTTTGCTCATCGACAAGTCATGACCAGTAAACCATCCCGAGGCGTTGACTTTCTTTGTTTAGTAACTGAAGAATCTCGGCCGCGAACCACCCAGCGACGGGAGGATCAACGATGCTCAAGCAGCTCTGCGCACTCGGTCTGGCGGTGGTCGTCGCGGCCACGGCGGCGTGTTCCGGATCCGGTGGCGGCGGTCAGTCCCGGGACAGCCTCGTCGTCTACACCGGCCAGGCCGGCGACTTCCAGATCAACTTCAACCCGTACGCCCCCACCCAGATCGAGGGGCCGGGCACCATCTACGAGCCGCTGTTCTTCTACAACATCGCCAAGGACCAGCCGCCCAAACCCATGCTGGGCACCGAGCACAAGTGGAATGCCGACGGCACCGAGCTGTCGGTCACCCTCAGGGACGACGTGTCCTGGTCCGACGGCGAGAAGTTCACCGCCGAGGACGTGAAGTTCACGCTGGACATGGTCGCCAAGACCCCCGCCGTCAACAAGACCGGCTTCAAGGGCACGACCACCGCCGTCGACGACACCCACGTCACCATCAAGTTCCCCGAACCGTCCTACATGGACGGTCCGCAGGTGCTGGGGCAGCTCTGGATCATGCCGGAGCACATCTGGAAGAACTACCCGACGCCGGCGACCGAGGTGAACCAGAACCCGGTCGGCACGGGCCCGTTCCAGCTCGGTGACTTCAAGGCGCAGTCGTTCACCCTCAAGGCGAACCCCAAGTACTGGGGCGGCGAGCCCGCGGTCAAGCAGATCCGCTACCTGTCGCTGTCCGGCAACCAGGCCGGGGTGGACGCGCTGAAGGCCGGGTCCATCGACTGGCAGACCGGCCCGATCCCGGACATCAAGGACATCGAGAAGAACTACCCCGGATACAAAGCCGTCGTCCTGCCGCTCAACCAGGTTTCGCTGTTCACCTGCTCCAACGCGCAGCTCGGGTGCCAGGGCGCGCAGACCGATCCTGCCGTGCGCAAGGCGATCTACTACGGCATGAACCGCACGCAGATCAACTCGCTGGCCTTCCAGAACGTCAACAGCGAGATGTCGCCCGGTTTCACGTTGCAGCCGCGCGACGCGTCGCTCATCTCGAGCAAGCTGACCGATCGCATGGCGCCGATGAACGCCGACACCGCCAAGGCCGACCAGCTGCTCACCTCCGCCGGGTACGCCAAGGGTTCGGACGGCATCTACGCCAAGGACGGCAAGCCGCTGGCGTTGAGCGTGAAGGTGGTCGCCGGCTGGACGGACTACATCACCGCGCTGGAGACCCTCGCCCAGCAGCTGCTCAAGGTCGGCATCAAGATCACGCCGCAGCAGCTGTCGTGGAACGAGTGGGCCGACGCGCGCGGCCGCGGCCAGTACGAGCTGCTGATCGACTCGGTGGAGCAGGGTCCCGCGCCCGACCCGTACTACACCTACAGCTACTTCTTCTCGACCGCGACCACGGCGCCGGTCGGGCAGTCCGCCACCCCGAACTTCGCCCGGTTCAGCAACGCGACCGTGGACAAGGCGCTGGCAGAGCTGAAGAAGACCGACCGCGGCGACTCATCGCGGCAGCAGCACTACGACGCCATCCAGGTCGAGCTCGAGAAGTTCATGCCGTACATCCCGGTGCTGACCGGCGGGGTCCCGAGCGAGTACAACGACAAGGCGTTCACCGGCTGGCCCAGCAAGGACGACCTGTACGCGTTCCCCGCGGTGTGGAAGCGGCCGGACGCCTCCCAGGTGTACATGAAGCTCAAGCCCGCCGGGAAGTGACGATGAACTACTACGTGCGCAAGGCCGCCTTCTACCTGGCGGCCCTGTGGGCGGCGGTGACGCTGAACTTCGTCATCCCCAGGATGTTGCCGGGCAACCCGGTGGACATCCTGATGGCCAAGCTCCAGCAACGCGGCGGGACCGTCGACCCCGCCGCCCGCCAGGCCTACGAAACGCTGCTGGGCACCGGCGGGCGCGACTCGTTCCTCCAGGAATACGTCAGCTATCTGGGCAACCTGCTGCGCGGCGAGCTGGGTGTGTCGGTCAGCGCGTTCCCGGCGAAGGTGTCCGACGTGATCGCCGGGTCGCTGCCGTGGACCGTCGTCCTGGTCGGTCTCTCGACGCTGCTGTCGTTCCTGCTCGGGATCGGGCTCGGCGCCGTCGTCGGCTGGAAGCGCGGCACCTGGCTCGACGCCCTGGTGCCCGCGACCACCGTGTTGTCGGCGGTGCCGTACTTCTGGCTGGCGCTCATCCTGGTCGCGCTGCTCTCGACCGGGCTGGGCTGGTTCCCGCTCAACGGCGGCTACGACGTGGTCCTCGATCCCGGCTGGAGCGGGGAGTTCCTCGGTTCGGCGATCTACCACGGCATCCTGCCCGCGCTGACGATCGTGATCTCGTCGATCGGCGGGTGGCTGCTGGGCATGCGCAACATGATGGTCTCGGCGATGTCCGAGGACTACGTGCTGACCGCCAGGGCGAAGGGACTGCGGGACAGCCGGATCATGATCGGGTATGCGGCGCGCAACGCGGTGCTGCCGTCGGTCGCCGGGTTCGCGATCTCACTCGGGTTCGTGGTGTCCGGGTCGATCGTCACCGAGCTGGTGTTCTCCTACCCCGGCATCGGGTCGAAGCTGCTGCAGGCCGTGCAGAACAACGACTACGCGCTGATGCAGGGGATCTTCCTGGTGATCACGATCGCGGTGCTGGGCGCCAACCTGGTCGTGGACCTGTTGTACGGCCTGATCGACGCTCGGACCAGGGATCGGAGCGTGGTGTCATGACCAACCTCAGTCCGCTCACCGAGATCACGCCGGAAGTGCCGAGATCGCGCAACCGCTGGCGAGGCCTCCTGCCGCGCTGGTCCGCCAGGCTGGGCACCGGACTCGGCCTCGCCGGTGCGATCGTCCTGTTCGGACTGATCGGCCCGCTGCTCACCGGCGATCCCGCCACGATCAGGGACATCGGGCTCACCCCTCCCGGCGGCGAGCACCTGCTGGGCACCACGGTCACCGGCCAGGACATCCTGGCCCAGCTGGCCCACTCCACCCGCGGGTCGCTGCAGATCGGCCTGCTCGTCGGGATCATGGCGACCGTGCTGTCCGGTGTCTTCGGCATTGTCGGCAGCTACGCGGGCGGCGTGGTGGACGAGGTCTTCTCGCTGTTCTCCAACGTGATGCTGGTGATCCCCGGCCTGCCGCTGGTCATCGTGATCGCCGGTTTCGTCCCTCCCGACCAGCGCGGCACGGCGACGATCTCGCTGGTGCTGGCGATCACCGGCTGGGCCGCGGCTGCCCGTGTGCTGCGCGCGCAAACGCTGTCGTTGCGCACCAGGGACTACGTGGCAGCGGCGCGGGTGTCCGGAGAGAAGACCTGGCGGGTGATCTGCGTGGAGATCCTGCCGAACCTGTTGCCGATCCTGGCCTCCCAGTTCGTGTTCGCGGTCGTCCTGGCGATCCTCAGCGAGGCAGGGCTGTCGTTCCTCGGGCTCGGCGCGGCCAACTCGTCGACGCTCGGCACGATGCTCTACTACGCCCAGAACGGCTTCGCGCTGCAACGCGAGGCGTGGTGGTGGTTCGTGCCGCCGGGCCTGATCATCGCCCTGTTCGGTGGTGCGCTCGCGCTCATCAACTTCAGCATCGACGAGATCATCAACCCGAAGCTGCGCGATCGCACCAGGCGTGAACGGGATGTCGTCGCCACCACAGGTGAGGTGGTCCCCGCGGAACCGGACGCCGTGCTGACGGTCAGGAACCTCAACGTCGTGTACCGGGGTGAGAAGCCGGTGCACGCCGTCAAGGACGTGTCGCTGACGTTGCGGCGGGGCGAGATCCTCGGTCTGGCCGGGGAATCCGGGTGCGGCAAGACCACGCTCGCCTACGCGATCAACCGCCTGCACCGGCCACCGGCCGAGGTCACGTCCGGCTCCGTCACCTTCGAGGACGTCGACGTGCTGGCGCTGGGGCCTGAGGAGCTCAGGGAGTTCCGCTGGGCCCGGCTCTCCATGGTGTTCCAGGGCGCGATGAACGCACTGAACCCGGTCACCCCGATCCGCGCGCAGCTGCACGACGTCCTGCGCACCCACCGGCCCTCGATGTCCACTCCGGACCGGGAGGCACGGTGTGCGGAGGTGCTCCGGCTCGTCGGCGTCGACCCGGCCCGCCTCGGCGCGTACCCGCACGAGCTGTCCGGCGGTATGCGGCAACGGGTGATGATCGCGATGGCGCTGTTGCTCGACCCGCAGGTCATGATCATGGACGAGCCCACCACCGCACTCGATGTCCTGGTGCAGCGCGAGATCCTGAACGAGATCAAGCGTTTGCGCGACGAGCTGGGGTTCGCGGTCGTGTTCATCACGCACGACCTGCCGTTGCTGCTGGAGCTGAGCGACCGGATCGCGGTGATGCGCGACGGCGAGGTCGTCGAGTACGCCGCGGCCGAGGAGATGTACCTGCGGCCCCAGCACCCGTACACGCGCGAGCTGCTGGCGTCGTTCCCCAGTCTCACCGGCGAGCCAGGAGCGCTGATCCGATGACCACACTGGAAGTTCGCGGCCTGACCAAGGCGTTCGGATCGACCCGCGCGGTGGACGACGTCTCGTTCACGCTCACCGCGGGCCGGACCGTCGCGCTGGTCGGCGCGTCCGGTTCCGGCAAGTCGACGATCGCCAGGATGATCGCCCACCTGGTCCGTCCCACCTCCGGGGAGATCGTGCTGACCGGGCCGGACGGGAGACCGGTGCCGCGGCGGAGCTACCGCGACCACGTGCAGATGATCTTCCAGGACCCGTTCGCGTCGCTCAACCCGTTCCACACGGTCGAACACCACCTCGCCCGGCCGCTGCGACTGCACGGACGTGCACGCTCGGAGGTGCCGCAACTGCTGGAACGCGTGAGCCTCACGCCGGCCGGGGACTTCGTGCACAGGCGGCCGCACGAGCTGTCCGGCGGGCAGCGGCAACGGGTCGCCATCGCCCGCGCGCTCGCACCCGGCGCCAAGGTGATCATCGCGGACGAGCCGGTGTCCATGTTGGACGTCTCGATCCGGCTGGGAGTCCTCAAACTCCTCTCCCGCCTGCAACGCGAGGAGAACCTCGCCGTCCTCTACATCACGCACGACCTGGCCACCGCACGGCACTTCTCCGACGAGGTCCTGGTGATGCACCAGGGCCGGATCGTCGAACGCGGCGACAGCGACGAGGTGCTGGTCCGTCCACAGGATCCCTACACCCGCCGGCTGGCCGCCGCCGCACCCGACCCCGAAGCCCGCTTCTCCCCGGGAGGACCGTCTTGATCCGCCAGTACCTGCACGACGGCTGGCAGCTGACCGCGACGACGAACGAGGTGCCGGACAACATCCGGGGCAGGACCGTGCCCGCGACCGTGCCCGGCAGCACGCACCTCGACCTGCTGTCGTCCGGGCTGATCACCGACCCGTTCCTGGACCAGGCCGAGACCGAGCTGACCTGGATGCACCGCGCGGACTGGCGCTACCGCACCACGTTCCTGGCCGCGGCGGTGTCGTCGGACGATCGGGTGGACCTCGTGTTCGACGGCCTGGACACGATGGCCGCGATCGAGCTCAACGGGCATCTGCTCGGCCACACCGCGAACATGCACCGCGGCTACCGCTTCGACGCCCGGCGGTTCCTCGTCGACGGCGGCAACGAGCTCACGGTGACGTTCTCGTCCGCCCTGGCGCACGCCGAGAAGGTCGAGGCCGGTCTCGGCCGCCGGCCTCACGTCAACACGCACCCGTTCAACATGATCCGCAAGATGGCGTGCAGCTTCGGCTGGGACTGGGGGCCGGACCTGCAGACCGCGGGCATCTGGCGGCCGGTCCGGCTGGAACGCTGGCACACCGCCCGGCTCGCTCAGGTGCGCCCCGTCGTGACGGTCTCCCCTGACCACACCGGGCACGTCGAGCTGCACGTCGACGTCGAGTGGACCGAGGCGCCGCGCGAGAACCTGGCGCTGGAGATCAGCGTGGGCTCCTGCGAGCACACCGTCGTCGTCCCCGCAGGGCAGCAGACCGTCGTCGCACGCGTCGACGTGCCGGACGTCGACCTGTGGTGGCCCGCGGGGCACGGCGACCAGCCGCTCTACGACCTGGACGTCGTGCTCCGCAGCGGATCGGCCACTGTGGACGGTGCGAAGCGGCGGATCGGGTTCCGCACGATCACCGTCGACACCACACCGGACGAGATCGGCACGCCGTTCACCATCGCGGTGAACTCCACGCCCCTCTTCGTGAAGGGCGCCAACTGGATTCCCGACGACCACTTCCTCACCCGGATCACGCGCGAACGCCTGGCACGGCGGGTGGGCCAGGCCGTGGGCGCGCACATCAACCTGTTGCGGGTGTGGGGCGGCGGAATCTACGAGTCCGACGACTTCTACGACGTGTGCGACGAACGCGGTGTCCTGGTGTGGCAGGACTTCCCGCTCGCGTGCGCCGCGTATCCGGAGGAAGAGCCGGTGCGCGCCGAGCTGGAGGCCGAGGCGCGCGAGAACGTGGTCCGGCTGATGTCCCACGCCTCGCTGGCGCTCTGGAACGGCGGCAACGAGAACCTCTGGGGGTTCGCCGACTGGGACTGGCCGGAGCAGCTCGAGGGCAGGACCTGGGGCCTGGGCTACTACGACGAGGTGCTGCCGAGGATCGTGGCGGAGCTCGACCCGACCCGCTTCTACTGCCCCAGCAGCCCGTACAGCCCAGTGGAGGGCCTGCACCCGAACGACGAGAACCACGGCACCCGGCACGACTGGCAGGTCTGGAACGAGATCGACTACACGCACTACCGCGACCACGTGCCGCGGTTCTGCTCGGAGTTCGGGTTCCAGGGCCCGCCGGCGTGGGCCACCCTCACCCGCTGGATCCACGACGAGCCGCTGACCCCGGCGTCACCGAGCTTCCTGACGCACCAGAAGGCCGAGGACGGCAACGGCAAGCTCGACCGCGGCCTGGCGGCCCACCTTCCGGTCCCGCAGCGATTCCCGGACTGGCACTGGGCGACCCAGCTCAACCAGGCGCGGGCGGTCAGCTTCGGCATCGAGCACTTCCGCTCGTGGTGGCCGCGCACGGCCGGCGCGATCGTCTGGCAGCTCAACGACTGCTGGCCGGTCACGTCGTGGGCCGCGATCGACAGCGAGGAGCGCCTGAAGCCGCTCTGGTACGGCCTGCGGCACGCGTTCGCGCCGCGGCTGCTGACCTTCCAGCCACGCGACGGCGCGCTGGTGCTGATCGCGGTGAACGACCACGACGAACCGTGGGACGCGCACCTCACGCTGGACCGGCAGACGTTCCGGGGCGTCACGCTGCACCTGACTAGACTGCGCCGGACGGTGCCGCCGCGGTCGACCCTCGTGGTGCACCTGGACGAAGCGCTGCGACAGCCGGTGCACGACGACGCGGAGGTGATGGTGGCGACCACCGCCGACGCGCGCGCGATCTTCTCGTTCCGCCCGGACTCCGAGCTGTCGTACCACCCCGCTCCCCTGGCCGCCCAGGCCGAGGCGGTGCGCGGTGGCTACGAGGTCGAGGTGCGCGCCAAGTCGTTCGCACAGGACGTGGCGATCCTGGCCGACCGGGTCGCGCCGGACGCGGTGGTGGACGACATGCTCGTGCCGATGCTCGCCGGGGAGGTCCGCGTGTTCCACATCCGCACGGACGCCGCCGTCGACCCGATGGCCTTCACCGATCCGCTGGTCCTGCGCTGTGCCAACGATCTCGGCGTGGTGCCCTGATGCACGACTCGCTGACCGGCGCGGTCGGGCTCGTGCTGGCCAGGCCCGCGCGGCTGCTGGGTGTCGAGCCGTTCTTCATGGAGTTCATCGCCGGGATCGAGGAACGGCTCGCCGAACGCGACCTGTCGGTGCTGCTGCACGTGGTCGGGGACCACGAGGCCGAGATCGCCGCGTACCGTCGCTGGGCGGCACGCGGCCTGGTCGACGCGATCGTGATGGTCAACCCCGCGGCCGACGACCCACGTCCTGCCGTGCTGGCCGAACTGGCCCTGCCCACCGTGGTCGTCGGCGACGATCCGCACCTTCCCGCGGTCCGCACCGACCACGCCGGCCCGATCACCGAGGCGCTCGGCCACCTGCTCGACCTGGGTCACCGCCGGATCGCCAGGGTCACCGGTCCGTCGTCGTTGCAACACACCCAGGCCCGCACCGCCGCGCTGCTCTCGGGCTGCGCGGCGGCCGGGGTCGACCCGGTGATCGTCGAAGGCGACTACTCGGAGGAGGCGGGCGCCAAGCTGACCACCGCGCTGCTGACCCGGCCGGAACCGCCCACCGCGATCCTCTACGACAACGACGTGATGGCCGTGGCAGGTCTCGCCGCGGCCACCGCGCTCGGCGTCGTGGTGCCGGACCAGCTCAGCCTGGTGGCGTGGGACGACTCGACGCTGTGCCGGCTGGCCTCGCCCGCGTTGACCACCATGAGCGTCGACGTGCACCAGTTCGGCGTGTCCGTGGCCGAGTCGGTGCTCGAGGGGATCGACGGCCTCCTCGTCACGCCGCGCTGGTCGCCCACCGCCCGCTACCTGGCGCGCGGCACCACCGCACCCTCCGTCTGAGCCATGCCTGGCCCTGATGGCGTCTGCAAGTACCACCAACTCAACATCAACAGGCACCTTTCTACTACCAACAGCACTCACGCGATGCGGAACGACTGGGCCGCGCCGCCGTTGCACGCCGCCTGCACCAGTTGCACCTCGTCCGCCGTCGAACCGCCGGGGACGGTCAGGCACTTGCCGCTGTGCCGGGCGACGAGGTGGTAGTAGCCGCCGCCTTCGGACTCCGCCTGCCACTGCTGGTTGTTGCCGCCGCCGTACGCCCACAGCTGCACACCCGCGTTGTCGGCGAGCGACACCCCGGACACGTCGAGCACCTGCGTCGCGTTGGTGCGGTTGTTGACCCGCGTGTAGCCGCCGGTCGTCGGCTGGAACTGGAACTGCTGCGCGGTGGTGCCGTTGCAGGAGTACTGCTGGATCACCGTGCCGTTGGCCGAGCCCGCGGCCCTCGCGTCGACGCACTTTCCGTTCGCCTTGTTGACCACCGGGTACCAGACGTTCGGCGAGATGCCGCCGGGGTCGTTCGTGCCACCGCCGAGGCCGCGCAGGCCGTCGAGGATCAGCTTGTTCTGCTGCGCGCTCTCGAACGTCGACGACAACGGGGTGTCGGTCGCGTAGTTCATCTTGTTGTGGCCGAAGTTCGCGTACAGCATCTTGTAGTTCTTGTTGGTCCAGATGATCGGGTAGTCGCCGGAGTACCAGATCTCACCGGCGCTGTCGCCGACCGGGAACGTCGACTGGTCCAGCGCCGCGAGCACGGTGATGTTCGGGTTCTGCCGAATGTTCTTCTCCCACGCGTACCACTCGCTGGCCGAGGACAGGATGGTGTCCGGCAGGTTCGCGGTGGCCGGGTTGCCGTGGTTCTCGATCCGCAACGTCTCGGCGGTCGGCGCCCAGCTGTTGTCGGCGAGGTGGCCCGAGCCCAGGAAGTCGTAGTGGTACCAACGGGTGTAGGCCTGGTCACCGGAGTCGGAGTAGCCGGAGACGTGGAAGCCGAAGAACGCCCCACCCGCGTCCAGGTAGCGCTTGAAGCCCTCGTACTGCTGCTGGGTGTGCGGCTTGTCGTCGAGGAACATCACGACCTGGTACTGGCCCGGCGTGATGCTCGTCAGCAGGTTCCAGTCCTTGGTCGCGGTGTAGGTGAAGCCGTTGGCGGCGGACTGCTGCGGGAACCAGACGTTCGCCTCCCGCTGGAAGCTGCGGTGCGCCTGGTCGGCGGCCTCGCTGTAGAAGGCGAGGACCTTGAACGGGGCGGCGGCCTCGGCCGGTGGCGTGACCGCCGCCGCGCCGGCGACCAGTCCTGCCGCGGCACCGGCGGCAAACGCTTTCCAGGCGCGCTTGAAGAAGCTTCTCGGCATGGGGCGTCCTTTCCGGCGCGACGGGGACGCGCCGGGTGGCAGGGAGGAACGGTCTCGAACCCGCACTCGGATTAAGGCACACCCGAAGCCAAGTGGTCCAGACCTATCCGCGCCGTTACCGCGACCGGGACGACGACCGTGCTACTCGACCGAGCACTGCGCCCCGTTGAACGTGAACGCGCCAGGCGCCGAGTTGGCACCGCGCGAGTTGCCGTTGAAACCGATCTGCACCGAACCACCGGGTGCGATCTGCGGGTTGTAGTCGGCGTTCACCGCGGTGACCGTCGCGCCGTACTGCCGCGGCGAGGCGTTCCACATGTCCCTGACGGACTCGCCGTTGGCGAAGGTCCAGCGCAGCGACCAGCCGTTCGTCGACTTCGTGCTGGTGTTGCGCACGGTCACGTTCGCCTGGAAACCGCCCTGCCACTGCCCGGTGATGCGGTACGCGACCGCGCAGGGCTTGGCCGGCGGTGGCGGTGGCGGCGGGGTGGTCGTCGGCGCCGGACGTGCCGGCGGCGAAGCAGCGGGAGGCGTTGTCGTCGACGACGGTGGAGCGGGCTTCGAGGTCCCCGAGCCGTCGCACGGCGGGCCCCACAGGCCCTTCTTGGCCGCTGCCGCCTCGGACTGGGCGCTGATCAGCGGTCCGCCGTCGACGCCTTCCGGCCGCATCGCGCCCTCCTGCACGGCCAGCACGGCGTAGTCGGTGCCGTCCTCGAGCTCCAGGGTGATCTCGCCGGGCTGCAGGCCGGTGAACCGGACCGAGCTCGCCAGCAGGGTCTTCCTGGCGAACGCCAGTGCGGCGTCGGCCCAGCAGGGTGCGGGAGGGGCCAGCGAGGCGATGCGGACCTTCGAGCCGTCGGCGAGCTCGATCGTGCGGCCGTCGATCACGTCTCGCACGACGGTGATCACGTTCTGCGGCGGCACCACCTCGTTGATGAGCGTGGGCGGTTTGAGCGGGGTGCGGGATGACGGTGGCGGCGCGGTCGGATCAGCCGTGCAGGCTCCGCTGAGCAGAACCAACATCACCAACAAGTGCTTGCGTGCCACCGTCACTCCCGACTACCTGACCGACAAAGCAGACCAACGTTGGTTCGCACCGGAAGTCGCGTGGTACAAACCGATTCTGGCACCGTCCTCACGCGACTCGCCGACCACGTCGAGCAGCGATCCGGTGACGGCGTTCACGAACGTCCAGCTGCCGTCCCCGGTCGACGACAGCACCCACCTGGCGGCAGGACTGTCGGTGGAGATCAACGTTGCGTTACCGTCCACAGCGGCGATTCGCTGCTTGGTGGCGGCGTTGACGATGGAGAACTCGACGTCGTTGCCGTACCCGCCCGTCCGCCGCTCCAGCCGCCACACCTGGTCCTGCGCACCGGTGTTCGTCGTGCGCTGGACGAGCGTGGTGCCCGACGGGGCGAGGGACTTGTCGCTCTGCGCGCCGGTGAGCCGGTAGGTGCCGTTCAGGGCGGCCGACCGGTCGAGACCGCTGACGCCCGACACGTCGAACGTCACGACCGACCGCGCGGGCACGCTGAGCGTTGCCTTGCGGTCCTTCACGCGCACCGGGGCGCCCTTGACCAGCGCACCGAACATGTCCGTCACGATCGGCCGGACGGACGCGTTCGGCCGCACCGAGCCGAACGCCGAAAGGTCCAGCGTCACGGACTGCGGCTGCTCGGACTGGTTGAGGTGCACCACGGTCTTCAGCTCGGTGTTGCGCACCGCCGCCATGTCGGTCTTGGTGTTGACCTTGACCATCCGGTCGCCCGGCTTGACGTAGTGCGTGAAGTTCCGCAGCGTGTGGAACTTGCTGTTGACCCGCGCGGGGCACGTCGCGAGCGTGTCCTGCGGGCCGCAGTTGAACGGGATCTGGACGACACCCCAGTTCATGCCCGCCGGCGTCTCACCGCCGGGCTTCATGTTGTCGTAGTCCTCGATCGCCTGCCACAGCAGCCAGGCGCGCGGTTCCAGCTCGCGCACGTCGTCGATCACACGCGCGGCGATGCCCAGCCCGGAGTCCATGGCCGTGAAGCTCTGTCCGGTCCCCCACGAGCCGTCGACCTCGCTCATCCACAACGGCTTGTCCGCGGCCTTGGCGATGTCACGGGCGGACGTGCGGCGGTCCTGGCCGTAGGTGTGCACGTTCAACTGGCTCACCTGCGACCGCACGGCGGCCGGATAGCCGGCCCAGTCGTCGGCGAAGATGCCGGGGTTGGTCTCGTCCGGCGCGGAGACGGTCGCCTTCAACCGCTTGGCGCGCAACGCGTCCGCCATCGCGGGCACGACCTTCGCCTGCAGCGCCGGGCTCATGTGCGCGCCCTCCTGCCGGCCACCGGTCGGGTTGCCGTCAGGACCGAGCTTGGTGCTCCAGTACGGGGTGTTGGGCTCGTTGAACGGATCGACCGTCGCGAACTTGATGCCGTGCGAGCGTTCCAGCTCCGCGGTCGCCTGCGCCAGGTACGCGGCGAAGTCCTTGACCCTGTCCTCCCGCAGCTGGTCCGCGGACGCGTCGAACCCACCCGACACGTACCCGCTGACCGTCTGGAACCACGGCGGCGAGTTGCTGAACGCCTCCCACTTGGTCACCTGCGACTTGATCCGGTCGACCCACCAGCGCTGACGGGGATCCGCCGCGGCGTCGAAGAACCGGGGGTCGCCCGGCTTCCACCAGTCGGTGTCCGTGCGCTTCGTGCCCGCCGGTGCCTTCCACCAGCCGGGCACCGCGGCACCCGCGCGGAGGTACTCGGGGACGTCCGGCGCGTTGCCGCCGCCGATGTTGTAGCGGGCGATGTTGAGGTTCAGCCCGTCTTCTCCGAACAACAGCTCCGCAAGCTGGTTGCGGATCTCGTCCGGGTATCCCCCAGTGGCGTTGGCGAACCACACGAGGCTCGTTCCCCAACCCTGAAAAGGCTCTTGCTGGTAAGTCGGATCCGGCCGCACGGTCACGGATTCCACGGCGGCCGAAGCGGGTGCGCCGCCGTAGACCACTGTGGACAGTGTGAGCGCCGAGGCGGCGAGAAAGGCAGGGAATCTGGTCATCGGTTCTCCGTTGAACGGGCGATGTTCACGCTAACAACTATCGAGAACCACCCTGCACGTCAAGGGCCTGCCGAGCGGTGGCGCGTTCCGCTCGGCAGACCCTCTGGGACGTTCACCCCCGAGGAGAGGCGGGCCCTGGACGCTCAAAACCCCGAGGAGAGTTACTTGAGCGAACAGGTGGCGAATCGTTCCAGTCCCTGAGGCCGCTCGCCCACGCGGCCGATGGCGATCGCGATCCGGTCGAGCGCGGAGGACCGCTTGCCCGCCAACGGGCCGAGGATCGCGTTCTGCACGAAGTTCGGCCCGCCCTGACCGGCAGACGTGCGCAGCCGCTCGTTCGCCTCGGCCTGTTGCTTGCTGAGGTTCGCGAGCTCACGGTCCACTTCGGCCTGAGCCTTGGCGGGCACGTTCTGCAGGACGGGCAACGGGCACTCGATCGTCTTCCCCGACGCCGACGAGCCAGTACCGGAGCCGGTTCCAGCGGACGAGGACCGAGTCGTCGTCGGTGCCGCGGACACGGCGGGCGCCTGGCCGAGTCCGCAGGTCGCGAATCGTTCCAGACCTTCCGGCTTCTCGGCGACGCGGCCGATCGCGGTCTCGATCCGGTTCAGCGCCGCGACCCGCTTGCTCGCGAGTGGGCCGAGGATCGCGTTCTGCACGAAGTTCGGCCCGCCCTCGCCCGCGGAGGTGCGCAACCGGTTGTTGGCCTCGGCGATCTGCTTGTCCAGATTGGCCAGTTCGCGCTGGACCTCGGCCTGCGCCTGCGCGGGGACCGCGGGGACGACGGGCTGCGGACAGGCGATCGACTGAGTGCCCGCGCTCTCCCCACCGGCGAACGCGGCGACCGCGGTCACGCCGGTCAAAGTGGCCGCGACGGCGATCCCGGCAACGAGCACCCTCTTGCGCCGTTCTGGTTTTGCATGTGCTCTCGACATGTTCGAACCCTCACGAATCGGTGGACGTCATTTGCCGGCATACCGGGATACGGACCGGGACCGTACAGGGTTCAACTACTTGTGAGCGTTCACAGTCGATGGCATGCTGGCCGTCTCGTCACGCAGACCCGCACCTGCGCAGAATTCGGGGAATCACCATGCCATCGGGGCACAGAGTCGTGGACGAACAACTCCGCCTGAGAGTCCGGGGCGTCAATCTCAAGATCGCCGCGACGCACCGCGGCGGCACTGGCGAACCGATCGTCTTCATGCACGGTTTCGGAACCAGCAAGGAGGACTACACCGACATCACGCAGCGGCACGAGTTCGCCGGCCGCGCCTTTCTCGCCTACGACGCACCGGGCTGCGGTGCCACGGAGTGCGCCGATCTCGGGGCGATCGACGTGCCGTTCCTGGTCGACACGGCCAGAGCCGTGCTCGACCGGGCAGGTATCGGGCGATACCACCTGGTCGGGCACTCACTGGGTGGCTTGACCGCGCTGCTGCTCGCGCACCGCGAACCGGGCCGTGTGCTCAGCTTCGTGAACATCAAGGGCACGCTGGCACCCGAGGACTGCGCGCCGACCAGGCACGTGTTGTCGAACCAGGAACCGGGTGACGTGTTCACCCGGTTCCTCGACATCATCCGAAGTGGGCAGGGCTACTCGGGCGGCCTGTACGCCACCGGACTGCCGCACAAGGTCCGCCGCGGCGCCGTGCCGAGCATCTTCAGGTCCGTGGTGGAACTCGCCGACCACGGCGACCTGCTGCCGAAGTTCCTCTCGCTGCCCTTCCCGCGCATGTACCTCTACGGCGAGGAGTGCGCGTCACTGTCCTATCTGCCGCTGCTGGACGCGAACGGGGTCGAGCTCGCCGAGATCCCGCACAGCGGGCATCTCCCGATCTACTCGAACCCCGTCGCGACCTGGAAGCGGATCGCCGAGTTCTACGCGCGCACGGCCAGTCAGCGCATTCCCGCGGCGAGGCGGTGGTAGGCGGAGTTCCAGCGCAGCCGGTCGCCGAACTGGTCGGGGGTGGTCGACGAGTCGATCAGCACCAGTTCGGTGGCCGCCATGGTCGCGAAGTCCCGCAACGACTCCGAGCCGACCGCCTGGGTCAGCACGGTGTGGTGCGGGCCGCCCGCGGTGAGCCAGCACTCCGCGGACGTCGAGAGCGACGGCGCCGGCCGCCACACCGCCCGTGCGACGGGCAGGTTCGGCAGCGGCTCGTCCGGGCCGACCACCTCGACCTCGTTGGCCACCAACCGGAAGCGGTCGCCGAGATCGGCCAGGCCGATCACCACCGCGGGACCGGCCGCCGCGTCGAACACCAGCCGCACCGGGTCCTCCCGGTCGCCGATGCCGAGCGGGTGGATCTCGCACGACGGCAGGCCGTCCGCGATCGTCGGGCACACCTCGAGCATGTGCGCGCCCAGCACCTTCGGCTCACCCGGACCGAAGTGGTAGGTGTAGTCCTCCATGAACGAGGTGCCGCGACCGGTTCCCGCGCCCATGACCTTCACCGCGGCCAGCAACGCCGAGGTCTTCCAGTCGCCCTCGCCGCCGAAGCCGTAGCCGTCGGCCATCAGCCGCTGCACCGCGATTCCCGGCAGCTGCCGAAGTCCGCCCAGGTCCTGGAAGTTCGTGGTGAACGCACCGAACCCGCCGTCGTCCAAAAAGGACCGCAGACCGATCTCGATGCGGGCCGCGTACCGCAGCGACGAGTGCCGTTCTCCCCCGCGCGCGAGCTCGGGGGCGAGCCGGTACGCCTCGGCGTAGTCGGCCACGAGCAGGTCGATGTCCTCGTCCGGCACCGCGTCCACCACGGCCACGAGATCGTTGACACCGTAGGTGTTGACCGAGACGCCGAACCGCAGCTCGGCCTCGACCTTGTCGCCCTCGGTCACCGCGACGTCGCGCATGTTGTCGCCGAACCGCGCGAGCTTCAACGTCCGCAGGTGCCCCAGACCGGCGGCGGCACGGGCCCAGCCGTCGATCCGCCCGGCCAGCTCCGGGTCACTCGCGTGCCCGGCCACCGTCTTGCGCGCCACACCGATGCGCGTCTGGACGTAGGCGAACTCGCGGTCGCCGTGCGCGGCCTGGTTGAGGTTCATGAAGTCCATGTCGATCGTGGACCACGGCAGTGCCTCGTTGAGCTGCGTGTGCAGGTGCAGCAACGGTTTGCGCAGCAGATCGAGGCCGGTGATCCACATCTTCGCCGGCGAGAACGTGTGCATCCACGCGATCACGCCCACGCAGGACGGGTCGTTGTTGGCCGCCTGCATGGCCGCACGGATCGCGGAGGCGTCGGTGAGCACCGGCTTCCAGACGATCTCCGCGCTGATCCGGCCGGAGTCGCCGAGCATCCGCTGGATCTGCTGGGACTGCGCCGCCACCTGGTCGAGCGTCTCTGGGCCGTAGAGGTGCTGGCTACCGGTGAGGAACCAGATCTGCGGCTTGCCCGCGAACGACATGTGCTCTCCTCGTGGGCTCACTGCCCGTAGACGTTCTGGTAGCGCTCGTAAAGACGGTCGACGTGCTGCTGTTCGATCACTTCGGCCTTGCCCAGCTGGAGTGCGAAGTGGACGGTCCGCGCGACGTCCTCCAGCATCACCGCGGCCTTCACCGCGGACCGTGCCGTCGGGCCGATCGTGAACGGGCCGTGGTTGCGCATCAGGACCGCGCGGGACCTGCTGGCTTTCAGCGTCTCCACGATGCCCTGGCCGATCGAGTCGTCGCCGATCAACGCGAACGGGCCGACCGGGATGTCGCCGCCGAACTCGTCCGCGATCATCGTCAGCACGCACGGGATCGGCTCACCGCGTGCCGCCCACGCTGTGGCGTAAGGGGAATGCGTGTGCACGACACCGTTCACCTCGGGCATGTGGCGGTACACGTACGCGTGCGCCGCGGTGTCCGAGGAGGGCGCGAGCTCACCTTCGACGAGATTGCCGTGCAGATCAGTCACGACCATCGCGTCGGGCCCGAGCTCGTCGTAGGACACACCGGACGGTTTGATGACCATCAGGTCGTGACCGGGCACCCGCGCGGAAACGTTGCCCGCCGTCCAGATCACCAGCTCGTAGCGGGTCAGCTCGCGGTGCAGGTCGGCGACCGTCTGGCGCAGCTCTGCCGTGGCGGACATCAGTTCAGCTTCCCTTCCAGCGCCTCACGGCGGAACCTGCGCAACCGGCGCATGACATCGTTGCCACCGCGTCCAAAGTGGTCGTGCAGCTCCTGGTATTCGAGGAACAACGCCTCGTAGGCGTCGACGTTGTCCGGAATCGGCGTGAAGACGTGGCGCTGCACCGATCCCATCGCGGCGGCTGCTTCACGGATGTCCGCGAACGCACCCGCGGCGACCGCGGCGTGCATCGCCGAACCGAGCGCCGGACCCTGTGCGGACCCGATGACCGACAGCGGCAGATCCGTGACGTCGGAGTAGATCTGCATCAGCAGCTTGTTCTTGATCAGTCCGCCCGCGATCACCAGCTCGGTCACCGGGACACCGGCGTCGGTGAACGCGTCGACGATCACCCGCGTGCCGAACGCGGTGGCCTCCAGCAGCGCGCGGTAGACGTCCTCCGCTTTGGTGGCCAGCGTTTGCCCGAGGACCACACCGGACAGTTCGTGGTCGACGAGCACGGACCTGTTGCCGCTGTGCCAGTCGAGCGCGATCAGCCCGTGCTCCCCCACCGCCTGTTCGTTCGCGAGCTCGGTGAGCAGCTCGTGCACGGTGATCCCGCGTTCGCTCGCCTGCTCGTGATAGGCGGGCGGCACCTGGTTCTTCACGAACCATCCGAAGATGTCGCCGACACCGCTCTGCCCGGCTTCGTAACCCCAGAAGCCCGGCACGATCCCGCCGTCGACGACGCCGCACATGCCCGGCACCTCGCGCAGCACCTCGCCGCTCATGACGTGACAGGTGGAGGTACCCATGATCGCGACCATCTGCCCCGGCTCCACGGCCTGCGCGGCCGGCGCGGTGACGTGCGCGTCGACGTTGCCGACGCTCACCGCGATCCCCTGCGGCAGACCGGTCCAGGCCGCGGCCTCGGCGGTCAGGCTGCCGGCCTTGTCGCCGAGAGCGGACAACGGGTGGTCGAGCTTGTCCGCGACGAACTTCGCGAACGCCGGGTTGAGCGCGGCGAGGAAGTCCTCGCTCGGATATTCGCCGTCCTGCAGGATTCCCTTGTAACCGGCGGTGCAGGCGTTGCGGGTGTACTCACCGGTGAGCTGCCAGACGATCCAGTCGGCGGCCTCGACCCAGCGGGCCATCGCCTCGTAGACCTCGGGCGCTTCCTCGAGGACCTGCAGGCCCTTGGCGAACTCCCACTCGGAGGAGATCAGCCCGCCGTACCGCGGCAGCCACGATTCCTTCCGTTGCGCCGCAAGCTCGTTGATGCGATCAGCCTGCGGCTGGGCAGCGTGGTGGCGCCAAAGTTTGATGTAGGCGTGCGGGTTGTCCGCGAACTCCGGCAGCTCGCACAACGGCGTCCCGTCCGCGGTCACCGGCACCATCGTGCAGGCGGTGAAGTCGGTGCCGATCCCGATGACCAGCTCCGGCGCGACCCCGGCCGCCTCGACGGCCTGCGGGACGGCGGTCCGCAGGACGTCGACGTAGTCGGACGGCACCTGCAACGCCCACTCGGGCGGCAGCGCCTTGCCCGACCCGGGCAAAGCGCGGTCCACCACACCATGGCCGTAGTCGTGCACAGCGGTGCCGAGCTCGGCGCCGTCGCGGACGCGGACCACCACCGCGCGCCCGGACAACGTACCGAAGTCGACGCCCACCACACAGGCGTCGGGATGGATCGTCTCGTCAGTCACGAGATGAGTGTTATCGCTAACATTCCGCGCGTCAAGATGCGGGCCGAACGTCGCGAAACCCGTGATGAACCACCGGATGCGCAGGAGAGTGAACGCACGACAAAGCCCCCGGTCAGCTGATCCCGCCCCCTACCCGGCCGAACGGCGTCAGGACGGCCACCACCCCCGCACTGAAGTGCCATGACCGGCATATCGCCGCTCGGGCTCACGGCGTCACGCACCGCCGACCCGCCTCTGCCGATGCGCCGCCCCTCCGCGCGCGAGTGGTGGGACCGGCACAGCGCCTTCCGGAACATCGCCACGCGGCGCGGCGGCCCTGACACCTCACGCACCGCCGCTAGGAGCTGCGGTGTCACACGCCGCCGACCGGTGTACCGCGATGCGCCGCGACCCGTCCTGTGAGCGGCAGGACCGTGCCGGCCGGAATTTCGCCACGCGGCACGGTGGTCCCGGCACCTCACGCATCGCCGCCGACCCGCAGGGCCTGGCCTGCGCCGTCACACCCGTCGGCCAGGCTCTGCGGTCTGCTCAGCGGTTCCGTGTGCTCTCGCCTCACCGGCACTCCACCCGTCGCCGTACCCACCGACACCACGCTCCAGCCCACGATGCCCAGCCCCGTTCATCACCGCCGACCGCACGCAGCTGGTGGCCCAGCGACCTGGCACGCGCCATCGCCCGGCCACCGGCCCGCGCATCACCGCCAACGGCCCCGCGGCCGACGCCCGCAGCTGACCGCCCAGTGGCCCGGCACGCGCCGTCGCCCGCACGCCGGACAGCCCCTCGGTCAGGACGGGAACGCCACGCTCTCCCGCCGCACCAGCACCGGCGCGATGGTCCGCCTCGACGTCGTGGACTCGCCCGCGGTGACCTGCTCGAGCAGCAGCCCGAGCGTCTCCCGTGCCACCGCCGCGAAGTCCGGGCGGACGGTGGTGAGCGGCGGGATGAAGTAGGCCGCCTCCGGGACGTCGTCGAACCCGACCACGCTGACGTCGTGCGGCACCCGGCGGCCGCGTTCGTGCATGGCGCGCAGCACGCCCAGGGCGAGGTGGTCGTTGGACGCGAACACGGCGGTGACCTCGGGCATCCTGGCCAGCATCTGGCCCGCCTTGTAGCCGGTGGCGGCGCTCCAGTCGGCCGCCACCACGGGCGGGATCTCGGCGTTCACCGCGTCCAGGGCTCGCTTCCAGCCCTGGATCCGGCCGGCCGCGTCGAACCAGTCCTGCGGGCCCGACACGTGCCAGACGGTCTGGTGGCCCGTCTCCAGCAGGTGGGTGGTGGCCTCGAACGCGCCGGCCGCCTGGTCGACCGTGACCAGTGCGGTCGTGCGTTCCGGGTCACCGTCCACAGTCACCAGCGGCAGACCGGCGGGGACGTCGGCGAGCGCGTCGGCGGCGGAGGCGTTCGGGGCGATCACCACCAGGCCGGCCACGCGCTGGTCGCGGTGGCGTTCCACGGCGCCCGCTATCGACTCGCGGTCCAGGACCTTGACCCGGCCGATGCTCACCGCGAACCCGGCCTCGCCCGCCGCCTCCTCGAAGGCGGAGAGCAGAGAGGCCGGGCCGTAGAGCGTCGAGTTCTGCGCCACCACGCCGATCAGCTGCGTCTTGCCGGTGACCAGCGCGCGCGCCGCGCGGTTGGGGCGGTAGCCCAGTTCCTTGATGGCGGCACGCACGCGCAGACGGGTCTGCTCACGGACGTTCGGGTGGTCGTTGAGGACGCGCGAAACCGTCTGGTGGGACACCCCGGCGAGGCGGGCGACATCGGTCATCGCGGGATCGCGCTGGGTCTTCTGGTCCACGGACGGGCTCCGATCCTTGGTCTAGACCGATGATGTTAGCGATCACACGTCTCGGCCTCGTTGCAGCGCACCCATTGTGACGTCTATCCGAGCCGGAACGTCGCACGTCGGCGCGCGTCGCGGTCGTTGCCTGGGCTGGCGACCACCAGTCTGCCCCGATCGTGAATGAGATAAGAACTTGCTCCAACATTCAACGAAATCGCCTTGCTGTCAGCGAGTCCTGGCACGCGAACGAAACTCGCCGCACGACCGTAGGCATCTGCGTCCTCGAAGGGGTCGATGCGGATGGCATCCCCGTCCACCCGCACGTACCGGTCGGGGAAGTTCACCGACTGCAGCGCCACCGTGCCGGAGCCGAGAAACCCCGGTACGAAACGGAACTGCGAGTCGGCCAGCTCGCGGACGTTGCCGTCGACCCGCATCCGGTACTCGTAGTGCCGCACGAACAGACCGTCCAACGTGGCCAGCCGCACGATCGGCCCACCCTTGCCGACCGGCACGCCGAAACTCGGTGTGCCGTCGTCGTTCCAGTGCAACTGCTGCACGCGCGTGTGACGATTCGGGTCGAACAGCGGATCTCCGCTGATGTCGCGGTAGTCGCGTGCGTGATAGACGAGCACGTCAGCAGAACCGACCGTGGTGAACGAGTTGTGCCCCGGCCCGTACTGCGACGTCGGCACGTGAGTGGCGAAAATCGGGTTCGGCGACTTGGTCCACGACCGGGCGTCGAGCAGGTTCGCGTTCTCGTCGGCGGTCAGCAAACCCATGCAGTAACGGGCGTCGGTGGCGCTCGCGGAGAACGTGACGAACACCCGGCCGTTGCGGATCAGCACCGCCGGCCCCTCGTTCACCCGGAAACCCTGCACCTCCCACGACAGCGTGGGCGTCGCGATCCGGACCGGCGTCGTCTTCAACGCGAGCGGCGAGGCCATCTCGGCGATGTAGAGGTTGGTGCCGGAACCGACCGCGGGATCGTTCTGCGCCCACATGAAGTAGCGCTTCCCGCGATGCGCGAACGTCGTCGCGTCCAGCGTGAAGGTGTCCAGATGCGTGACCACCTGACCACGCAACACCCAGCCGTCGGCCCGCGGATCAGCGTTCGAGGACTCCAGCACGTAGGTGCGGATCCGGAACGGTTCGTCCTTGTCCCCGGCGGCGAAGTAGATGTACCACTTGCCGTCGATGCGGTGCAGCTCGGGCGCCCAGATGTAGCCACCCATCTTGCCCGCAGCGGGACGGCGCCAGATCGTCCGTTCCCGCGCGGAGGTCAGACCGTCCAAGGTGGACGCGCCGCGCACGACGATCCGGTCGTACTCCGGCACGGACCCGGTCAGGTAGTACATGCCGTCGGTCGGCGGCGTGATGAACGGGTCGGCGCGCTGCTCGACGAGCGGGCTGCGGGTCGGCAGTTCGGCGGGAGGTTCCGCCGCGGCGACGACCGGAGCAGCGGCGGTGAGCGTGCCGGCCACGGCCAGCGCGCCGCCCGTGCCCAGCAGCAGGGTTCTGCGGTCGATCACTTGCGGCTCCTGTCCTTGACGCGGAAGACCGTGATGGAGTTCGGCGGGAACGTGTGGCTGAACGACGTGCGCACGCTGACCTGGGTGGTGCGCGGCTTGATCGGCTGGGCGAACTCGGTGTTCACGTCGTCGGGACGTCCCTGCAGAACGGTGACCCGCGCGGTCGACGCCACCGGCATGCCGAGGTCGATGTTGGTGCGGGCGGCGTTGTCCTGGGCGTTGACGACCTTCACGATCAGTTCGCCGGTCGCGTTGTCGCGGGTCACGACCTGTCGAAACGGTTCAACGCGCGAGTCGTCGGTGAACTCGCCCCACTTCTGGCCGTCGAGGAACAGCGCGACCTGACGCCCGCGCACCTCGACCCGCACGTCGTAGGTGCGGCCCGTTTCGATGCTGGTGCCGTTGCTCATCAGCGTGCTCTTGCCACCCGCCACGGCCTTCTCCACGGCGGACTGGGTGTTGTTCCAGCCGCCGAGGTTCCACCAGTAGTAGTTGCCGGTGTCCTGCACGCCGAACGCGACGAGGAAACCTTCGCGCCCGGACTGCTTGGTGGCCTTGAGGTTCAGCGTGTAGTCGCGCCAGTCCCGCGAGCCGGCCGTGACGAGGGTGTTCTCGGCGGCGGCGTCGGACTGGACGTAGGCGCCGTTCACGACGTTCCAGGCGCCCGGCCCGGTCTTGGTCCACTGCGCGTCGGTGCCGGAGAAGTCGTCGCTGAACAGCTGCTGACCGGCCGCGCTGGTGACGCGCACGTCGTCGTACGACGCCGCGGTCGCCCAGGTCGACAGGCCGATCGCGCCCGTGATCGGACCCTGCGTCGACGGCGTGGCCGACGCGGTGCTCGGCACGACCTGGTCGCCGACGTTGTTCATGAACAGCTTCTGCGTCTCGTAGCTCGCCGAGCCCCACGACGCGTGGTTGTTGAACCAGATCATGTCCGGCTTCCACTGCACATAGTCCTCGTTGGCCAGCAACGGCGCGTAGGAGGCGAGCTTCACGACGTCGGCGTTGCGTTCGAGGCCGGTCATGTACGCGGCTTCAGCGAGCGCGTTGAAGTACTTGTTGTCCAGAGACGCGTACTCGCCGAGGAACACCTTCGGGCCGTTGCGGTCGTAGGAGTCGTAACGGTTGTTGTTCTCCAGGAACCAGCTCGGGCTGTTGTAGTAGTGCTCGTCGACCATCTTCACGCCGGCCTGCCTGTTCAGCTGCCACAACCGGTCGAACGTGCCGCCGGTGTCGTCGGGGCCGGAGTTGCTGACCACGGCGACGTCCGGGTACTTCGCGTTGATCGCCTTGCGGAACTCGGTGAAGCGGGCGAAGAACTCGTCCGGCAGGTTCTCCTCGTTGCCGACGCCGAGGTGGGTCAGCTTGAACGGCTTCGGGTGCCCCATCTCGGCGCGCTTGCGGCCCCAGGTGGAGTCGGCGGGCCCGTTGGCGAACTCGATCAGGTCGAGGGTGTCCTGGATGTGCCGCTGCAGCAACGCGGGGTCGTCGGTGGCGCGGTTCTGGCCGCAGCCGGTGACCAGCGCGGGCACGACCGGCAGCGGCATGGCGCCGACGTCCTCGCTGAACTGGAAGTACTCGTAGTAGCCGAGGCCGTAGGACTGGTTGTAGCCCCAGAAGTTCGAGTTCGTGGCGCGCTGCTCGACCGGCCCGATGGTGTCCTTCCACTGGTACGACCGGCGGCGCTCGTAGTTCGGCGCGTCGTAGCCGTAGTGGCTGCCGGTGTTGACCAGGCAGCCGCCCGGGAACCGGACGAAGCCGGGCTTCAGGGCTGCGATCTTCTCGGCGAGGTCGCGGCGCAGGCCGTGGCCCTTGAAGGTGTCCTGCGGCAGCAGCGAGATCATGTCGAGGCGCAGGGTTCCGGTGCCGCCGCCGGTGACCAGCAGCCGGCCGGTCGTCGTGGTCTTCCTCGCGCGGACGGTGCCGGTGTAGCGGGTCCAGCCGTCGCCCCTGACCTGGACCTTCACCGGGTCGCCGAGCGGGTTGCCCGCCGGGTCGGTGATCGCCGCGGTGAGGGGGACGCTGCCCTGGTCGGTGCGCGCCCAGACGGAGAAGTCGTAGCGCTGACCCTCCTGGACGGCGATGCCGGAGTTGTAGCCGGAGTTGATCACGCCCGCGGGCAGGCCGAGCTTCAGGTAACGGCGGTTGCGCTCGTTCATCCGGCCGTTGTCGTCGGCCACGTCGAGAATTCCGCTGTGCGGTGCCCAGGAGGTCATGCCGTTGTACGAGGCGTTGTCGGCCTTGTCGTACTCGAACGAGCGGTTCTGCACGAGTTCGGCGTACAGGCCACCGTCAGCGGCCCGGTTGATGTCCTCGAAGAAGACGCCGTACATCGTGTCGTCGATCGACGCGCCCTTCTTCGTGGCGTCGACCTTGAGCGTGTAATCGGTCTCGGCCGCCGCCCCCGAACCGGGGACGGCGGCGAGCAGGGAGGCCGCGAGTGCCGCGGACAGCAGAACGTGCCTGGGGGACATGCGGGTGAGCTCCCGGCGTTCGTGGGTTCGCTGCGAAAGTTAGCGCTAACATACGATTGCCAGCAGATCAGGTCAACGCTCACAAGTCGTTATGGTTGAAGGCTTGACGGGACTGTTGTGAGCGTTCACTCTTGTCCACCTGACAGCCGCGGCACTCGCGGCCGGGCTCCGCGACACCGTAGTCACCTCGGAGGAATCCCTGTGCTGAAGAAGATCACGACAGCCGCCAGCGTGATCGCGCTGTTCGCGCTGACAGCTTGTGGCTCTGGCTCTGGCGGTGGCACCACCGCCTCGTCCGGCGACACCATCACGATGGGCTTCGCCCAGGTGGGCGCCGAGAGCGGCTGGCGCACCGCCAACACCAAGTCGATCCAGGACGAGGCCAAGGCCGCCGGGATCGACCTGAAGTTCTCCGACGCTCAGCAGAAGCAGGAGAACCAGATCAAGGCGATCCGCTCGTACATCCAGCAGAAGGTCAGCGTGATCGCGTTCAGCCCGGTCGTCGAGACCGGCTGGGACACCGTGCTGCTGGAAGCCAAGCGCGCCAACATCCCGGTGATCCTCACCGACCGCTCGATCGATTCCGACGACACGTCGCTGTACAAGACGTTCCTCGGCTCGGACTTCGTCGAGGAGGGCCGCAAGGCCGGCGACTGGATGGTCGCCAACGCGACCGGCCCGACGAACGTCGTGGAGCTGCAGGGCACCACCGGCGCCGCGCCCGCGATCGACCGCAAGAAGGGCTTCGAGGAGAAGATCGCCGCCAAGCCCGACATCAAGGTCGTCGCCTCGCAGACCGGTGACTTCACCAGGTCCGGCGGCAAGCAGGTCATGGAGGCGTTCCTCAAGTCCCAGCCGAAGATCGACGTCGTCTACGCGCACAACGACGACATGGGCCTGGGCGCGATCGAGGCCATCAAGGCCGCCGGCAAGGTGCCCGGCAAGGACATCAAGATCATCACCGTCGACGCGGTGAAGGACGGCATGACCGCGCTGTCCAACGGCGAGATCAACTTCATCGTCGAGTGCAACCCGCTGCTGGGCAAGCAGCTGATGGAGCTCGCGAAGAAGGTCGTCAAGGGCGAGGAGGTGCCGGCGCGGGTCGTGACCGTGGAGGGCACGTTCACGCCGGAGCAGGCCAAGGCCGCGCTCCCCCAGCGCCAGTACTGATCTCTCCCCACAGACTGCGGGGCCTGGCACCGACTGCGCATCCGGTGCCGGGCCCCGCACTCCAGCGACGAAGGCTCCCGCCATGACCGAGTCACCGCCGCCGTTCGTCGAAATGCGGGGCATCAGCCTCGCGTTTCCCGGCGTGAAGGCGTTGCAGGACGTCGACTTCCGGCTGTTCCCGGGCGAAGTGCACGCTCTGATGGGCGAGAACGGCGCCGGCAAGTCCACCCTGATCAAGACGCTGACGGGCGTGCACGCCCCGGACAGCGGCTCAGTGCTGCTGGCGGGTGACGCCGTCGCGTTCTCCTCTCCCGGACAGGCTCAGCAGGCCGGGATCAGCACGGTGTACCAGGAGGTCAACCTCTGCGCGAACCTCACGGTGGCGGAGAACATCCTGCTGGGCCGCGAACCCCGGCGGTTCGGCGGCATCGACTTCCCGGCGATGCGCGCGCGGGCGGCCGAGGTGCTGGCCCGCATCGGCGTGCACATCGATCCCGGGTCTGTGCTCAGCACGCACCCCATTGCGGTGCAACAACTTGTCGCCATCGCGCGGGCCATCGCCGTTGACTGCCGGGTGCTCGTGCTCGACGAACCCACGTCCAGTCTGGACGCGGGCGAGGTCGCCGAGCTGTTCCGGATCATGCGGGTGCTGCGCGACGAGGGCGTCGCGATCCTGTTCGTATCGCATTTCCTGGACCAGGTCTACGAGATCTCCGACCGGATGACCGTGCTGCGCAACGGAGCCCTGGTCGGCGAGCACCTCACCAAGGAACTGGACCGGCGTGCGCTGATCTCCGCCATGATCGGCCGCGAGCTGGGCGTGCTGGAGGCGATCGAGGACGCGAGCGAGCGCCGGAACGCTTCCGGCCCGGTGCTCGTTCACGCGGAAGGGCTCGGCCGGCGCGGTGCGATCGCGCCGTTCGACCTGGAGATCCGCGCGGGCGAGGTGGTCGGGCTGGCCGGACTGCTCGGGTCCGGCCGCACGGAGATGGCCCGGCTGCTGTTCGGTGCCGACAAGGCCGACACCGGCCGGTTGCTGGTCGACGGCGTGCCGCTGCACCTGCGCGGGCCGCGGTCGGCGATCGGGGCCGGGATCGCGTTCTGCTCGGAGGACCGCAAGGGCGAAGGACTCGTCGCGGACCTCTCGATCCGCGACAACCTGGTGCTGGCGATGCAGGCCGCACGCGGGTGGAGCCGCCCGGTGTCGCGCCGGCTCAAGGACAGCCTCGTCGAGAAGTACCTGACGGCGCTGGACATCCGGCCCGCCAACCCGGACGCGCTGGTGCGCACGCTCTCCGGCGGCAACCAGCAGAAGGTGTTGCTGGCCCGCTGGCTGGTGACCGAACCACGACTGCTGATCCTGGACGAACCGACGCGCGGCATCGACATCGGCGCGAAGGCCCAGATCCAGCAGCTCGTCACGACCCTGGCCGCGGAAGGGACAGCGGTGCTGTTCATCTCGGCGGAACTGGAGGAGGTCGTGCGCATCGCCGACCGGATCGTCGTGCTGCGCGACCGGCACAAGATCGCCGAACTGGACGGTGGCGCGAGCATCGACGAGGTCGTCGAACTCATCGCGGGCGACCCGGTTCCGGAGAGGACGGCGTCATGAAGCGCCTGCTCTGGCCGCTGATCGCGCTCGTCGCGCTGCTGCTGCTCAACCTCGTGGTCACGCCGTCGTTCTTCTCGCTGCGCATCCAGGACGGTCACCTCTACGGCGGCCTGGTCGACGTGCTCAAGAACGGCGCGCCGACCCTCCTGATCGCGCTGGGCATGACGCTGGTGATCGCCACCCGCGGCATCGACCTGTCCGTCGGCGCCGTCGCGGCGATCGCGGGCGCGGTCACGTGTGTCCACATCGGAACGTCCGGTGACGCGGGCACGGCGCTCGCAGGCATGGCGATCGCGTTGGTGCTGTGCGTGTTGCTGGGACTGTGGAACGGTTTCCTCGTCGCCGGACTCGGCATCCAGCCCATCATCGCCACCCTGGTGCTGATGACCGCGGGCCGCGGCATCGCGATGCTGGTGACCGAGGGCCAGATCATCACCGTCAACAACGACGCGTTCCGGCAGGTCGGCGCCGGGTTCGTCGGACTCCCGATCTCCATCCTGATCAGCCTCGCGGTCCTCGGCCTGGTTGCTCTCACCACGCGCAAGACCGCGCTGGGCATGCTCATCGAAGCCGTGGGCGTGAACCCCGAGGCGTCGAGGCTGGCCGGCGTGCGGTCACGGACGATCATCTGGACCGTGTACGTGTTCGCGGCGGTGTGCGCTGGCATCGCGGGCCTGATGATCGCCTCGAACGTCAACGCCGCCGACGCCAACAACGCCGGGCTGTGGATCGAGATGGACGCGATCCTGGCGGTCGTCATCGGCGGCACGTCCCTCGCGGGCGGCCGCTACTCCCTCACCGGCACGCTCCTGGGCGCGTTGATCATCCAGACCCTCACCACGACCGTCTACACCATCGGCGTGGCGCCCGAGATCACGCTGGTGTTCAAGGCGGTCGTCGTCATCGCCGTGTGCCTGGTCCAGGCACCCAAGGCCCGCGCAATGCTCAGCTTCCGGAAGGTGGCCGTGTCATGACCGCTCTCACCGAACGGATTCCGGCGCGGTTCCTCCCCGTCCTCGCGACCGTGGTGTTGTTCGTGCTCACCTTCGGCGCCGGCTCGGCGAGCTACGACGGCTTCGCGTCCGGGCAGGTGATCGCGAACCTGTTCATCGACAACGCGTTCCTGATCGTGCTCGCGGCGGGCATGACGTTCGTGATCCTCAGCGGCGGCATCGACCTGTCCGTCGGCTCGGTCGTGGCACTGTCCACAATGGTCACCGCGGCGGGCCTCAAGGCGGGCTGGCCGGTCCCGCTCGTGGTCGTCGCCGTGCTGGTCATCGGCTCCACGCTGGGCCTGCTGATGGGGCTGGTGATCCACAAGTTCGACATCCAGCCGTTCATCGTCACCCTCGCCGGCATGTTCCTCGCCCGCGGCCTGTGCTTCCTGATCAGCGTGGAATCGGTGTCCATCAAGGATCCCACGTTCCGCGCGGTCGCCACCGCCGTCATCGAACTGCCCGGCGGCGTCACGATCACCTACAACGTCGTGATCGCACTCCTGGTCGTGCTCGCCGCGCTCTACGTCCTGCACCGCACCAGGTTCGGCCGGTCCGTCTACGCGGTGGGCGGCAACGAGCAGTCGGCGTTGCTCATGGGCCTCAAGACCGCGCGCACCAAGGTCGGCGTCTACGTGATCAGCGGCTTCTGCTCGGCACTCGCCGGCCTGCTGTTCAGCCTCTACATGCTGTCCGGCTACGGCCTGCACGCCGTCGGCATGGAACTGGACGCGATCGCGGCCGTCGTCATCGGCGGCACCCTGCTCGCGGGCGGCGTCGGCTACGTCCTCGGCTCGCTCGCCGGCGTGCTGGTGCTCGGCACGATCCAGACGCTGATCTCGTTCCAGGGCACGCTCAGCTCGTGGTGGACCAAGATCGTGATCGGCGCGCTGCTGCTCGTCTTCATCGCGGTGCAGCGGGGAATGGCCCGCGGCCCACGACGGCGGGCGATACTCGCGTCCTGATTCCTCGCGTCGGTTCTGGCCGGTTCAGTTCGCCGGCCAGAACCGCACCAGGAACTTCTCCACACCGCGCGCAACGCCTCCCTGCGCGTCGACCGCCCGCCCACCACTGCGGTAGCCGCGCGCCCGCACCTCGCCGCGAAACCCCAGCGCCACAGGCCCCGCGGTCGCCCGGCCCGCGCCGAGCTCCCACATCTCGACCTGCCCCTCGTCCAGCCACAGTGCGACGTCCTGTGCCTCGCCCCACTCGTCCGCGGGCGGCGGTTCCGCGGTCCAAGCCTCGACCCGGACCAATGCGTGGTGGTAGCTGTGCGCCTCACTGAGCAACGCCAGGCGGTTCGTCATGGCGAGCAGCCAGCGACCTGGCCGGGAGAAGTCGAGCGCGTCGATCGGCTCTTCGACGGAGATGTCCTCGATGTAGCAGTGCCGGTTCCCCATCCCGACCTGAGCTTCCACAGCTACCAGCCTGTTCGTCACGTGCCCAACCTAGCCAGGTTCCCCGTATCGGTGTTCGTCTTGATCGTTCGATCCGCACGGTCACCGGTTCGGTCGTGCGAAGGAGCCCGCGACCGCGCTAGGCTCATCAGATCCGCGGTCCTCACGCGTCGAGCAGTGGCGCCGGCCCGATGCGACTCATGATGGACGGGGCACACCGGACATCGCACGATCATCCGGTTCAGTCAGGAGCCGGCGGGAACGCTCCCGCCGTGCGGCTCGTCCCGGAGTCCTCGTCTGACGACGAGGAGATGACCATGGCGACGCCAACACGGGTGGAACTGCTGCTACCCGCTGTGCTGGACGACCCGCGCACACCGACGCACACCGACCCGTTCGGCCCTGACCACCCCGCGTCGGCGGTGGACGGTCGTCGGGGAGGCGTGTGAGCGTGCGAATCGCATTGGTGAGCAGCCACACCGACAAGGTGATCTACGAGACCAGTACCGCCAAGTGCGCGCGAGCGCTGGCGCGCCACGGACACGAAGTCGTCGTCTACGCCCGCAGGAACGCGGCGCATCTCGAGGAACGCCAACGCGCCCAGGACGGTTACCAGGTCGTGCACGTGCCTCTCGGACCCGCCCGCCCGATCTCCGCGGACGCAGCGTGGTCCTATACCGACGACTTCGCCCGATTCCTTCGCCGCGAGTGGAACGAGACGAAGCCTGACGTCGCCCACTCGCACGGGTCGATGGCGGGCCTCGCCACGTTGCTGGCCGCACGGGACCACGCCGTGCCGGTGGTGCACACCCACCACGAGCCGGCCCCCGAGCACGAGCGGATCACACGGCTGATCTGCCGGCACGCCGCTCACGTCGTGGCGACCAGCAGCGATCAGGTGCGCGGCCTGTGCCTGGCGGGCGTGCCGCGCTCCCGGATCTCGGTGGCATCGCCCGGCGTGGACCTCGACGACCAGGACGTGACCGATGCCGCCATACGCCCCACCGGACGCGTGAACGTGCTCGGTCTGGGTGGTCTGCTGACAGGTCACGGCTTCGACACCGTCGTCGCGGCGCTGGCCGACGTGCGCGACGCCGCTCTGGTCATCGCCGCACCGGTCGAGATGCTCGATCGCAACACCGACCAGGAGGCGAGACGACTGCGGCAGCTGGCCGTGCGGCTCGGTGTCCAGGACCGGGTGTCGGTACTCGGAACCGCGAACAGGGCAGACGTGATCACGCTGCTGCGCTCGGCCGACCTCGTGGTCACCGCGCCGCGGCAGGACCCGTCCGGAACCGTCGCGCTGGAAGCGATGGCACGCGGCCTGCCGGTCGTCGCGTCGGCGGTGGGAGCGCTCGCGGACGTGGTCGTCGACAAGGTCACCGGTCGGCTCGTGCCGCCAGGCGACACGCACGCCCTCATGGTCGCCCTGCGCGAGCTCGTCGCGGACTCGACCAGACGGGAAGCCTTCGGTCTCGCGGCCGCCGACCGGGTGCGGGCGCGGTACAGCTGGGATCGTGTCGTGCAGGAGGCGATTCGCGTCTACCAGCGTGCCGCCGATCTCGTCCGCACGTGACATGGCACGAGCGACCTGGAGCCGTCCACCGGTTGTCACCCCTGTGCCGCGGCTGAGCACGACACTCAGCCCAGGTCGGACATGTCGAGCACGAACCGGTACCGGACGTCGTTGCGGCCCAGGCGGTCGAGGGCCTCGTTCACCTGAGCCGACGCGAGCAGCTCGATCTCGGCGGCGATGTCGTTGTCAGCGCAGAACCTCAGCATCGCCGCTGTCGCCGGACGCCCGCCGCTGCCCGCCGAGCTGAGCTTCTTGCGGCCCACGAGCAGGTCCAGGGTCTCCACGGTGACCGGTCCGAGGTGGCCGAGCTGGCTGAGGGTGCCGTCCACGGCGACGAGTCGCAGATACGGTCCCAGGTCGTGCGGCGAGGAGATGGTGTCGATCACGACGTCGAACCCGTCCCGGGCGGCGGCCATCTGTTCATGGTCCGTGGACACGACGAGAGCCTGGGCGCCGAGACGGCGTGCGTCGTCGGCCTTGCCGGGCGAACGGCTGATGACCGACGTCGTGGCGCCGAGGGCAACGGCCATCTTGACCGCCAGGTGACCCAGGCCGCCCAGTCCTGCCACGGCGACACGGCTGCCGGGCCCCACTCCGAGAGCCTGCATGGGTTCCCAGACGGTGACGCCGGCGCAGAGCAGTGGAGCGGCGGCGGCCGGGTCGAGACCGGAGGGGAGGTGGTAGGCGAACCGGTCGCGGACCACGTGCTCGCGCGAGAATCCGCCCAGCGTGGTCGATCCGTCGTGCCGGTCGACGCCGCCGTAGGTCAGGGTGGGGAACTCGTGGCAGAAGTTCTCCTGCCCGGCCCGGCACATCGGGCACTCGCCGCACGAGTCGACGATGTTGCCCACCGCGACGGGGTCGCCGACGCTGAACCGGGTCACCGCCTGCCCGATCTCGGTCACCACACCGGTGAACTCGTGCCCTGGCACCAGCAGCCTGCCCTCGTCGCCGGCCTGGCCGCTGATGGAGTGCAGGTCGGTGTGGCAGACACCGCAGTAGTCCACCCGGATCGCGAGGTCGTCCGGCCTCAGGTCGCGCCGTTCCAGGGTCGTCCGCCGCAACGTCGTCGAGGGGCTTTCCACCTGCCAGCCAACGGTCTTCCTCATGTCGTCTCCTCACAGACAGACTGGTTGGTCTATTTCACCGTAGACGCGTTCCCCGGCCGAGGCAAACCAACTGTTCTGTTTGATACCGTGAGGACATGGCTGATCGGCCCCTGAGCACGCGTGGAGCCGCCACGTACCAGCGCATCCTCGACGTCGCGACCCAGGAGTTCGCCGAGTACGGGATCGCCGGCGCACGTGTCGAGCGGATCGTGGCCGCGGCCCACACCAACAAGGCGCAGCTCTACGGTTACTTCGGCAGCAAGGAAGGTCTGTTCGACGCCATCTTCTTCGGCTCGCTGGAACGGATCGTGAACGTCGTCCCGATCGACGCCTCCGACCTCGCCGACTGGGCCGTGCGTCTCTACGACGAATACCTTCGCCGTCCCGACCTCATCCGGCTGGCCACCTGGGCACGGCTGGAGCGCCGCCCGACCGGCCACCTGGTCGACTCCCCCGACCGCCTCGACGACCACAAACTGCGCGCGATCGCCGAGGCCCAGGCCGCCGGCCTGGTGCGCCCCGGCGACCCGTTCGACGTCATGGCCGTGGTCATCGCCATGTCCATGGCCTGGTCACCGGTCAGCAACGTCTACGCGGCAACCGCTCAGGAACCCGCCGAGGTGCACGAACAGCGCCGGGCCCTGCTCCGCGACTGCGTCCGGCGCGCTGTCACCGGTCCCTAGCCCGGCGACTGTCCTTTCAGGCCAGTGGCGCCGACACCGTGAACGACGCGTCTCCCGCGAACGCCGCATCGGAAGTGCGCCAGTCGACCCGCACTTCGTAGTTGTAGTGGCGCAGGTAGCGGCCTGGGTGGGAGTAGGACTCGAACGACGTGCTCGCACCACCGGCCAGACCGGCGCGGCCGCAGAACGTGGCGTCGCGGGCGAACACCGAGTCACCGGAGTTGGCGTCCAGCCGGACGCGGAAGGCGTAGTGCCGCAGATAGCGGTCCGGGAAGTTCACCGACCGGAACGAGTAGCAGTTGCCGTTCGCCAGTCCCGGCACGATGGCGAACGTCGCGTCCTGACGGGCGGTGACGCTGCTGGAGGAGCTCACCGGCTCGACGTAGGCCAGGTTGTCGCGGTGGCGGACGAAGCGGTCGGGAACGCTGATCGAGCGCAGGGAACGGTTTCCGGTCGGCACGGCGGTGTTGTCGCCCGAGTCCTCCCGCAGCACCGTGAAGTGACGTGCCACGCCGGACAGGCCGGGCAGTTCCACCTTGGCGCCGAAGGAGTTCAGGTTCGCGCTGTCGGCGTAGAAGTAGCGCCGCTGGCCGTACTGGTCGAAGTAGATCCGCCAGCGGCCGTCCGGCAGCCGCACCAGTGCCGGGCCCTCGAGGCCGGCGCCCCAGCCCGCCCAGTTGCCCGTCCCAGCGAACGTCCAGGGCCCGTTCAGCGAGGTGGCGGTCGCGTGCTCGATGTACTTCGTGGTCTCGTTCTTGAGGAAGTTGTGGTAGGTCCCGCCGACCTTGACCACGAAGCTGTCGATGAAGTTGGCCGGGATGCCGAGCGCCACCGGGCTGGTCCACGCCGACAGGTCCGAGTTCGTCGCGGTGATCCGGTACGGGCGGAACTGCCCGGCCGTGCCCGTCGTCGACGCCGAGAAGATCACGTGCACGCTGCCGTCGGAGTCCTTGAACCACTCCGGCGCCCACGTGCTGCCAGTGGCCCCGTTGAGGCCCACCCTGACGTTGCGCAGGAACGTCCAGGAGACGTAGTCGGCGCTGCGGGCGAAACCGATCGTGTCGCCTGTCCAGTTCGTCGTGTAGACGATGTAGTAGTAGCCATCGGTGTGCCGGAGCACGCTGGGATCGCGGATCAGGCCTGACGGTGGCGTGTAGGCGTTGGCCCTGACCTGCGTGAAGTTGGTCGCGTTCGCCGAGTCGTAGACGTACATGTTCGACTCGCTGCTGTTGGTGAACGCCGTCATCAGGTAGTGCGGCGCAGGACCGACGGCCGAAGCCACCGGCGGGACGAGGATGCTCGCGACGACAACGAGGATGGCCGTGGCTGCGAACAGCACGGACTTTCGCGCGAAACGGGCAGCGCGCGGCAGGGACGAGCGCATGGACCGGCTCCTTGCAACGTTGAGAGGCACCGGATAGTGAGCGCTAACACTATGAGGCTTTGCTGGCCGGGTGGCAATGGCCTTCTACCAACGTTAGCGATAACACCAGCTAGCGCCGGAGCCGTTGGGCGGCGAGCCTGCCGGAGATGAGCACCGGCGGGATTCCGACACCGGGCGTGGTGCCGCTGCCGGCGAGCACGACGTTGCCGTCGCGGAACGGCAGGTTGCCCGGCCGGAACGGACCCGTCTGCGCGAAGGTGTGCGCGGCGGAGAACGGCGTGCCGGCGGCCTGGCCGTCGCGTGCCCAGTCGTCCGGTGTCACCACGGCGAGCGGCTCGGCGTCGACGACGAGTTTGCGGGAGGACATCTCCTCGACGAGCTGTTCGGCGTACCGGTGTGCCATTGCGTCCCAACGGATCGGGGCACTGTCCAGGTTCGGGCAGGGCGCCAGCAGGTACTGCAGGTGCCTTCCCGCGGGGGCGAGCGCGGGGTCGGTCAGCGTCGGCGTGGTCAGCAACAACGAGGGATCGCTCATCAGCTTCCCCTGGCGAATGATCTCGTCGAACGTGCCGTTCCACTTGTCGCCGAAGGAGATCGTGTGGTGGGCGAGGTCGTCCACCACACGGCGAGCGCTCAGGTGCACCACGACCGCGGACGGCGACCACCGCAGCGGCCTGATCCGGCGCGGCTCGCCGCGCAGCAGACGGGTGCTCTGCGCGGGCCCGGTGGCCAGAACGACCGCATCGCAAGGAAATCGGGCGTCGGACGTGCGCACGGCGGCCACCCGGTGTCCCACACGTTCGAGCTCTTCGACTTCCACGCCGTAGTGGAACCGAACCCCTGCATCGGAAGCCGCGTCAGCCAGCGCCTGTGGCACGGTGCGCATGCCTCCGCGCGGGAACCACACGCCGGCCACGGTGTCCATGTAGGCGATGACGGCGTAGGCCGCGAGGGCGTCTCGCGGTGCGACGCCGGCGTAGAGCGACTGGAAGGTGAAGACCCGCCGGAGCCGTTCGTCGTGCAGGAACTTCCCCACGGCGCGGGCGAGTGAGCCGAAGCCGCCGAGCCGGGCGAGTCGCACCAGATCAGGTCCCACGAGGTCGAGCGGCGAGTCGAAGCTCGCGCCGATGAACCTGTCGCGCTGGACCTCGTAGAGCCGGGTGAGCCAGGTTCGCAGATCGCGGTATCCCTGTGCCTCCCGGCCGCCAGCGAAGTCGTGCACCGCTTGTTCCATGCGGTGCGCGTCGGTGTGCACGTCCAGAGCAGTGCCGTCAGCGAACGTCGCGCGGTAGGCGGGATGCAGCGGCAGCAGCTCGAGGTAGTCCTCTCGCCGTCGGCCGACAGCGGCGAACGCGTCGTCGAGCAGTTCCGGCATGGTGAGCACGGTCGGGCCGGTGTCGATCCGGTGGCCATCGATGTCGAGGCGGCCCGCAAGCCCACCTGGGTGCGCGTTCCGTTCGAGGACGGCGACTTCGTGCCCCGCGCCACGCAGGTGCAGCGCGGCCGACAGCCCGGCGAGCCCCGCCCCGACCACGACCACGCGGTCCGTGCGGCCTTTCACCACGTGCACCACTGCGATCTCCTTGGTCAGGTCGTTCTCGTGACGGCACGGCCGGCGAGCCGCCTCAGTTCCCGGCGTGCCTCGTCGTCGATCTCGGCACGCTCCAGGGCCGCCAGCCCGGAATCGGCCAGCGCCTCGATGTGCTCCTCCACAGCGCAAACGGCTCCGAGCTCCACCAGCAGCGCACTCACTTCACCGACGGCCCGTTCACTGATGTTCCCGCTCTCGAGGCATCGCCGAAGCAGCCTCTGCGCCGAGGGTTTGCCTTGCGCGCGCGAAAGCCCGATCGCCATCAACGCCGTCCGCTTGCCCTCCCTCAGGTCCTCCCCCACCGGCTTCCCCGTGACCGAGGAGTCGCCGAACACACCGATCAGGTCGTCCCGCAGCTGGAAGGCCACACCGATGTCGTGTCCATACGCGCGCAAGCACTCCACGACGTCGTCATCAGCTCCTGCAAGCGCCGCACCGAGGTGCAGCGGCCGTTCCACGGTGTAGGCGGCGGTCTTCAACGCGGCCACGCGGACGGCGTGTTCCAGGGACTCCTCGCGCCGGGCGACGGCCAGCAGGTCGAGGTGCTGTCCCGCGATCATCTCGGTCCGCATCGCCTGCCACGGCTGCCAGGCACGGCTCAGCGCGCCGGAGGGCAGCCCGGCCGTCACGAGAGCGTCGTCCGCCCAGGCCAGCGCCAGGTCCCCGACCAGGATCGCCGCGGAGTCACCGTACTGGCGGGCACTGGCCGCCCACCGTTCGTGCCGGTGCCGCGCCGCGAACGACTCGTGCACGGAGGGCCTGCCGCGCCTGGTCGTCGAGCGGTCCATCACGTCGTCGTGCACCAGCGCGCAGCACTGCAGCAGTTCCAACGCCACCATGGCCCGCACCACGTCGTCCGCACGCGGTGAGCCGCCCGCCGCGCGCCATCCCCACCACGCGAAGGTGGGCCGGATCCTCTTGCCACCGGCCAGGATCAGGCGGCGCAGCTCCGCGGTGAGCTCGGGTGCCAGGTCCTGTCTGGCGCGGAGGAAGTCGTGCAACGCCTCGTCGAGGAGGACGCGGAAGTCGTCCACCTGCGACGGGCCAGCGTCCACGCTGGTCACCAGCGACATCGGCGGTCCCTCTGGGGTTCGGTCGGAGTTCGGTGATTCGAGCTAAGCAGCGCGCCGAGGGGTCTGCATGATGAGTGCCGCCGTTGTGCGAAGGGCAACTCGCCGACTTAGCGTGGAGGAATCTCCTCCGCGAAAGGACCGCTCATGTCGGCTGAGCGCGAACTGGACGCCGCGGGCGTCACCGCTCCGGCGCTGCGCGACGCGTACCGGCGCTGCCGTGCGCTCAACGCCCAGCACGGCCGCACCTACTACCTGGCGACGAGATTGCTCAGCGCGGAGCAACGTCCTGCTGTGCACGCGCTTTACGGGTTCGCCCGATGGGTCGACGACGTGGTCGACAACGTCCACAGTGGACCAGACGACAAGGCGGCGGAGCTGGGAGCCGTCGACGTCCGGCTGCAGGCAGCCCTGGAAACCGGCACGTCCGACGAACCCGTCCTGGCCGCGTTGATCGACACCGTGCACCGCCACGACATCCCGGTCCGGCACTTCCAGGACTTCATGGCTTCGATGCGGATGGACCTCACCGTCACCGACTACCCGACTTACGCCGATCTCGGCCGGTACGTGCACGGTTCCGCCGCCGTCATCGGCCTGCAGATGCTGCCGGTGCTCGGGACCAGCGTGTCCAGGGAGGATGCAGAGCCTGCCGCCGCCGCGCTCGGGATCGCCTTCCAGCTCACCAACTTCATCCGCGACGTCGGTGAGGATCTCGACCGCGGCCGGGTGTACCTGCCCGCGGACGAGCTGGCGGAGTTCGGCGTTGACCGCGAACGCCTGCTGCGGGCGCGGGCTGCGGGGCGTGCCGACCAGCAGGTCCGGGCCGCTCTGCGTGATCAGGTGCGGCGAGCCCGCGAGGTGTACACGCGTGCGTTGCCCGGCATCGGAATGCTGGCGCCGAGATCACGCCCGTGCGTGTCGACGGCCTATCAGCTGTACGGACGCATTCTCGATCTCGTGGAGAACGCGGACTACGACGTGCTGTCGCGCCGTGTCGTCGTGTCCAACGGACGACGGCTTGCCGTGGCGCTACCGGCGTTGGCCAGGGCGGTGTTCGCCCGTGCCGCGTGAGAAGAGGACTTCCTTGAGCGACCGCATTCCGTTGCGGATCTATTCGAGTCCGCCGTGGCGGGCACAACGGCCGACGTGGCAGGACGCGAAGCCGGCGCTGATCGAGGCCGCGCTCAAGCGCGCGACCGCCCGGCCGTCCGGCAACTGGTTCGTGGCGGGGGCGAGCAGTGACGTCGTCAAGGGAAAGCCGTGCGGGCGCACCATCGCGGGTCACGAGGTCGTGCTCTGGCGCGGACCGCACAACGCCCTGATGGCGGGTTCTGGCTCGTGCCCGCACCTGGGCGCTCCGCTGTGCGACGGCGCTGTGGCCGAGGGCAAGCTGATCTGCCGCTGGCACGGGCTCGCGCTCGACGGCACGCGGTTCGGCGCGTGGACGCCCTACCCCGCGCACGACGACGGCGTGCTGGTGTGGGTCCGGCTGGACCACGCGGGCGGTGAGGAGCCGCTGCCCGCACCGGTGCTGCCCGAACGCCCGCCGCCGGGGTCGATCGACGCGGTGGCCACGCTCGTCGGCCGCTGCGATCCGGAGGACGTCGTCGCCAACCGGCTCGATCCCTGGCACGGCGCGTGGTTCCACCCGTACTCGTTCGCCAACCTGCACGTTCTGGAAACCCCGACCGAGGCGCAGGACCGCTTCCTGGTCGAGGTCACCTTCCGCCTCGCGGGCCGCGTCGGCGTGCCGGTCGTGGCCGCGTTCACCTGCCCGGAGCCGCGAACCGTGGTGATGCACATCGTCCAAGGTGAGGGTGAGGGCAGCGTCGTCGAAACGCACGCGACCCCGATCCGCGACGGCCGGACCGCCGTCGTGGAGGCGACCATCGCGCACTCCGGCCGTCGCGGGTTCGCGCTGGCCAGGCCCGCCGCAGGGGGGTTGCGACCGGTCATGCGCTGGGCGGCGGCACGACTGTGGCGCGACGACCTCGCCTACGCCGAACGCCGGTACGCACTGCGCCGGGCAGGCCGTTTTCCAGACTGACCGCGTCGAGTTGAAACGTTTCTGAGTCGATTCTAGGATGGCGGCATCATCCGCGTCGACCCAGCAGAGGACGTGCGTCATGCCAGAACTGTCCCGTCTGCCTCAGCCGGTCACGGAGTCGTGGGACTGGCAGCTGTCCGGTCTGTGCCGCGGCATGGACAGCACCTACTTCTTCCACCGGCCCAACGAACGCGGCGCAGCCCGTGAGCAGCGCGAAGCCGCGGCCAAGGCCATTTGCCAACGGTGCCCGGTCATGCAAAAGTGCCGATCACACGCGCTGGAGGTGCACGAGACCTTCGGCATCTGGGGAGGGCTCGGTGAGAGCGAGTTGAGAGCGATCCTCGCGGGGCGTGCGCCCAAACCATGATCTACGCGCCACGTGCGGTCGCGGCGATGCTCGGAATCGCCCCCACCACGCTGAGAACGTGGGACCAGCGTTACGGGCTGGGCCCCTCCGGCCGCACCGACGGTGGGCATCGCCGTTACGAGGAAGCGGACGTCGAAGTACTGCGCCGCATGGTGATGTGGACCGGGCAGGGAGTAGCTCCCGCCTCCGCGGCAGTGCTGGCCCGTCAGGAACCGGTGGCGAGACCGGACACCCGGCACGCGGAGATCAGCGACGAGTCGGCGCGTTCAGCGCGGCGGGGATTCCTCACCGCGGCGAAGCGCCTCGACGAGTCGCTGATGCTCGAACTCGCCGCCGGCCTCATCACCGATCACGGCGTCGTCTCCGCCTGGGAGTCGGTGTTCGTTCCGTGCCTGGTGGAACTGGGCCACCTGGTCGCCGAGAGCGGCCGGGGTGTGGACGTCGAGCACGTGGCGAGTGCGAGCCTGCAGAGCGCGTTGCGTGGCGTTCCGCGCCCGAGCAAGCCCGGTGTGCTGTCCGCCCTTCTGTCCTGCGCGCCGGACGAGCAGCACACGCTCGCACTGGAGGCTCTGGGCGCCGCACTGTCCGAACAGGACTGCCCTTGGCGCACCCTCGGCGCACGGGTGCCGGCGGACGCGTTGTGCGACGCCGTGCACCGGTTGCGCCCCACCGTCGTGCTGATCTGGGCGCATCGCGCGGATCTCGCACAACAGGTGCCCCTCGAAGAACTCGGCGCGAGGTCCAGCGCCCTGCTCGCGGTCGCGGGAGCCGGGTGGACGGGATTGTCCTTGCCGTCACTCGTGCATCGGCCGAGCACCCTGGCCGAGGCGCTCAAGCTGGTGCTGGATCGCGTGCGGCACTAGATCACAACGTCCTCCAGCGACGGGCCACCGAGCGCAGCAACGGCACCCGGCCTTCGACCGGCACGGTCCAAAGATCGGTGCCCGCCACGCCCCATCGGCTCAGCAGGTGGTTGGCGGCCGCGAAACCCGTGGTGGCCGCACGTTCCATCAGCGCGACCGGCAGGTCGATGCGCACCAGATCTCCCGCGACCACCAGGAAGTCGTCCGGTGTCACCACGGCCGGCCTGCGCGGGTAACCCCCGGCGGGGAACAACGGGCAGTCCTCACGCAGCTCATGCCGTTCGTCGACCACGACCGCCCGCTTGGTCTCCGGATAGACCTCGGTGAGCTGCTCCCAGAGCCGGGCACGCGCCGATCGTTCGTCCACATCGGACGGCAACGCGTAGCCGTGCAGCTCCACCACGGCACCACCCGTGCGCGCGGCCCACGCCCGTGCCTCGTGCTCGTAGTGGTTCAGCACGCTGATGTTGTCGAGCAGATCATGGCCGCTGGTGCCCAGAAACCCCGGCCGGTCCGGATCCACCGGGGCGTCCAGCCAGTACCTCGACACGAGGAACCGGGGTGCGGTGCGCAACTCGCCGATCTGCTCGCGCCACGCCGCGTCCCCGAGCGCGGGTGACGCACCGACGAGGGTGCGCAAGCCTGGGACGTCCGCGGCGAGCACCACTGCGTCCGCTTCGATCGCGCCGTCGCCGATGGCGACCGAGAAACGCTTGTGCTCGCCCGGTTGCACGGACCTGACTTCGACTCCTGTGCACACGGTCGAGCCCAGGGAGGCGAGGTGGCGCCTCAGCGGCTCCCACAGGCCGTGCGGGAACGGGTCCGCCGCGACGTCGAACAGCAGGCCCTCGTCGGAGCCGAGGAAGTAGATGTGGAACATCACCGCGAGCTCGGCGGCCGACATCTGGGTGGGATGCACGAAAAAGCTGCGGGAGAACACCTCGAAGGCGAGCGCGTGCGCGGCCTCGGGAAAGCGGATCTGTTCGAGGTAGGACGCGGCGTCGATGCCGTCGAGCTCCTCGTACACCCGCGGTACGGACACGTCGAGCAGCGACAGCGCACCGCGCGCGTTGACCTGGGGCAGGTCGCGCCAGCGGAAAGTGGGGCTGCCGCGCAGGAACGCGAGCGCGTTCCAGGGCACGGCCGTCGGCAGCCCGGCGAATCCGTCCCGGTGACCGGAGGCGTGTTGCAGCGGGTAGTCCGGCAGCCCGGTCAGGGCACGTCCGGCCGGGTCGACGCGCTTCAGCAACGCCCTCAAGTTGTAGTACTGACGGAAGAAGGCGTGAAACCCGCGCGTCATCGTGGCTTCGCTGCCGTCCGCGAGCCTGGTGCTCCAGCCGCCGACCCGGCCGCCCAGGTAGTTCTCCCGTTCGCAGAGCACGACCCGAGCCCCGCGCTCGGCGAGCAGAGTCGCCGCGGAGAGCCCCGCGATGCCACCGCCCACCACGACGATCGCGGGCGCGTCTCCCTCGAACTGCGCCCGCCCGACCGGCGCGGGAACGCGCACCGCCCTGCGATCCCTCACCGCTGCCCCTGCTCCGGCACGTGACCGGCGAAGGTGTGCACCACGCCGAGTTGAAGGCCCGGCAGCTGAGCACTGCGCACGCCGACGAAACCGTTGCGGCGCAACCGGTCTCGCAACGCGGTCGCGCCGTCGAAGTTCATCACGCTGCGCCAGAGGTAGGTGTAGAGCGAGCGGTCGCCCGTGACCAGCCATCCCACCGGCACGATGAACCCGCACAGCACCGTCCACAGTGCTGTGCTCACCAGCGAGTCCCGCACCGAGTACTCGTGCAGCACCAACGGCGCACCAGGTTTCAGCATGTCGCGGACACGCCGCAACGTGGCGTCCGGCTCGGGCAGGTTGCGCACCAGGTAAGCGGCGAACACCGCGTCGAACATCCCTTCGTCCACGTCCTCGGCACGGCTGTGCACGAACCTCACCCTGCCCGGCCAACGCTTCTCCCGCGCCCGCGCGAGCATGCCCTCCGACGCGTCCACGGCCACGATCTCCACACCGGGCGCGGCCGCGACCAACGCAGCGGTGGACGCACCGGTGCCGCAACCGAGGTCCAGCACCCGCATGCCGGGGCGCAGGCCGAGCGCCCGGGCCGAGCGGCGCAACGCCTCGTGATAGCCGGGATTGAGCCCGACGAGGAAGTCGTAACCACGAGCGGCGCGGTCGAACTTCCGCGGTACCTCAAGCTTGTTCACGTGCCAGCCTTCCCCGCTCCCACAACAACAACACAGCGGTGACCATGGCGAACCCGTAGAGGAAGTCCTCCACCGGAATGTCCCACGGCACCCTCAAGCCGCTGATGGCCCAGTCCGCGTACAGCACGACCGGCGCGTCGAGTTTCGTCAGCCACCCGTCCACCGGAACCTGGAACGCGAGCACGATGACCATCGTGACCCAATAGGCTGGCCGCTTGAACAACCCCGTGCGCAGCACACACAGCTCAAGCAGCAGCACCACGACAACCGCCGCCATCGCGGCGAACAGGTACTCCTCAACCATCGCGCAACCAATGGTCCGAACGTCCGCGCACGGCCTCATAGGTCAGCACCGCGCAGATCGGAATGGCGATGAAGAACAGGACTTCCTCGATCGGCAGCACCCCGCCGATCGTCACGCCCGTGGTGGCCTCGGGGTGGAAACTCCAGTGACCGCGCAGAATCGCGACGACGTCCCAGACCGCGAGCACGAGCAGCACCGGAGCGATGGCACGCACCAACTCCGAGCCGCGCCGGTAGACGCCGCGTCCCATCCATTCCAGTGGCACCGTGATGAGCACACACGCGCCCAGCACCACGATGTACTCGTACTGGCTTCGCATCACCGACCTCCCGCAACGACCGTATGGGCGCTGCGGCGGGTCTGCACAACGGCGGCACTGACGACGTCGGCGGGCTCATCGCACCGGCCGCGTGATCACTCCACGACAGCCGCACCCGAATCGTAGTTCCCGCATTCCGCCGTGATCTCGGCCGTCGCCAGCGCCGCGGAGAAGAAGTCGTCGGCCAGCGGCGAGGTGCGTGATGCCGCCACCGCGAGGCACACCTGGTCGGGCGCGAGTTCCGGGATGGGTACGTAGCTGATGTCCGGACGCGAGTAGAACACCGTCGCAGAACGCCCCACGAACGAGATTCCCCGGCCGGCCGCGACGTGCTCGAGCGTCTCCTCCACCCCGCGCACCCGCAGCCCGGAGTCGGGGTGCGGGCGCCTGGTGGGCTGCGTGCTCGGGTCGGCATGCCAGACCAGCGGCTCACCGGCCAGGTCGGCCTCGGTGACCTCCTCCTTGCCGGCCAGCCGGTGGCCCGCGGGCAGCACCACCATGAGCGGCTCGGTGTACAGCGGGGTCAGGCGCAGGGCGGTCTCGTCGATGGGCAGCCGCACATAGCCGACGTCGACGCGGCCGTCGAGCAGCATCGAGGCCTGGTCGTCCCATTCCATCCGCTGCACGTCCACGACCACGTCCGGATGCCGGGCCCCGAACGCCCTGGCCGCCGGGATGACCGGGATGCCGGCCCGGAAGCCGACCACCAGCCGCCGGCTGCCGCGGGCGGCCACGGACACCCGGCGGCGGACCGCGTGCGCGGAGGCGAGCAGCGGACCGGCGTCGGTCAGCAGTTGCCGGCCCGCGTCGGTCAGCGCCACGCCGTGGCGATCCCTGGTGAACAGCGAGGCGCCGAGATCCTGCTCCAGCGCGCGGATCTGCCGACTGAGCACCGGCTGCGCGATGTGCAGCTCTTCGGCGGCGCGGCCGAAGTGCAACCGGTCGGCCACGGCGACGAAGTAGCGCAGTTTGCGCAGGTCCAGATCCATGACGCCTCCTGGCCTGGTGATGCCTCCAAGGTATCACCGCGGCTGAAAGAAGTCTTGGACACACACTCAGCCCAATGACATCGTCAATGGGGCCCGAGCGAATTCGGTACAAGAATTCGACAGCGGTATTTGACAGCAGGGCTCAGGCCGAGAATCGGATATCGATTGATTCAACGGAGTGATCGTGGGAAAGCTCGACGGCAAGGTAGCGGTGATCACCGGCGGATCCACCGGCATGGCACTGGCCGGCGCCAAACTGTTCGTCGAGGAAGGAGCGCACGTCTTCATCCAGGCCCGGCGGCAGGAAGCACTGGACGACGAGGCGACGAAGGCCGCATTCGAGTCCCTCATCCCCCGCGGGGAGATGGGCACGCCAGGAATGCCGCGAACGAGACAGAGCGGCACCTCGAAACAGAAAGAGCACACATCATGAGCAGCATCACCCTCATCGGTACGGGGAACATGGCCCGTGCCATCGGCACGCTCGCGGTCGCGGGCCGCAACACCGTCGAGGTCATGGGACGCGATCAGGCCAAGGCCGACGGCCTGGCCGAGGCTCTGGGCGGCGGCGCGACGGCGGGCAAGTGGGGCGCCGTCCCGGCCGGGGACATCGTCGTCACGGCCCTGTTGTACAACGGTGTCGTTCCGGTCGTCGCCGAATACGGAGACGCCCTCGCGGGCAAGGTCGTCGTCGACATCAGCAACCCCTTCAACGCCACGTTCGACGGACTGGCCCACAACGAGGAGACCTCGGTCGCGCAGGAGGTCGCCAAGGTGGCCCCGGCCGGCGCCAGCGTGGTGAAGGCGTTCAACACCATCTTCCGCAACGTCCTGGAGAAGGGGCGGCCCAACGTCTTCATGGCCGGCGACGATGCGCGGGCCAAGGCCGGGGTGGCGGCATTCATCGAGAGCCTCGGGCTGCGCCCGTTGGACGTCGGCGGCCTGACAATGGCGCACTGGCTGGAAGGAATGGGTTTGGTCACGATGGGCCTCGCCCGCAACGGGGTCGGCCACTGGGACTTCGCCCTCGGCGTCAACGAGTTCACCGGCTGAGCGCAGGTCAGCGATCTGTTGCACCCGCTCATCGACTGACCACGAGCATGTTTACTCAGGTCCTTGATCGGGTATTGGATTGTCCGGAAGTGGTGCCATGACAAGGGAGTTGGAGTCAGGCCTGTGTGGTGAGACAGGAGGAACGAGCAGCAATGTGGTCTGTGGACGGAAATGCCTCGAAGTTCCTCGACGGCGCGCCGGTGGGCAGTATCGAACTGGCACGTGGTCTCGCAGGTTCGGGTGGATCGCTCCCGGAGATCACGGCGGTGCTCGAACGGGCGCCCGTGGGCTTCGCGGTCGTGGGCGAAGAGATGCGGGTCCTCTACGTCAACCCGGCGTTCGTAGCGGTGCACGGCCTGTCCTCGCGCCAGTACGCCGGGCGAACGATCAGCGAAATCGTTCCGCCTGCCCATGCGACAACCGTGGAACCCCTCATCGACGACGTGCTCCGCACCGGCGCCGTGCATCGCGATGTCGAGACGCGCGGCGAGGCCGGTGAGGCCGCCAAACACCTCCTGCTCAACCTGTTCCCGTTGTGCGGCCACGATGACGAGGTGGTCGCCGCCGTGATCGCGGTCCAGGACGTCACCGAGTCCCACGAGGTCGCCGAGCTCGAAGGGCTGCGCCTGCATGCCGAGTGGACCGACCGGCTGGATCGGGCCCACCGTGCCGGCGGTACCGGGTCGTGGGAGATCGACCTGCGCACCGGGCGGGTCGCGTGGTCGGTGAACCTGTGCCGCATCGCCGGTGTGACCCAGTCGCCGAACACCGTCGAGGAAGTCCTCGCGCTGGTGCACCCGGAAGACGTCGAGGTAGCCCGTGCTTCGTTCAGCGGCCACACCGTGCACTCACCGGTATCGGACGTGGAGTACCGGTTGTGCACGCCCGACGGACGGATGGTCGTGGTCTCGTCGATCGCCGAGCCGGTCGCGGACACCACCGGCACAGTGGTGGCGATGCGCGGTATGTGCGTCGACCGCACCGCTCGCCGCACCGCCGAGGCCACCGCACGGGCGGCCGTGGTGCGGGCCGACGAGATGACCGCGCAGCTGAAGGACGAGCGACAGGTCGTGCTGCAGCTGCAACGAGCTCTGCTGCCGCCCAGTCTCCCCGACGTCGAGGGCGTCGAGCTGTCCGCCGCCTATCAACCCGCGGACAGCGCGGCCGGGGTGGGCGGCGACTTCTACGACGCGTTCCCCCTGCCGGACGGCAGGCTCGCGATCGCGGTCGGCGACGTGATCGGGCACGACGTCGAAGCCGCGGTCACCATGGGCAACGTCCGCAGCGCCCTGCGCGCCTATGCGATGCAGAACCCCCTTCCCGACCACGTGCTGCGTGAACTGAACCGGCTCGTCTGCTCGTGCAGCGACATGACGATGACCACGGTCTTCTACGGCGTCTACACCCCCTGGGACGGCACCCTCTGCTACGCCAACGCAGGCCACCCCCACCCGCTACTGGTCCACGACGGCACCGCGCGTCCCATGGCGCACCGGCACGGGCTGATCACGGGAGCCACGCCACAGGCCGACTACCTCGCGTTCGAGACATCGCTGAGACCAGGTGACGTGCTGTTCGTCTACACCGACGGGCTGGTCGAACATCACGACGCGGACATCGACACGTGCATCCAGACCTTGTGCGCTGCCGTCACGGCACCACATGTGCCCGAACGCCTCGACCACCTCGTACCGGCGGTGATCAACGCCGCCGCCCCCGACCGAGGCCGCGACGACGTCTGCGTACTCGCCCTGCGCCACAAACCACCGGTGCGAGGCGCAGCGCAGTGAGGTCGCACCCGTGCCGGCGACGAACGAGGCGCCCCGCGGGTTGGCTCTGAGCGTCCGTCACCGCCCGGTGCCGGATCCGAGGCCGGCCGAGCCGAGCGCACCCGCCGTGTACGCGTCCCGGCATCCCGCGCGCAGCAGTTTGCCGCTCGAGCTGCGCGGCAACGACCCCGGCGGGACCACCGCGACGTCGTCGACCCGCACGCCGTGTCCGGTGTGGACGGTCCGCCGCACCGTCATCGCGATCTCCTCCGCGTCGACCTCGCCGAGCACCTCCGCCAGCACGACGACCTGTTCGCGTTGCCCGTCGTCGACGCCGAGCACGCAGCACGCGAGCACGGCGGGATGCGCGGTTTCCGCGGTCGCCTCCAGGTCGTGCGGATGGTGGTTCGCGCCGGCGACGATGATCACCTCTTTGGCCCGGCCGGTGACGAACAGCTCGCCGTCCCAGCGGAAGCCGGTGTCGCCGGTGCGCAGGAACGTGCCGCGCCTGCCGGGCAGCTCGGCGTGGAACACCTCGTCCGGCCGGTTCCAGTAACCGGTACCCACGCTCGGGCCCTGCACGAAGATCTCGCCGGCCTCGCCTTCAGCGCACTCCTGCAGCGTGTCGGGATCGGCCACCACCAGGGTGATCGACGGCGAGATCGGACCGCTGCCCACCAACCGCCGTCCCCCTGGCGGGTCGACCGGCCGGGCCCGCCCCTTGGTCAGGGCGTCGGCGTCGCAGCGCAACACCACCGGCCCCTCGCCGACCACCGAACTGGTGACCATCACGGTGGACTCCGCGAGGCCGTATCCAGGCACGAGCGTGCCCCTGCGCAAACCTGTGGGAGCGAACACCTCGCAGAACCGGTCGAGCGTCTCGGCCCTGACCGGCTCGCCGCCGATCAGCGCCATCTCCCAGCCGCTCAGGTCGAGGCCTGACATCTGGACCTCGGAGATGCGCCGCACACACAGGTCCAGCGCGAAGTTGGGCGCACAGCTGTCCGCCCTGCCGAGCTGCGAGATCAGCCGCAGCCAGCTGATCGGGCTGCGGACGAACACCCCGGCCGGGAACAGGAGCGCGGACCGGCCGGCGTAGAGCGGATCGAGCACGCCGCCGATCAGGCCCATGTTGTAGTGCGACGGCAGCCACGACACGCTCGGCGGGCGGGGCAGCCCTTCCTCGTCGGACGGGCGGTACAGGTTGTCGTGGATCAGCGCGAGGTTGTGCAGGACGTTGCCGTGGGTCAGCGTCACGCCCTTGGGCTCACCGGTCGATCCGGAGGAGTACTGCAGGTAGGCCGGCGTGTTGATGCCGATGCCGGGCGGCGTCCACCGCTGCGCGAGCGCCGGATCCGTCTCGTCGATCGCGACCCGCACCAGCCCCGCGAGTGCCGGGGACTCCTCGACCACCGCGAGGCACTTGGCGAAGGTGAGGCCGGTGAAGAGCAGCAGTTCGGGCGCGCAGCTCGCGACGATCGACTCGATCCTGCCCACCTTCAGACTCGTGCGGGTGCCGTCGAGTGGTGCGACCGGCACCGCGATCAGCCCGGCGTACAGACAGCCGAGGAACGCGATGTGGAAGTCCAGGCCGGGCTCGAAGCACAGCAACGCACGGCTACCGGTGGGCGCGAGTCCGGTGAGCTGCGCCGCCAAGGCCCGTGCCCGGCGGTCGAGGTCGGCCAGTGTCAGCGCGTCCCACTCCGTTCGCCCGTCGGCGTAGAAGGAGTACGCGCGCAGGTCGGGCTCGGCGGCGGCACGGGCCTGGCACAGCTCGACCAGCGTGGTGAACTTGCGCCTGCCGCCCGCGACGCCCTTCGGCAGCCGCACTCCGTTGCGGATGTGCATCACTTGTCTCCCAGCATGAGCGAACGGCAGGCGGCCCGGCGCAGCTTCCCGCTCGTGGTGAGCGGCAACGTGCCGGGTGACAGCAGCGAGACGCGATTGAGCACCACCCCGTTCTCCGCGTGCACCGCCACGGAGACGGCATGCCGGATCTCGTCCTGGGACGTGCCGCGGTACCGGTGGTCGACCTCGGCGAACACGACGACGTGCGTGCCGTCCATCACCGCACACGCCGTCCGCACCCCGGCATGGCTTGCCACCACCGTCGCCTCGATGTCGTACGGGTAGAGCTGACGACCGTCGACCTCGAGCAGGTCCGGGATCCGGCAGGTGACGAAGAGCTGACCCTCGAAGAGGAAGCCCAGATTCCCTGTGCGCAGGAACCGGCGGTCCCCGACCTGCGCGCGGAACGTGCGTTCGGTGCCGGCGGGGTCGTTCCAGTACCCGGCGCCGATGCTCGGGCCGGACACGAGGATCTCGCCGACCTCGCCGGCTCCGAGCGGCACGCGGGTCTCCGGATCCGCGATGACCACGTCCAGCGACGGGTCCGGCTCGCCGCAGCCGACCAGGCTCCGCGCGCCGGCGCCGCTCGAGGCCCGTTCGACGTGGCCGTGTTCCAGCGCCGCCGAGTCGAACGGGCGCACCACCGGTTGACCTTCGAGGGGACCACCGCTGATCAGCACGGTCGACTCGGCCATGCCATAGCTGGGGAAGAACGCCTCCCGGCGGAACCCGCACGGGGAGAACCGCGCCGCGAACCGGTCGATCGTCGACGCGCGCAGCGGCTCGTCGCTGATCGCGGCGATGCGCCAGCGCCTCAGGTCGAGGCCGTCCCGCTGGTCGTCGGTCACCCTGCGCAGGCACAGCTCGTACCCGAGGCTCGGCGAGGCGGCGATCTCCGCGCCGTAGCGGGAGATCGCCCGCAACCAGTTGGCCGGCACCCGCGCGAAGGACTGCGCCGACATCAGCACCGACAGCTGACCGAGGAAGAGCGGTTGCAGAACGCCGCCGACGAGCCCCATGTCGTGGAACACCGGCAGCCAGGACACCGTCGGTGCGAGCCGCCCGTAGTCCTCGTCCGGTCGTGAGCCGCCCCGGACGATGAGCTCCAGGTTGTGCAGCACGCCCGCGTGGGTCAGCACCACGCCCTTGGGCCTGCCCGTGGTGCCGGAGGTGTACTGCAGATAGGCGATCCCACTCTGCTCGTCCGGCTCGCGCCACTCGGACTCGCCGTCCGTGACGGTGTCCGTGGCGAGCGGGACGATCAGCCGGTCGCCGAGCACCGCCTGCACGCCTGCGATGGTGTCCGATGTGGACAGCAGGAGCGCGGGGTCGCAGTCGTCCGCGATGGCGAGCAACCGGGTGTGCCGGGCGTCGCCGGCCGCCCGCCGCACCGGCGGGGCCGGCACGGCGATGATTCCCGAGTACAGGCAACCGAGGAACGCCGTCACGAAGTCGAGTCCGGGTGGATGGCACAACAGTGCGCGCGATCCAGGTATCGCGAGCGATCGCAGCCGCACGGCGATCGCGCGTGCCCGCCGATCCAGCTCTCCGTAGGTGAGCGAGGCCGATTCCACGACACCGCTTTCCAGGAACACGAACGCGCGTTCCTCACCTCTGCGCTCGGCGTGTCTGCGACACAGCTCCGCCAGGTTCGCCACGTCTGCCGCCGTTTCCGCTGACACCGCGCATCAACTCCCGTCTGAGGTGATTTCCTTGCGGTGCGGACGTTACGGAGATCGAGCGGCGCCGTAATCGGTCGCGCGACGGAGGCGCGGATCCGTCGCGCGACCGCTGCCGCCGCGGACGTTGTGGTGTTCTCCTCGTGGTATGCCTCATGAACACACGTTCCTCGACTTCGCACTGATGCACCCGTCCCTGCCGCCGTTGCCGGGCGGAGAGGAGGAAATCCTCGTCACCGGCATGGGCATGACGACTCCGCAGGGCGGTGACGTCCAGTCCACTTGGGACGGACTGCTGGCAGGCACCTCCGGTGTGCGCCTGCTCGACGAGCCGTGGGCGGCCGATCTGCCCGTGCGGCTCGGTGCCCCGGTTCGCGAGGATCCCGGCTCGATGCTCGATCGCGTGGCACGCCGCAGAATGGACCGCTGCCAGCAGCTCGCCGTCGTCGCGGCACGGCAGGCGTGGGCGGACGCCGGAGCGCCGGAGGTGGAGCCGGAACGGCTGGCGGTGGTGTTCGGCACCGGCCTGGGCGGTGGTGGCACTCTGGTCGAGCAGTACGACCGCTGCCAGGAGCTCGGCCCCGACCGCGTGTCGCCGTTCACGGTCACGATGCTCATGCCGAACGGCCCGGCGGCCGCCGTGAGCATGGATCTCGGTGCGCGAGGTGGTGCGCATGCCCCCACCAGCGCGTGCGCGTCCGGCGCGGAGGCGATCGCGCTCGGTGCCGCGCTGTTGCGCCGGGGGCTCGCGGACGTCGTCGTCGCCGGCGGCACCGAGGCGTGCCTCGGCAGACTCTCGATCGCGGCGTTCGCGCGGATGGGAGCGCTGTCCCGCAGGCACGACCGGCCGGAGAGCGCGTCCCGGCCGTTCGACTCCGGCCGGGACGGGTTCGTCATGGGTGAGGGCGCGGGCGCGCTCGTGCTCGAACGCGGCTCGTTCGCCCGCGCGCGAGGGCCCAGAATCGCCGCCAAGCTCGCCGGCATCGGCATGACCTCCGACGCGCACGACATGACCGCGCCATCACCGGACGGCCAGATCCGCGCCATCCGGCAGGCGTTGCGGTCGGCGGGGCTGAGCCCGTACGACGTCACGCACGTCAACGCGCACGCACCTGGCACCCAGGTCGGCGACCGTGTCGAGGCGGCCGCCGTGCTGGAGGCGCTCGGCCCGCACCCGCTGGTCACCGCGACGAAGTCGGTGACCGGTCACCTGATCGGCGGCGCGGGTGCGGTCGAGGCGATCTTCACCGTGCTCGCCGTGCGGGACGGCATCGTCCCGCCGACGCGCAACCTCGACGACCAGGACTCCGACGTGAAGCTGGAGATCGTCGCGGACCGGCCGAGGCACGCGCGGATCGGCGCGGCGATCTCCAACTCGTTCGGCTTCGGCGGCCACAACGTCGTGCTCGCCTTCACCCGGCCCGGCTGAGCAGCCCCATGCGCTGGGCGAGCAGTGCCGCGTGCATCCTGTTGGGCTGTCCCAGTTTCGCGAGGACGTGCGAGACGTGGGACTTGACGGTGGCGCAGGTGAGGTAGAGCTCGCGCGCGATCTCGTCGTTGCTGCGGCCGCGAGCCATCCTGACGAGCACCTGGCGTTCCCGGTCGCTGAGCAGTCCCAGCCCCCGATCCAGCTCCTCGGCCGGCGGCACGATCTCGAACCGGTCCAGCAGACGTCCCGTCACCTCGGCGCAGAGGTAGGCGTGGCCCCGCGCCACGGCACGCACCGCGGCGAGCAGCTCCTCCCGGCTCGACCGCTTGAGCAGGAAGCCTCGCGCGCCGTCGCTCAGCACCCGGTGCAGCTGCTCGTCGGTGTTCTCCACAGCGAGAACGATCACGCCGGTTGCGCACGTCCGGAGTCGCGCTACCGCGGTGACGTCTGCGGTGATCACCACGTGCGGCCGATGTCTCTGCGCGAGCAGCAGTCCTTCGGCCGCACGAGCCGTGTCCCCCACCACGACCACGTCGGCGTCCTCTTCCAATGCGTGCCGGAACCCGGTGCGGACCAGGACCTCGTCATCGATGAGCAGCACGGAGACGAGCATCAGTGCCCCATTCCCATTCCACCGTCGACGGGCAGGACGGCCCCCGTCACGTACCGCGCCGAGTCACCGGCCAGCCACACCACCGCGGCGGCGACCTCCTCGGGTTCGGCGAAGCGGCGCAACGGGATCGAGTCCCGGTACTGCTTGCCGTACTGCTCGGGCAGCGACGCGGTCATGTCGGTGTTGACGTACCCCGGCGCGACGACGTTCGCGGTCACGCCGCGACCGCCCAGTTCACGGGCGAGTGAGCGAGCGAGCCCGATCAGCCCCGCCTTGCTCGCGGCGTAGTTGGTCAGGCCGGCGCTGCCGTACATCCCGACCACCGAGGAGATGAAGATCATCCGACCGTCCCGCGCCCGCGTCATCGGCGTGGCGGCCCGCCGGGCACAGCGCCACGCACCGGTGAGGTTCGTGTCGAGCACCGAGGTGAACCTGTCCTCGGTCATCCTGGTGATGAGGGTGCTGTCGGTGATCCCGGCATTGGCCACGAGCACGTCGACGGGCCCCAGTTCCGACTCGACCGCCGTGAAAGCCGCGTCGACCTGCTCTCCGTCGGTCACGTCGCACTTCACGCCGAACGCACCCGTCGGGCAGTCGCCACCTCGATGGGTCACCGCCACTTTCGCGCCGTCGGAGAGAAACGCCTCCGCGATCGCCCGGCCGATACCCCGGTTGCCTCCGGTCACCAGCACTGTGCGGGTCATGGCGTGCTCCTTTCGGATCATCGGCGTCCGGGTGATGCCGCAGGTCGGTGTCCCGGCCGCCCCTATCGTGGGATCGGATTCGGGCACCGGCGCCCTCAACCTGGTTCGAGGTTAGGGAGATCAACGGTGCCGCCTGATGGCCTTCGTGGCCGACGTGTTGACCTTTCCGGCCATCCGCAGCGGTTCCGTCGTGGCGCGGCCGGCGTGCGGGCGATGGTCGAGGTCGGCGCCGAGCACGGCGTGGACGCGCGGAAGTGCTTGCACGACACCGGGATCTCCCCCGCGATGCTGCACGGCGACACGGTGGTGAGCGGGACGCAGGAGCTCGCCGTCGCGGCCAACCTCGTCACGGCGACCGGCAGCGCGTCCGGCGTCGGACTCGCGGTCGGCGAGCGGCTTTCGTTGCGCGCCTACGGTGTCTGGGGCTTCGCGCTGCTGACCTGCCCGACGGTCCGGGGTGCCGTCGAGTTCGGCATGCGGTACCTGCCGCTCACCTACGCGGTCACCGGTCTGAGCATGCGGGTGTCCGGCGACGAGGCCTGTCTGATCGTGGACGACGACGGTTCCTCGGCGGCGCTGCGGCCGTTCCTCGTCGAACGGGAGATCGCGGTCACGGCAGGCATCCTCCGCACCATTCTCGGCGAGTCACCCCCGTCGATGCGCGTGGAGTTCCGCGTCCCCCGGGCGGTGTCCGTCGACTACGAGAAGGCGCTCAGGACACCGGTGCGGTTCGGCGCGCCGCACAACGCGATCGTCACCGACATCACCGTGCTGGATCTTCCGCTGCCCCAGTCGGATCCGCTCACCATGACGGCGTGCGAGCGCGCGTGCCGCTCGCTGCTGAGCGAACGCTGCTCCCCCTGCGTGGCGCAGAACGTGCGGACGATCATCGCCGAAGGAGTGACCGACGGCGGCCTCGTCGCCGCACGCCTGCACTTGTCGGCCCGCACCCTGCGCCGGCATCTCGCCGCGGAAGGGACGTCACTGCGCCACCTCCTCGACGAGGTCCGGCACGCCAAGGCCATCGAGCTCATGACCCTGCACCACCTCAGCGTCGAGCAGATCGCGCTGCGGCTGGGCTATGCCGACGCCGCCGCGTTCATCCGCGCGTTCCGCAGATGGACGGGCACCACGCCCGGTGCCCATCCGAGCCGCCACCAACGGTTCTCCGGCAATCGCCGACCGCTTGGTCAGGACCACGACCGTGGCCGCGCATGGCCCTGATCAGAAGCCGCCGCGTTCGAGAACGTTCCGCGCCTCCCGCACCTCACGATCGCCCTCAGCCTCGGCGAGCGCACCCGGCAGCGGCGGGTTGGTGTCCCCGCTGCGGGACAATCTGGCAGCAAGACGACCACCTGGGGGTACACACACGTGTCGGCAGACACCATGAAAGGCCCGAGCAACCACGACGAGCTGCTGGCGTTGCGGGCCGGGCGGGATGCGGCCACCTCGCACGAGGTCGTTGAAGTGCTCCAACGGCAGGTGCCCGTACGCGTCTTCACTCCCGAAGTCACGCCGCGTGGCGTCCACCTGGACATCCACGGCGGCGGCTTCTACCTGGGCCCGACGGTCCGGGAGAACGTGCGCAACCAGCAGCTCGCGGAGGCACTGGGGGTCGTCGTGGTGAGCGTGGACTACCGGATCGCGCCGGAGGACCCCTGGCCGGCCGCGCCCGACGACTGCGAGACGGCGGCGTTGTGGCTGATCGAGCGCGCCGAAGCGAGGTTCGGCACGGCCCGGCTGACCATCGGCGGGTTCTCGGCGGGATCCACGCTCGCCGTGACGACGCTGCTGCGGTTGCGTGATCGCGGTCTGTCCGATCGGTTCGCCGGGGCCTCGCTGCAGTTCGGCACGTACGACCTGAGTGGACTGACGCCCGCCGGCCGGTTGATCGCGGACGAGTACTTCATCGAGGCGTACGCCGGTCATGTGACAGACAGGACCATTCCGGACATCTCCCCCGTCCACGGCGACCTGCGGGGCCTGCCTCCGTTGCTGATGGTCGTCGGCACCGCGGACGTGTTGCTGGCGGACAACCACGCCATGGCGGCGCAGGTGTCGGCGGCCGGCGGTGAGGTCGACCTGCGGACCTACCCGGACGCGCCGCACGCCTTCACCAACCGGGACACGGACGTGGCCAGGACAGCCCGGCACGACATCGAGCGGTGGCTCGCCGGCCGCCTAGACTCCGCCTCGGAACGAGAGGTGGCTGAATGAAGCTGAGCGATGTCACGCGGACCGCACTGGCCTGCGTCCGGATCTTCAACGGCGCGCTGGGGTTGTTCGCGGCCGGGAAGATGGCGAAGAGCCTCGGCGGCGAACTGGGTGACGACAGGAGGTTCGTCTACCCGGCCCGCATGTTCGGCATCCGCACGCTCGTTCTCGGCGTCGATCTGCTGACGCTGAAGGCCGATGACCCGTCGGCTCCCCGCGTTCTGCGTCAGGCCGTGCTCATCCACGCCACCGACACGGCCGCTGCGCTCTACGCGGCCAAGCGCGGCGAGCTTCCGGCAAAGGCCGCGAAGCTCACCACGATCATCTCGGCCGTGAACACCGGGCTGGCCGTCGTTTCACTGCTCGCGTCGAAGAAACAGCGCTGATCTGTATTTCCGCCCGTCCGCTCCGACTCGGTGTCATAGGCTGGTTGACGGCGCTGACGGGAGGTTCGGTGGGATCGGCGGTCGAAATCGCCCTGCTCGGAGAGGTGAGCGCGCGGGTCGGCGGCCATGGCGTCGAACTGGGCCCCGCGCGGCAGCGGTGCGTGCTCGCGGCGCTGGCGATCGACGTCAACCGGGCCGTGTCGGTGCCGCAGCTGACCGAACGCATCTGGGGTGCTGATCCGCCGGCGCGGTCGCGGGCAACGTTGCACAGTTACGTATCCCGGCTGCGGCAGGCGCTCGCGGACACCGACATCGAGCTGGCCAGCCGGGCGGGCGGGTACGCGCTCGTCGTCGACGAGTCCGCTGTGGACCTCACGCGGTTCCGGGAGCTCCGTGACGACGCGCGCCGGCAGACCGATGACGAGGCAATCGCGCGAATCCTGTCCGAAGCGTCGACCCTGTGGCGTGGTGAACCGCTGACCGGAGTCGGTGGTGAGTGGGCCGATCTCACCCGTGACCGGCTCGCCCTCGAACGCGATGCCGCCGAGCTGGATCTCGTCGACGCACGGCTGCGGCTCGGCCACGGGCCTGAGTTGCTCGCGACGATCTCGGCCCGTGCGTCCGCCCGGCCGTTCGACGAACGCGTTGCGGCACAGCACATGCGGGCACTCGCGCAGGCCGGCCGGATCTCCGACGCGCTCGACCAGTTCCGCGTCGTCCGGGCCAGGCTCGTCGAGGAGCTGGGCGCCGAACCGGGTGCGGAACTGCGCGAACTGCACGAAAAACTCCTTCTGAGCGACCAGGAACCGGCCGCGGAGGTGCCCCGGCAGCTGCCCTCCGCGCCCGCGCAGTTCGTCGGCCGCGAGGAAGATCTGGCCGAGCTGGACAACGCGATGCGCACGGACGGCGTCGCGGCGATCGCGGGCGCGGGCGGCATGGGCAAGACGTGGCTCGCGCTGCACTGGGCGCACCGCAACCTGCACCGCTTCCCGGACGGCCAGCTGTTCGTCGACCTGCGCGGGTTCAGTCCCGACGAGACGCCGATGGAGCCGGACGTCGCCATCCGCGGGTTCCTGCACGCGCTCGGCCTCGACGCGAACAGCGTCCCGGCCGACAGGCGCGCTCGCGCCGCGTTGTTCCGCACGCTGACCGCGCAACGACGGATGCTCGTGGTGATCGACAACGCTGTCGACGTCGCGCAGGTCGTCCCGATCCTGCCCGGCGGCGACACCTGCCGCGTGCTCGTGACCAGCCGCAACCGGCTGCAGGGCCTGGTCACCGCGCACGGTGCCCGCGCGGTCGGGCTGGACGTGCTCGCCGACAGCGACGCGAGCGCGTTGCTGGCCGGCCGGATCGGCGCGACCAGGCTGAGCGCCGAACCTCTCGCCGTGGCACGGCTGATCGACCTGTGCGGCGGGCTGCCGCTGGCGTTGAGCATCGTGGGCGCGCGCATTCTCACCGAACCGGAGCTCTCGCTGGCCGCCATCGCCCGGCAGCTCGAGGAACTCGGCCTGGGCGCGCTCGACGCCGACCCGAGCGTCAGCGTGCCGGTCGTGCTGTCCTGGTCGTACCGCGCGTTGACCGACCGGCAGAAGGACCTGTTCGCCCTGCTCGGCAGCGCCCCAGGTGAGGACATCGGCCTGCCGGCGGCGGCCAGCCTCGCCAGTCTGTCCACAGAGGACGCACGGACGACGTTGCGAGCGTTGGAACAGGCGTCGCTGATCTCGATCGGCAGCGGGTTCCGCGCCCGGATGCACGACCTGGTCCGCGCCTACGCGGCTGAACGACCCGTCGACCGTGACGACGCGCTGCGACGGCTCGTCGACCACCACGCGCATACCGCGCACGCCAACGACCGGCTGATCGACCCGCACCGCCCGTTGATCGAACTCGGCGAGGCTTCCCCGAAGACCGTTGTCACACCTGCTGCCGACAGGGCCGGCGCGCTGGCGTGGTTCGACGCGGAACGGGGCACGCGCCAGGCCGTCCAGCAGACCGCCGCCTGGCGCGGCTGGAACGACAGGGTCGTGCTGCTGGCCAGGGTGTCGCACGCCTACCACCAGCTGCGCGGTCACCTCGACGACGAGCTGGCCATGTGGCAGACCGCCATCGACGCCGCCGACGACCCGCGGGACCGCGTCGTCGCGCACCGGATCATGGGCAGCAGTCTCGGCCAGGTCCACCGCTTCGACGAGGCACAACACCACCTCGCCTCGTCCCTGGCGCTGGCCGAACAGGTGGGCGAACCGCTTCAACTGGCCGACGCGCACGGCACCCTGGCCTGGCTGTGGGCCAGCCGCTCGGAGTACGGCAAGGCCTTCGAGCACGCCAAGGCCGCGTTGCCGCACTACCAGAAGACCGGCAACCAGATGCTGATCGCGTTGGCGCACAACAACATCGGCCACTGCGCCGGAGAGGTCGGCGACACCGGCCAAGGCCGCGAACACGCCACGAACGCCCTCACCCTGTTGCACGAACTGGGCGACCGGCAGGGCGAGGCCACCGCGGTCGACACCCTCGCCCGGATCGAGCACCAGGTGGGCGCCCACGCCAAGGCCATCGCCCTCTACGAGCACGCCATCGAGCTGTACCGGGCCGAGAACGACGACTACACCACCGCCAACGTGCTGACGAACCTCGGCCACCCGCACCTGGCCCTCGACCAGCGGGACCAGGCCATCGAGGTCTGGGAGCAGGCGCTGGAGATGTTCGAGCAGCAGGGCCGCGAGGACGAGGCCGACCGGATGCGCAAGCAGCTCGCCGCGGTCCCCAGGGACTGAACGACCAGGGTGACTCACGGGCGCGAATCCGCGGGAACACGAGGAAGGTAGCTCCGGCAGACAGCAACCGAGGAGCGACGAGATGACCACCATCACCCTGAACCAGCGGACCGCCGCCACGCCTGAGCAGTTCGTCGCCGGGCTCACCGACTTCGGTCCCGGCCGCAAGCAGCTCTTCCCGAACAGCAGCGACGACTCCCTGAAGGTCCACGAGCAGGGTAAGACGTCAGCCGACGTCACCGAGGGCAACGGCGGCATCTGGGAACGCCTGCACTACGACTGGTCCGACCTCAACCGGGTCGTGCTGACCACCGTCGACTCCAACCTGTGGGGCGGGCGTTCCGGCCACACCTACACCTTCACCAGGCAGGCCGACGGAACGACGATCGTGCACGCGGAGATCGTGCGCGACGGCAAGAACCTCAAGGGACGTCTGCTCGCCGCCGTGCTCGTGCTGTTCGGCAAGCAGGTCCTGGGTGGCGCGTTCGCCAAGACGGTGAAGGCGATCGAGACGCGAGTCACCAACAGTTAGGTAAGGGTGCCCTGGGTCCGACGGATCGGCGGAAGCTAACGTAACCCGTCGTGAGCATCGTGGTGGAGCAACGCGGGCTGGAGTCCGCACCGGCCGGGGCGAGTCCGCGGCAGCGGCGGCTGCTCGGGCTGGCGTGCCTGGTGGTGTTGCTCGCCGTGGCGGTGGTGCTGTCGCTGGTCATCGGCGCGCGGTCGCTCAGCCCGGCCGAGGTGTGGCATGGGTTGTTCGGCGATCCCGGCACCGATCAGCGGCTCACCGAGATCACGCTCATCGTGCACACCCTGCGGATCCCGCGGACCGTGCTCGCGATCGTGGCGGGCGTCGCGCTCGGCGTCGCGGGGGCGTTGATCCAGGGCCACACCCGCAACCCCATCGCGGACACCGGACTGCTCGGGGTCAACGCCGGGGCGTCGTTCACCGTGGTGCTCGCGGTGTACCTGTTCGGGCTGCAGAACCCCGTCCAGTACATGTGGTTCGCGTTCGTCGGCGCCGCGGCGGCCGGGGTGCTCGTGTTCGGGCTGTCCAGTCTCGGCCGGGGGTCGGGCAACCCGCTCACCCTCGCGCTGGCCGGGCAGGGCGTCACGATCTTCCTCGCCGCGATGACCTCGGCGGTGGCGCTGGCCGACAAGCAGTCGCTGGACGTGCTGCGGTTCTGGAACGCCGGGTCGGTGCAGGGCGTCGGGTTCGACGTCATCTGGGTCGCGACGGCGTTCGTCGGCGTCGGGCTGGTGCTGGCGTTGCTCAACTCCCCCACGCTCAACCTGCTCAACCTCGGCGACGACGTGGCGCGCGGGCTCGGCGTGAACATCGCGGTCGGCCGGACCGTCGGCGTCGTCGCGGTCACGTTGCTGGCGGGCGCGGCCACGGCGGCGTGCGGGCCGATCGCGTTCCTGGGGTTGATGGTCGCGCACATCGCCCGGTGGATGACCGGCCCTGACTACCGCTGGATGGTGCCGTACGCCGGGTTGCTCGGCGCGGTCGTGCTGCTCGGCGGCGACATCCTGGGACGGCTGGTCGTGCGACCGGCCGAACTGCAGGCCGGCATCGTCATCGCCCTCATCGGCGCACCGTTCTTCGCGGCGCTGGTCTGGCTCGGAAAGTTCAGGCAGGCATGAGCACCCAGACGCAGCCAGAAGAGATGCACCCAGAACAGACCCAGCCCGAACAGATGCACGCCGGTGTCCGCGTCGGCGGCTGGTCCTGGGTCTGGCGGCCGTGGATCGTGCTCGTCACGGTGCTCCTCGCGGCGGCGACGTTCCTGATCTTCTGCGTGTCGATCGCGATCGGCGACTTCACCATCGACCTCGGTGCCGTCTTCAAGACGCTGATCGGCCAGGGCGAGCGGGTCGACGAGTTCGTGATCATGGATCTGCGGATGCCGCGCGCGCTCGTCGGCCTGATCGCGGGCGCCGCGCTGGGGATCTCCGGCGCGCTCACGCAGTCGATCGCACGCAATCCGCTGGCCAGCCCGGACGTTCTCGGCATCACCGGCGGCGCCAGCGCCACCGCGGTGTTCCTGGTGACGGCCAGCGGCGGCGCGGCGATCACGAGCTCGATCGGGCTGCCCGCGGCCGCGCTCACCGGCGGTCTGCTGACCGGCCTGCTCGTCTACTTCCTGGCGTGGCGCAAGGGGATCGACGGCTTCCGGCTGATCCTCATCGGCGTCTCGGTCAGCGCGGTCATGCAGGCGATCACGACGTGGCTGCTGGTGCTGGCGGACATCCGGGACGTCGCCCGCGCGCAGGTCTGGCTCGTCGGGTCGCTCGACTCGCGGTCGTGGACCCAGGTGTGGACGACGCTGTGGGTCACCATCGCGCTCGTCCTCGTCGTGCTGGTGATCTCCTTCCAGCTCCGCCCGATGCACTTCGGTGACGACGTGGCCGCCGGTCTGGGTGTCCGCTACGGCGCCGTGCGTGCCGTGCTGCTGCTGTGCGGCGTTCTGCTGGCCGGCGTCGCAGTCTCGGCCGCCGGCCCGGTGCCGTTCGTCGCCCTGGTCGCGCCGCAGATCACCATGCGGCTGCTCAAGAGCCCTGTCCCGCCGCTGCTCGCCTCCGGGCTGTTCGGCGCGCTGTTGCTGATCGGCTCGGACCTCCTCGCACGGCTGGTGCTGCCCAACGATCTGCCGGTCGGCATCGTCACCGCGATGATCGGCGGACCGTTCCTCGTCTACCTCCTGGTGCGCGCGAACGTGAAGCGCGCGGCCTGAGGTGGTTCAGGTGACCGGCAACGTGCCAGGTGACCAGCACGAGCCGCACTTCACGAAGCACCGCGGGTTGTTGTACGCGGTCGCGTACCGGGTGCTCGGCAGCGTCACGGAAGCCGAGGACGTGGTGCAGGAGGCCTGGCTGCGGTGGACCCGCGTCGAACCGGCGACCGTCGTGGACCCCGAGGCCTTTCTGGTCAGGGTGACCATCCGGCTGGCGATCGATCACCTGCGCAGCGCCCGTGCGCGGCGTGAGTCCTACATCGGACCGTGGCTGCCTGAGCCCGTCCTCACCGGACCGGACGTCGCCGCCGACGCGGTCCTCGCCGACTCCGTCTCCACCGCGCTGCTGCTCGTCCTCGAGACGTTGTCCCCGTTGCAACGCGCGGTGTTCGTGCTGAACGAGGCGTTCGGGTACCCGTACGCAGAGATCGCGCGGCTCGTAGGACGTGAGGAGCCGGCGGTGCGGCAGCTCGCGCACCGGGCGAGAAAGTCGGTGGAAAGCCGCCGGCGCCGGTATGACAGCGACCTCGTGACTCGGCAGCAGGTGACCGAGCGGTTCCTGGCCGCCTGTTCCGGCGGTGACATCACCGCGCTGATCGAGGTGCTGGCGCCGGACGTGACGATGGTCAGCGACGGCGGCGGCCTCACCGGTGCGCCGCGCAAGCCCGTCCACGGTGCGGATCTCGTGGCCCGCGCCATCGTCGTCCTGTCCCGGCAACAGCCGGTGGGCTCGACGGCCGAGGTGCTCCACCTCAACGGCGGCCCCGGTGTCGTCGTCCGGTGTGGCAGCACACCGGTGCTGGCGATGACGCTGCACCTGGCGGACAACCTGGTTCAGGACATCCACGTCGTCAGCAATCCGCGGAAGCTGACAGCCATCGCGCTGTGACGCAGGACACGCGACACGGTGTCACACATGAGGGTCACCGTCTCGTCCGTGAGCGACTGGTCAACCACCGCTCTCACGGACACGGAGACGTCGATGTTCGTCCTCTACCTCACGGTGACCCTGCTCGCCTCAGCCCTCAACGGTTCGGCCGCCGTGGCGAACCTGATCGGCCACGAGTACCCGAAGAAGGAGGCGGACCGCAATCGGATCCCCCGGTCATGGACACGGCCGTTGGGACTGCTCCTGGGCGCGGGCGCGCTCGGCCTGCTGGCCGGGTTCGTCGTGCCGGTCGTGGGCGTGCTCGCCGCGGCCGGTCTGGTGCTGTACTTCCTCGGCGCGCTGGGCGCACATGTGCGGGCGGGCAATTTCCGGCTCGGCGGCTGGGCACTCTTCTTCGGCCTCGCCCTGGCCGCACTCGCGGTCAACCTCGCGCACCACGCGGCCTGAGGTATGCCTCAGTTAAGTAAGGTTGCCCTATGACCGCGCTGCGCAACGATGCCGCCCGACTGGGGGCCGAGGGCGTCACGGTCGGGTACGCCGACCGGGTCGTGCTCGACAACCTCGACGTCTCCATCCCGACCGGTGTCATCACCACGGTCATCGGGCCCAACGGCTGCGGCAAGTCGACGCTGCTGCGCACGCTGTCCAGGCTGCTCAAACCGCGCCAGGGAACCGTGCTGCTGGACGGCCACGACATCGCGCGCCTGAAGACCAAGGACGTCGCGAAGAGGATGGGCCTGCTCCCGCAGACCCCGATCGCGCCGGAGGGGCTCACGGTCGCCGACCTGGTCGCGCGCGGCCGGCACCCGCACCAGAGCTGGGTGCGCCAGTGGTCGAGCGACGACGCGGGGGTCGTCGCGGAGGCACTGCGGATGACGGGCGTGGCCGATCTCGCGCACCGGCCGGTCGACTCGCTCTCGGGTGGGCAGCGGCAGCGGGTGTGGATCTCCATGACGCTCGCCCAGGGCACCGATCTGTTGTTGCTGGACGAGCCGACGACCTATCTGGATCTCGCGCACGCGATCGACGTGATCGACCTCGTCGACGACCTGCACGAGGGCGGCTGCACGATCGTCATGGTGCTGCACGATCTGAACCTGGCCGTTCGCTACAGCGACAACCTGATCGTGATGAAGTCGGGATCCATTGTCGCGCAGGGACATCCCAGCGAGGTGATCACCAGCGAGTTGTTGCTGGACACGTTCGGCCTGCAGGCGAAAGTCATCGACGACCCGGTGAGCGAGCGGCCGTTGATCGTGCCCATCGGCCGGACCCACGTGGTATCGAAGAGTGACCAAACACAAGTTAGCCTGCCCTAACCGGGTGATAAGGTTCGCCTGTCCTATTTCCCCCGCCGCGTGGGCAGCGAAGAACGAGGTGCCGAATGGGCCAGAGAACGACCATGACCTGGAAGCGATTGACCGCTGTGGCAGCAGCCGTGGTGGTCGGTGCCAGCGTCCTCGCCGGGTGCGGTTCCTCCACGCCTGCCACGACCCCTGACGCGAACAACGCCTCCGGTGGCACGTTCCCGACCAAGGTCGAGCACTTCTTCGGCACGACGGAGATCAAGGAAGCGCCCAAGCGCGTCGTCTCCCTCGGCTACACCGACGAGCAGACGATGCTCGCGCTGGGCACCGTGCCGGTCGGCATGGTCGACCAGTACCCGAACCCCGAGGGCAAGAAGCCCGACATCAACACCCAGTGGGCCTGGGTGAAGGACAAGTGGGGTTCGACCACGCCCGAGGTCGTCATGAAGAACGGTGACACCGAGCCGAACTACGAGAAGATCGCCCAGCTGCGCCCCGACCTGATCGTCGCGGTGTACTCCGAGGCCGACCAGGCCTGGTACGACAAGCTGAGCAAGATCGCTCCGACGGTCGGCCGCACCAAGGAGGAGAAGGAGCCCTTCTCCGCCAAGTGGCAGGACAACGCGCTGCAGGTCGCCAAGGCGCTCGGCAAGGGCGACGAGGGTGCCAAGCTGATCAAGGGCATCGACGACAAGATGGCCGAGGCGAAGAAGGCGAACCCCGCGTGGGCGAACGAGACCGCGGTCGTCACGTCCTGGTACAAGGACGCCGTCGCGCCGTTCACCACCACTGACGTGCGTGGCCAGGTCGTGTCGGGCATCGGTTTCAAGGGCAACACGAAGATCGACGAGATCGCGGGCGGCAAGTTCTACGTGTCGCTGTCCCCCGAGCACATCGACCTGATGAACGTCGACCGCATCTTCGTCATCGCCGACGAGGCGGACCAGAAGTCGCTGAAGAACTTCCAGCTCTTCGCGAACCTGCCCGCGGTCAAGGCCGGCAAGGTCCACTGGATCCTCGACAGCGAGGGTCCCGCCGTCGGTGCCGCGATCTCGCAGGCCACCCTGGCGTCCATGCCCTACGCGATCGACGAGCTGGTGAAGGCGTCCAAGTCGGTCGCCTGATCCAGCAAGGCCGTCGCTGATGGCGTCTGCAAGTACCACCAACTCAACATCAACAAGCACATTCCTACTACCAACTCATCCGCACACAGCCAGTGTCGCGGAGGCTGGTTTCAGGTTGGGTGTGGTTACCGGTGATTCGATCATGGGTTGGTGGTACTTGCAGATGCCCAGCCAGGCGGCCGGCGTTCCGGGTCGCGCCCACTAGCGCAGCACAACCCAGCGAAAGGTCTGTCTCCTCGTGACCACGAGCGTGTCCGGCACGTCCGCGAAGATCCTGCGCACGGCGACCGGACGTGAGGCCCTGAGCTGGGTGCTCGACCACTGCCGCAACGCTCCCGGCCTGCCGATCGCCACCGTGGTGGCGACGGTGGCCGGGGCGGTGCTGCAGATCATCCCGGTGTTCCTGCTGGGCACCGTGGTGGACGGCGTCGTCGAAGGGCGTGACGCGTCGATCCTGTGGTCGATCGGCATCGCCACGGTCGTGTCGGCGTTGCTCGGCGCGGCCATGACCTCGGTCTCGACGTACCTGGTCGGCCGGGTCGGTGCGGAAATGCTGGCACGGCTGCGGGAAGGCGCGGTCCGCGCGGTGCTCGGGATGCCGAGCGCGCGGATCGAGCAGGTCGGCCGCGGCGACGTGCTGTCCCGCGTCGGTGACGACGTCGCGGTGATCTCCAAGGGTTTCCGCACGGCGATCCCGACGATCTTCTCCGCGGTCGTGCTGGTCGTCATCGCCACCGCCGGCATGTTCGGGCTCGACTGGCGGCTCGGTCTCGCCGGAGCCTGCGCGCTGCCCGCGTACTGGCTGGCGCTGCGCTGGTACCTGCCTCGGTCGCAACCGCTCTACCGCGCGCGTTCCGAGGCTCAGGCCGACCGCGCCCAGGCGTTGATCAGCGGGCTGGACGGCATCGAAACGGTGCGCGCCTACCGTCTCGAGAGCGCGTTCCGGGACAAGGTGACCGCCGAGTCGTGGCGGGTGCGCAACATCGGCATCGACGTCTTCCGATTCTTCGGCCGGTTCATCGGCAGGGAGAACCGCGCCGAGTTCATCGGTCTCGGGCTGATCATCGTGGTCGGCTACTTCCTGGTGACCAACGGGGAATCCTCGCTGGGCCAGGTTTCCGTCGCGGCGCTGTTGTTCCACAAGTTGTTCGTGCCGCTCGGTTTGATCATGGCGTTCTTCGACGAGGCGCAGAAATCCGGTGCCGGGCTGACGCGGTTGGTCGGCGTGCTCACCGAATCCGACGGCGACGAACTCGTCCGCAGCGCGGTGGCCGTCGATCCGTTCGCCGAACCGCTTCCGGTGACGGTGCGCGGACTTTCCTTCCGCTACCCCGAATCCGAGCACGACGTGTTGCAGGACATCGACCTGGAGATCCCCGCGGGCACCTCACTCGCGCTGGTCGGCGCGACCGGCGCGGGCAAGACGACGCTGGCGGCGCTGGTCGCCGGTACCGGCACACCGCAGACCGGGTCCGTGCACATCGGGCAGGCCGATCTCGCCGAACTCGACGAGGCGGGTTCCCGCGCGCTGGTCAGCATCCTGACCCAGGAAGCGCACGTCTTCGCCGGTCCGCTCGCAGAAGACCTGCGGCTGGCGGCCCCAGACGCGACCGACGACGAGTTGATGGACGCGTTGCGCACGGTGGGCGCGGACTCGTGGGTCGAAGCGCTGCCGCAAGGCCTGCAGACCGACGTCGGCGAAGGTGGCGAACGCCTCGACGTGACCAAGATCGCCCAGATCGCGCTGGCCCGGCTCGTGCTCGGCCGCTCCCCCGTCGTCGTGCTCGACGAGTCGACGGCCGAGGCGGGCAGCCAGGGTGCCGCGGCGCTCGAACGGGCGGCTCTGGCGGCCTGTCGCGGCCGTACGACGCTTCTGGTGGCCCACCGGTTGACCCAGGCCATCGCGGCGGACCGGATCGCCGTGCTCGACGCAGGACGTGTCATCGAGCAGGGCACACATGAAGAACTTGTTGCGCGTGACGGGCGTTACGCAGCACTTTGGGCCGCTTGGCGATTCGGATCCGCAAATACTTAGGTTAGGCTACCTTCACCGATCGTGAAGGGATGGCTGAGTCGTCGATGGAACTGATGGCCGAGCGTGACGTACTTCTTTCGACCGCCCGGATCGCCTCCATTCGGCGCCGTGCCGGTGAGTACCCTCAGCGGACCATCGCCGTCGCGAGCGCCGTCGCGCTGACCCACTGGGTGAACCCCGGTTTCAGGGTCGATGGACTAGAGCTCACCGCTGCCACGCTTTTCAGCGATCTGCTCGTCTGGGCGGACAAGGGCCAGCAGTCGGACGTCGTGGAACGGCCTGACGGCTGGCTGATCCCGTTGCCGGAGGGCGTCGATCCGGCCGAGGCGCAGCGGGCGCTGGACGACCTGGCTGAGTTCCCGAACCGCGCGATCGGCACGCTGACGTCGCAGACCGTGGACGAACGGCTCGCGGATCTGGCGCGGTGGAACGACAACGAGTTCCCGCGCGACCGGCCGAGCATCGTCGAGCTGTTCCGCGAGCAGGCCCGCCAGCGCCCGGACGCCGTCGCGATCAACGACGGCGAGCGCGCGTTCACCTACGGCGAGGCGCTCACCCGGTCCAACCAGCTGGCCCGCCACCTGCTCGACCGCGGCCTGGCCGCGGAGCAGGTCGTCGGCATCTCGCTGGACCGCTCGGCCGAGATGGTGATCAGCCTGCTCGCCGTGCTGCAGGCCGGTGCCGCGTTCGTGCCGCTGGACCCGCAGTGGCCGGCGTCGCGGCGCGAGTCCGTGATCACCGACGCCCAGGTCGTCCTACTTCTTGGCACAGGCCAGGAGGGCGAGCCCGAAGCGGTCGCCGTGGACCTCTCCGACTGGGGTTTCGCGGACTGCTCGGGTGAACCGACGGACGTCACGATCCAGGGTGCTCAGCTGGCGTACGTGATGTTCACGTCCGGCTCGACCGGCCGCCCCAAGGGCGCGATGATCCGGCACGAGGCGATCAGCGAACGCCTGCTGTGGCAGGTCAATCAGATCCTCCACTTCGGACACTCCGACGCGTCGCTGTTCAAGGCGCCGCTGTCGTTCGACATCTCCATCAACGAGATCTTCCTGCCGCTGGTGTGCGGTGGTCGCACGGTCGTCGTGCGGTCCGGCGGCGAACGCGACCCGCACCACCTGCTGCGCACGATCTCCCAGCACCGCGTGACGTTCGTGTACCTGGTGTCGTCGATGCTGGACGTGCTGCTGAACATCGCGGGCGACGGCGAGCTGGACAGCCTGCGGCACGTGTGGTGCGGCGGCGAGGTGCTGACTCCCGAGCTGTACGACCGGTTCCGCACGCAGCTCGACATCCCGATGTACCACGGCTACGGCCCGGCCGAGGCCACGATCGGCGTCTCGCACGTGATCTACCGCGGCGAGGCGGAGCGGCTGTCGACGTCGATCGGCAAGGCGAACCCCAACACGGATCTCTACGTGCTCGACGAGCAGCTGCGGCCGTGCCCTCCCGGTGTCGGCGGCGAGCTGTACATCGGCGGCTTCCTGTTGGGCCGTGGATATGTGAACGCACCGGGGTTGACCGCGTCCCGGTTCGTGGCCAACCCGTTCGCTTCTGACGGGTCGCGCCTCTACCGCACCGGTGATCTCGCGCGGTTCGCGCCGGACGGGTCACTCGACTTCCTCGGCCGCGTCGACAACCAGGTCAAGATCCGCGGCATGCGGCTGGAGCTGGAGGACGTCGAGGTCGCGCTGGCCGAGCACCCCGAGGTGCGCCACACCTGTGTCGTGGTCAGGAAGAACTCCGTGGGCGGCAACTACCTCGTCGGGTACGTCGTGCCGTCCGTCGAGAGCCTGACCTCGGACGCCGTGAAGCAGTGGGCGACCGAGCACCTGGTCGAGTACATGGTGCCCACCCACATCGTGGTGATGGACGAGTTCCCGTTGACCGCCAACGGAAAGCTCGACCGCCGCGCGCTGCCGGAGCCGACCGTCGAGACCGGGCCGGTCACCGCCGCGGCCAACGACGACGAGGCCGTGATCTGCGCCGCGATCGCGTCGGTGCTGCGGGTCGAGCAGGTCGGCGCCGACCACGACTTCTTCGAACTGGGCGGCGACAGCATCCTGGCGATCTCGCTGCTGTCCGCGCTGCGCGCCGAGGGCGTGTTCGTCACGGCCACCCAGATCTTCCTCAACCGCACCCCGCGCGCGCTGGCCGCCGTCGCGTCGCGGGACGGCGCTTCGACGGTGGACCACGACGACGTGCCGACCGGTCCGGTGGCGGGTCTGCCGATCGTGCAGTGGCTCGGCGAGACCACGGACGCCATCGACGGGTTCGTGCAGTCGGTCGTGCTCAACACGCCCGCGGCGCTCACCGCCGCCCAGCTGACCGAGATCCTCGACGCGCTGGTCGAGCGGCACGACATGTTGCGCGCCAAGCTGGTCCGGGGCGAGCGGTGGTCGTTCGACATCCCGGCCGACGGGCCTGCGTTGTGGGAGGAGAGCAACGCGCCGCTCGACGAGTGCGTGGCCGCCGCGACCGAGGGGCTCAACCCGGACGCGGGCATCATGCTGCGCGCGGTGTGGCGTTCCGAGGCGCGCCAACTCGTGATCGTGATCCACCACGTGGTGATCGACGGCGTGTCGTGGCGCATCCTGTTCGACGATCTCGCCCAGGCATGGCAGCAGGTTTCTTCCGGTGCTCCCGTGGAACTCCGTCCGGTCGGGACGTCGTTCCGCCGCTGGACCCAGCTGCTCGAGAAGGCAGGGTTCGACGCGGATCGCGAGTACTACCAGCGTGCGCTGCCGGGTGTGGATCAACTGCTCGGCCGGCGTGAGCTCACCGACGAGGACGTCGTTGCGGGCGAACAGGTCCGCACGGTCACGGTCGGTTCCCGTGCCACGGCCGCGCTGCTCGGTGACGTGCCCGCGTTGTTCCACGCCAAGGTCAACGACGTGCTGCTGACCGGTCTCGCGGTCGCGCTGGCCCGGTGGCGCCGGGACAACGGCCAGGACCAGACGTTCGCGCACATCGAGCTGGAGGGCCACGGCCGCGAGGGCCGGTTCGTGCCGCTCGACCCGGACCTGTCCCGCACGGTCGGCTGGTTCACGACGCTGTTCCCGGTCACGGTGGATCCGGGTGCGGACGACCTGGCTTCTGCGTTGAAGCGAGTCAAGGAAGACCTCGCGCGGGTGCCGAGCAACGGTGTCTCGTACGGCGCGTTGAAGTACCTGGGGCGCAACGAGTTCGGTGTCGGACGGCCGCAGGTGCTGTTCAACTACCTCGGCCGGTTCAGCGGTGGCACCACCGGCGACTGGCAGCTCGCGGAGAACGCCGGCCAGCTCGGTGAGAAGCGCGATCCGGCGATGCGGCTGCCGCGGGCGCTGGAGTTCAACGCTTCCGCCGAGCCGGGTGCCGACGGTGAACTGGAACTGGTCACGGTCATGTCGTGGCCGTCCGGGGTGTTCACCGACTCCGACACAGCGAAGATCGGCGAGTACTTCGTGGCCGCGCTGGAAGGCTTGGCTGCGTTGACGGAGGGCGGTCACTCCCCCAGTGACTTCGACCTGCTGCCGCTGACCCAGGCCGACGTCGACTCCCTGGATTCGCCGGCGTTGCGGGACGTGCTGCCGCTGACACCGTTGCAGGAGGGTCTGTACTTCCACTCGGTGTTCGACGACGAGTCGGCGCACCGGTACGTCGAGCAGCAGCTGGTGACGCTGACCGGTGCGGTGGACGCGGCGAAGCTCGAAGCCGCCGCGACGCGGGTGCTGGAGCTGTTCCCGAACCTCGCCGCGCGGTTCGTCGGCCTGCCGGACGGCCGGGTCGTCTCGGTGCTGGAGTCCGGTGTGCGGCCGGAGTTCTCCACTGTGGACGGTCAGGGCATGACCGAGGAGGAGATCGAGGCCTTCGCCGAGCAGGACCGCGTCGCCGGGTTCGACCTCGCTCGTGGGCCGTTGATGCGCTTCACGCTGATCCGCACCGCTCCCGGCCGGTATGTACTCGTACAGACCGTGCACCACATCATCGCGGACGGCTGGTCGGTGCCGCCGATGTGGCGCGCGCTGCTGGCCGAGTACGACGCGCCGGGCTCGGTGCACGTGCGGGGCAGCTACGCCGATTACGTGCGCTGGCTCGTGCAGGCCGACGCCGCGGAGAGCGACCGCGTCTGGGCCGAGGAGCTCGCCGGCCTGCCCGGTCCGTCGCTCACGGTGGAGGGGCACGAGCCGTCGGCACGCTTCACCGACACGGCGATCGACGCACCCGCTGGTTTCGACGAGAAGCTGCGGGCGGCAGGGGTGTCGCTCAGCGTCGCCGTGCACAGCGCGTGGGGTGTGACGCTCGGCGGCATCCTCGGCAGGCAGGACGTCGTGTTCGGCTCCACGGTGTCCGGCAGGGACGCCGACGTGCCGGGCATCGACGGGCTGGTCGGCCTGTTCATCAACACGATTCCGGTGCGCACCAGGTGGTCCGCCGACACGACCGCCGCCGAGCTGCTGGCGTCGGTGCAGCGCCACCAGACCGCTGTGCTGCCGCACCAGCACGTCTCGCTCACGCGCATCGGGCGGCAGGCACCGCACGGGTCGGCGTTCGACACGCTGGTCGTGTTCGACATCGCGACGGACGTGACCGCGCTCGGCTCGGCCACCGGGTTCGAGATCGCCGACGCGGTGAACGAGGGCGCGCCGCACTACCCGTTGACCATCGAGGTTCAGCGCCACCACGACGGCACGCTGCGGTTCAACCTCATCTACGACACCGTCGTCGTCCGCGAGGAGGGCGCCCGCACGATCTTGCGCGCGTTCGCCGACACGGTGGACTCGTTGCTCAGCGGCGGTGTTGTGCCGACGCCATCGCTCACGACCGTGCGGGCCGCTGCCGAGATCGAGCCCGTCACGCTGGCCGGCCTGTTCGACGCGGCCGCCCAGCGCGACCCGTCGGCGCGCGCCGTGACGATGTGCCACCTGGACGGCAGCTCCGAAGGCCTCACCTACGGAATGCTCGCCGACACCAAGAACCGGCTCGCCCGGACCTTGGTCAACGCGGGCGTCGGGCCTCAGCAACGGGTCGCGGTCGCGATCGGACGATCGTTGCAGCAGGTCGTCGCCCTGGTCGGGATCGTGTCGGCCGGTGGCGCGTACGTCCCGCTGGACCTCGCGTACCCGGACGAGCGGCTCGAGTACGTTCTCGCCGACTCCGTGCCCCAGGTCGTGCTGGTCGAGCGCGAACACCGGGAGCGCTTCGAACGTCTGCTGTTGAACGCCGGTGTTCCGGCGCGGGTGCTGGTCTACGGCGACCAGGTGCCGGGCGACGCGGAGTTGCCGGCCTTCGACTGGCAGAACCCGGCGTACGTGATCTACACGTCCGGCTCGACCGGCAAGCCCAAGGGCGTCGTCGTGCCGCACGCGAGCGTGGTGTCGTTGCTGGCGAACACCCAGCCGGACATGAACTTCGGGCCGGACGACGTGTGGACGCAGTTCCACTCGTACTCGTTCGACTTCGCGGTGTGGGAGTTGTGGGGCGCGCTGGCGTACGGCGGCGAACTCCTGGTGCCCGACCACGGCCTGACCCGGTCGCCGGTCGACTTCCACCTGCTCGTCCGCGCGCGTGGCGTCACCGTGCTGAACCAGACGCCGTCGGCGTTCTACCAGTTCATCGAGGCCGACCGGCTGGCCGAGCCGCTGCCCGCGTTGCGCCGCGTCATCTTCGGCGGCGAGGCGCTGGAACTCTCGCGCCTGCGCGGCTGGGTCGAGCGCTACGGCACCGAGCGTCCCGAGCTGGTCAACATGTACGGCATCACCGAGACCACGGTCCACGTGACGCATCGGGTGCTGGACGACGCCGACTTCACGTCCGGCCGTGAGGTGAGCCCGATCGGCGGACCGATCCCCGGCCTGCGCACGTACCTGCTGGACTCCCGGCTGCAGCCGGTCGCGCCGGGTCAGGTGGGCGCGATCTACGTGGCGGGTTCCCAGCTGGCGCTCAGCTACCACAACCGGCCGGACCTCACCTCCAGCCGGTTCGTGGCGGACCCGTTCGCCGCCGATGGTTCGCGCATGTACAACAGCGGTGATCTCGCGCGCCGCAACCTCGACGGCGAGCTGGAGTTCGTCGGCCGCGCCGACAACCAGGTGCAGCTCAAGGGTTTCCGGATCGAGCTGGGCGAGGTCGAGTCGGCGATCCGTTCGGTGCCCGGTGTCGTCGACGTGGCCGTGACGGTGGCCGACACCGCCGACCACCTCGTCGCGCACGTCGTGGGCACGCCTGCCACGGACATCGGGGTCTTCCTCGGGTCGAAGCTGCCGGTGCACATGGTGCCGCAGCGGGTGATTCCGCTGGACGCGCTGCCGCTGACGGTGAACGGCAAGCTGGACCGCAAGGCGTTGGAAGAGCGCGCCCGCTCGTCCGAGGACGTTGTCGTGGCCGGCGACTCGCCGGCGCTGGACTCGTTGGTCAGCATCTTCGCGGACGTGCTGCCGGGGTCCACTGTGGACGCGGACACGGACTTCTTCGTGGCCGGCGGGGACAGCATCATCGCGATCGGCGTGGTCAACCGGGCGCGTGCGCTCGGGTTGCAGATCGCGCCGCGGGACCTGTTCCTGCACAAGACGCCGCGCGCCTTGGCCGATCGGTTCGCGGTCGCGCCGGTGGCGGCACCGGCCGTGGTCGAGGCTGCGGACGGGCCGGTGGTGCCGACGCCGATCGTGCTGCGGCAACGGGAACTGGGCGGCGAGCTTCGGTTGTTCGCCCAGGCTCGGCAGCTGCAGGTGCCCGAGGGCGTTGAGCTGCAGGAGATCGAACGGGCGGCCAAGGCTGTCATCGACGCTCACCCCGCGCTGCGGATGCGGCTGCGGGTCGAGCACGGGGTGTGGGCGTTCGGAATCGATCCCGATTCGCAGGCCCCCTGGGGGGATCGGGTCCCCACTCCTATCGTCTCAAACGGGTCTGACAATTCTGACGATCCGCAGGTCGCCGCGAACGAGGCCGCTCACCGCCTCGACCCCGAAGCCGGCGTCATGGCCGCGTTCACGTGGCTGGAGTCCACCCGGACCCTCGTGGTCGTGGTGCACCACCTCGCCGTCGACGCCGTCTCCTGGCTGATCCTCCTCGACGACATCTCCGCGGCCCTGCGCGGCGAGGACCTGGCGCCCGCGACCACGTCATTCGCCGCCTACACCAACGCGCTGATCCTCAGCGCACAAACCGGCGGTGACCTGCGCCGGTGGATCGAGGTGCTGGACACCCCCGTCCTGACCCAGCAGATCGGCGACCAGCGCGAGGTCACGGTCAACCTGGCGGCCGACATCACCGAGCGCGTCGTGCGGACCGCGCCGACCGCGCTCGGCGTCGGCCTGACGGAGTTGCTGTGCGGTGCGCTGCGCACCGCGCTCACGGAGATCCAGGGCACGCCAACGGATCTGGTGATCGAGCTGGAGCGGCACGGCCGTGTGCCGGTGCTCGAGCACCACGACTACACGCGCACGGTCGGTTGGTTCACCTCCATCGCGCCGGTGAAGCTCAGCCCGCACACCGATCCGGTCGAGGCGGCACGGGAGCTGGGCAAGCGCCAGCCGGACGAGCGGCAGCACGTCGGATACGGGCAGCTGCGGTACCTCAACCCGCAGACCGCGCCGGTGCTGGCGGCGCTTCCCAGGCCGCAGGTGCTGTTCAACTACCTCGGCCGGGGCAGTGAGGCGCAGGCGTTGCACGTCGACGCCGGGTCGCAGCCGAGCCCGTACGCGGTGGAGGTCAACTCCTGGGTCGACACGTCGACCGGCAGTCTGCGGGCCACGTTCGCGCTCACCGAGGACGTGTCCGACGAGATCGCCGCACGGTGGTTGCTCGCCCTGGAACGGATCGCGGACGCCTCGGTGAACGCGCGCCGCACCGCGCCGGTCTCGCCGTTGCAGCGCGGTCTGTACTTCCAGGCCGAGCTGGCGGGCGACACCGGGCATTACGTGGCGCAGAGCTACTTCACGTTCGACCGCCGGCTCGACACCAGTGCGCTCGAGAAGGCGATGGCGCACGTCATCGCCCGGCACCCAGTGGTCGGCGCGGGCTTCGAGGACGAGGACGGCACGCCGGTCCAGGTACTCACGCCGGGCGGCCAGGTCGAGGTCCGCACGGTCGACGTGCTGAACCAGGACGCCGTGGACGCGTTGCGCGTCGAGGACCGCCGCACGGGCTTCGACCTCGGCGCGCCGCCGTTGGTGCGGCTCACCGTGCTGCGGCTGCCGGAGGGCCGCGACGCGTTGCTGTTCAGCTACCACCTGCTGCTGTGGGACGGCTGGTCGCGCGAGATCGTGCTGCGCGACCTGTTCGGTGCCTACCGGGCGTTCCTCGCGGGCGAACCGGTCGACTCCTCGCCCGCCACGCCGAGCTTCGAGAGCTACACCCGCGCTCTCGACGCCAAGGACGCCCAAGCCGCCGAACGGTTCTGGGCCGGCTACCTCGCGGACCTGCCGGGCCCGACGCTGCTCGGCGACGGGTCCACTTCGGACGCTCTGCCGACGAAGATCGTGCGGACGCTGTCCACAGAGGACACGGACCGGGTCAGGGAAGCCGCGCGCAGGCACGGAGTCACGCTGAACTCGGTCGTGACGGGCGCGCTCGGGTTGTTGCTCGGCAGCGAGACCGGCCGCGGCGACGCGACGTTCGGCGTCACGGTGTCCGGGCGTGAGGAAGAAGGCACGGACGGGATCGTCGGCGTGCTGCTGAACACCGTGCCGATGCGGATCACCGCGCGGCCGGACGACACGGCGGCGACGTTCCTCGCGAACGTGCAGGCGTCGCGGGTCGACGCGATGGACCACGAGCACGTCGGGCTCGGCGAGATCCAGCGCGCGAGCGGTCACGACCAGCTGTTCGACAACCTGTTCGTGCTGCAGAACTTCCTGGACGACAGCACGTTCGACGAGCTGAACACCGCGAACGGGATCATCGACCACGAGTCCGAGGACTCGACGCACTACCCGTTCACGTGGGTGGTGACGCCGGGCAAGCAGCTCACGGTCAAGCTGGAGTACCGGCCCGAGGTCACCGACACCGCGTTGGCCCAGCGGTTGTTCGACGACTACCTGCGGGTGCTCGGCGATCTGGCTCGCACGGTTGGTCCTCTCGGCGCGATCCGCGGCACCGGGCCGCAGCCGGAACTCAACCCCGCCAACGACTTCGGCGACCAGACCGTCGTCGACCTGTTCGACACCGCGGCCGACCGCAACCCGGACCGGATCGCGTTGGTCGCGCACGGCAAGACGATGACGTTCGCGGAGCTCAGGAACCGCAGCCGGCATCTCGCGGGGGTGTTGTCCGGCAAGGGCATCGGCGTCGAGACGTCGGTCGCCATCGCGGTGCCGCGCTCGTTGGACTGGGTTGTCGCGCTGTTCGGAATCCTGCGGTGTGGGGCGGCGTACGTGCCGTTGGAGCTGGACCACCCGGACGAGCGGATCGCCGCGATCATCGACGACGCGCAGCCGTCGTTGGTCATCACGACCAGCGCGGTGGCGCCGCGGATCCGGGGCGAGGTGTTCCGGCTCGACGAGCCGTGGCCGGACGCCGAACCGGTGATCACGTTCGCGGCCGGCGACCCGAACCGGCTCAAGCACGCGGCCTACACCATCTACACCTCGGGTTCGACCGGCAAGCCCAAGGGCGTGGTCACCGAGTACGCGGGCCTGACGAACATGCTGGTCAACCACCAGCGGCGGATCTTCGAGCCGGTGCTGGCCGAGCACGGGCACCGGATGTTCCGGATCGCACACACCGTGTCGTTCGCCTTCGACATGTCGTGGGAGGAGCTGCTCTGGCTCGCCGACGGCCACGAGGTGCACATCTGCGACGAGGAGCTGCGCCGCGACGCGACCGGGCTGGTCGAGTACTGCCTCCAGCACGAGATCGACGTCATCAACGTGACGCCGACCTACGCGCAGCAGCTGGTCGCCGAGGGTCTGCTGGGTGCCGAGCACAAGCCGGCGCTGGTGCTGCTGGGCGGCGAGGCCGTGACGCCGACGCTGTGGCAGCAGCTCGCCGACACTCCCGGCACGATCGGCTACAACCTTTACGGGCCAACGGAGTACACGATCAACACGCTGGGCGTCGGCACGTTCGACTGCGTCGACCCGGTGGTCGGCGTGGCGATCGACAACACCGACGTCTACGTGCTCGACCCGTGGTTGCGGCACGTGCCGGACGGGGTCGCGGGCGAGCTTTACGTGTCGGGCGTGGGCATCGCGCGTGGTTACCTCGGCCAGCCAGGGCAGTCCGCGGAACGGTTCGTGGCGTGCCCGTGGGTGCCGGGTGAGCGGATGTACCGGACGGGCGACCTGGTGATCAGGCGGCCCGACGGGAACCTGCTCTACCTGGGCCGCACCGACAAGCAGGTCAAGATCCGCGGTCACCGCGTGGAGCTGGGCGAGGTCGAGGCGCGGTTCGCCGCGCATCCGGGCGTCCGGTTCGTCGCCGCCGTCGCGCAGGCCGACCCGCAGGTCGACGGCGCGTACCGGCTCGCGGCCTACCTCGTGCTGGCGGAAGGTGCGGACATCCCGTCGATCGCGGCCGAGGTCGGTGCCGGGATGCCGGACTACCTGCGGCCGTCGCACTTCGCCGAGGTCGACGCGATCCCGTTGACGGTCAACGGCAAGGCGGACACGTCGGCCTTGCCCGAGGCGCGTCCGCTCGGCACCCTGGTCCAACAGGAAGCCAGGGAGCTGACCGAAACCGAGCTCGTGGTCAGGGAGATGTTCGCCGAGGCCCTCGACCTCGACGAGGACGAGGTGGGCATGGCGAGCGGTTTCACGGACCTGGGCGGGCACTCGATGCTCGCGGTCCGGCTCATCGGCCTGCTCCGCCGCGAGTTCGGCCCGGTCGTCACGATCCGCGATCTCCTGGCCCTGTCCACCCCCGAAGCGATTGCGCGCCACGTTGACGAACACTGAAGTACGGACCGGCAGGGACATCCTGCGGGTCGCACTCCGCCGCAACGGCGGCGCCATGGCCTCCGGCACCCTGCTGATGGGTACCTACCAGGCCGCTGAGACCGCCGTGCCGATCCTGCTCGGCGTGATCGTCGAGTTCGCGTTGCGCGGCGGTCAGCTCAGCTCGCTGGGGCTGGCGTTGCTGGCGCTCGGGCTGGTGATGGCCACGGTGTCGTACTCGTGGCGGTTCGGCATGCGCATCCTGCAGAAGGCGAACACGACGGAAGCGCACCGATGGCGGGTCGCGGTCGCGGACCACGGCCTGCAGCCGGTGGCGCGCGACGTCGACCTCAAGTCCGGCGAGGTGCTCACCATCGCCACCGAGGACGCCGACCAGACGGCGGACATCATCGAGGTGGTGCCGCTGCTGGTGAGCTCGCTGGTGTCGGTGGTGATCACGGGTGTGGTGCTGGCGGTGATCAGCGTGCCGCTCGGCGTGCTGGTGTTCGTCGGCACCGCCGCGATCCTGAGCGTGCTGAGCGTGATGTCGCGGCGGATCGGGGCGAGCACGCAGACGCAGCAGGCCAAGGTCGCGCGGGCCGGTGCGAAGGTGTCCGACCTGATCGCGGGTCTGCGGCCGTTGCACGGTTTCGGCGGCAGCTACGCGGCTTTCCAGGCCTACCGCCGGGTGAGCACCGAGGCCAAGAAGCAGTCGATCGTCGTGGCGCGGGTCAACGGCGTCTACGCCGGCCTTGCGTTGGCGCTGAACTCGTTGCTGGCCGCGGCGGTGACGTTGTGGGCGGGCGTGCTGACGTTCCAGGGTTCCATCACGATCGGTCAGCTGGTGATGGTGGTCGGGCTGGCGCAGTTCCTGATCGAGCCGCTGAAGCTGTTCTCGGAGATGCCCAAGTACGTGATGATCGCGCGGGCCTCCGCCGAACGGATGGCGCTGATCCTCGCCGCTCCCGCGCGGATGACGCCCGGTGTCGAGGTGCCCGGACCGTCGAGCGGCCTCGAGATCTCGGCTGTCACGCACGGAACGTTGCGGGACTTGACGTTCTCGGTGCAGCCCGGTGAGTTCGTGGCGATCGCGGCCTACGAACCTCAGGCGGCGGCCGAGCTGGCGTCGCTGCTTTCCGTTGAGGTGCCGCCTTCCGCGTACTCGGGTGTCGTCCGGGTGGGCAAGCGGGAGATCGCGTCGCTGTCCATCGAGAGCGTGCGGACTGCTCTGCTGGTGAACCCGTCGCACCACGAGGTGTTCGCGGGAACGTTGCGCGACAACGTGGATCCTTCCGGGACGAGCTCGTCGGTCGAGGAAGCCGTGTCCGCCGCGATGCTGACCGACGTGGTGGCGTTGCACTCCGACGGCCTCGACTACGCCGTGCGCGACCGGGGCGCGAACCTCTCCGGCGGGCAACGACAGCGCCTGTCGCTCGCCCGCGCGCTGGCCGCGGACCCGGACATCCTGGTGCTGCACGACCCGACCACGGCCGTCGACGCGGTGACCGAACAGCTCATCGCCCGCAACGTCACGGCCTTGCGCCGCGGCCGCACGACGATCGTGATCACCAGCAGCCCGGCGCTGCTCGACGTGGCCGACCGGGTGATCGTGCTGTCCGACGGCACGGTGACCGGCGAGGGCACGCACCGCGAACTGCTCGGCCGTGACTCCTCCTACCTTCTGGCGGTGGCCCGATGACGACGTTCCGGTGGACGGGTCCCGGCGAGGTGCGGTTCGAGAGCGCGCTGGACCCGGTGCCGTTCAGGCAATCAGGTTCGCTGTGGTCGGCAGAGGTCGAGATGCCGCCGCGGTTGCGCGTGACCTACCACTTCTTCGACGGCGAGGAGCACGCCGACCCGGCCAACCCCGCCGGTGCCGGGCCGAACCGATCGATCTTCACCACGCCCGATCTGGAACCGCAACCGCACTGGCCGGTCGTCGGGCCGGACGAGGTGCTGGACGTGCCGTCGTTGCGGATCCGCTGGACGGGTGCGTTGGGGCGCAAGACAGTGCGCGTGCACCAGGGCGGCGAGCCGGTCGTGCTGCTGCTCGACGGCGACGACTGGATGTACGTGCATCCTGCGGTGGCCGCGTTCGAGTCGGCGGTGAAGAACGGCGAGATGCCACCTGCCACGCTGGTTTTCCTGCCCACGCCACGGGATCGCGATGCCGAGTACAGCTCTTCCGCGCTGTGGGAGGCGATCCGGGACGAGCTGCTGCCGTTGCTGGCGTCCAACGGCGTGACTGTGGACCTCTCGCGGTTCGCGGTCGCGGGGCAGAGCCTGGGCGGGTTCAGCGCATTCCAGGCCGCGCTGGACTTCCCTTCGCTGGTGTCGCGGGTGGCGTGCCAGTCAGGGTCGTTCTGGTACGCCCGCGACCTGCCCGAGGCCGGGCTCGCGCTGGACGGCCCGGCCGGTGGTGACACCGCCGAGCGCCTGCGTTCGGTTCCGGATCTGTCCGGGTTGCGGGTCGCGTTCGACGTCGGCGAGCACGAGCCGGCGATGCACCGGCACTGCGAGGCCGTGGAGGAGCTGACCGCGCAGGCGGGTGCGGTCGTGCGGGTGAACCGGTCTCCTGCCGGGCACGACAGGGTCGGCTGGCGGCACGCGCTGGTGCGCGACGTCGCCTGGTTGCTCAGCGATCTCTGAGCTGATCGGGCAGGCTGTCCAGCATGGGCGAGCCTGCGGTGATCTCAGTGATGCTGATCGTCCCGGACGCCGATGCCGCGGTCACCTGGTACAGGACCGCGCTCGGCGCCACGGAGCTGTGGAACCTCGGCGGTGTCGCCGGTCTGTCGATCGGCGGCGCACCTTTCTTCATCCACGAGGTGAACCCCGACAACCCGGCGGAGAACAGTCCGGGCGGGGTCACGAGCGTGCGCGTCGAGCTGTTCTGCGACGACCCCGACGGTCTGGTCGGGCGTGCTCTCGCCGCCGGGGCCGTCGCCGGATCGGTGGTCGTGGAGCATCAGATGCCGTGGGGGACGCATCGGCAGGGCGGCTTCACCGATCCCTTCGGCCACAAGTGGTCTGTGGGCGACAGGTCACCCTTGCTCTAGCGGCCATACCTCCACCACTCCGTGAGCGACCGCGCACGGAGTGTTCGCAACGAGTTCGATCGCCTCTTCCACCGACCCCGCTTCGATGATCGCGAAGCCCGCGATCGGCAGTGCGGACGTCTGGAACGCCCCGTTCTCCACCTTCGTCCTGAGGTTGCCCGGGTTGCGCACCTGTACGGGCGACCCGGCGATTCCCATCTCCACTCCCGCCGCGCGCAGGCGTTCGTCGTGGGCGTGCGCTTCGTCGCGTACGGCCTGGTCGGTGCGGTCGTAGTCCTCGCGGGCGCCGTAGCCGATCGTCACGAACTTCATCGCTGAACCTCCTCGTTCCTGACTCTTCAGCCATACCGACTCGGGTGCCGCTCGAAACTCATCGGCCCGTTCACCCACTGTTCACCTCACGATTGCGACGACCCACCCTGATACGGCGTCGAAGTGACGAAAGATCTCTTCTCCGACAGGGCTTTACGGCAGAGGTAGGCCAGAAAGAAGTGGCTCCGTGAAGAGAACGCTCGGCATCGGTCTTGCGGTCGTGCTGCTGGTGGGTGTGGTGACGGCCATCGTCCTGGGACAGGGCGGCGGCGAATCGGCTCAGCTCCAGACCGTGCGCGGGGTGATCGGCTCGGAGAAGCTCGCCTTCTTCGCCGACCAGCGGGTCAAGGACGTGTTCGCGAAGCACGGGCTCAAGGTCGAGGTGGATCCGGCGGGGTCGCGGCAGATCGCGACGGCCACGGACCTGAACTCGTACGACTTCGCGTTCCCGTCGTCCGCACCGGCGGCGGAGAAGATCCAGCGGGATCGCAAGGCCGCGCGGACGTACGCGCCGTTCTCGTCGCCGATGGTGATCGCCACGTTCGACCCGATCGTCGACCTGCTGACCAAGGCAGGCGTGGTCAAGGCGGGGCCGGGTTACCAGACGTTCGACGTACAGGCGTACCTGGAGCTCGCGGCCAAGGGCACGCGCTGGGACCAGTTGCCGGGCAACACCGCGTATCCCGCGCGCAAGAACCTGCTGGTCACCACGACCGATCCGCGTGACTCGAACTCGGCCGCGATGTACCTGGCGATCACGTCGTTCGTCGCGAACGGCGGGGTGGTGTCGTCGCAGGACGCCGAGGCCAAGGTGCTGCCGGCGGTGTCGAAGTTGTTCCTGGACCAGGGTTACACGCAGAGCAGCAGCGAGGGGCCGTTCGAGGACTACCTGTCCGCGGGCATGGGCAAGACGCCGCTGGTGCTGGCGTACGAGGCGCAGTTCGTCGACCGGGTGGTGCGCGGCGATTCGACGGTCCGGCCGGACATGAAGCTGCTCTACCCGGCGCCGACCGTGTTGTCGAAGCACACGCTGGTGCCGTTGCGCGAGCCTGGTGACCGGGTCGGGCAGCTGCTGTCGTCTGATGCCGAACTGGGCAGGCTCGCGGCGACGTTCGGGTTCCGGACCGCCGATCCCAAGCACTTCAACGACATCGTGAAGGAGAAGAACCTGACCGTGCCGCAGACGATCGTGGACGTCGTCGAACCGCCCGCGCACGAGACGCTGGAGCGGCTGCTCGAAGCGATCGCGAAGCAGTACTGAGATGACCGATTTCGTGCTGACGCCACCAGATCCCGTCGAGCCGGTGCCGGTGTCCCGCGCGGCCGGGCTGATCCCGGTCTCCGACGAGTCCAAAGTGGAGCTTTCGGCGCAGGCCGTCGCGTTCATCGACGCGTTGAACGCGGTCGACCCGCAGTCGCCGGACTTCAGCCGGATCGTCGACGAGGCGCTGGTGCTCGGCGAGGCGGAGATGCGGGTGGCCGCCCAGATCGCGGGCCGGCTGCTGGACCGCACGCTCGCGTCGGTCTCCTCGCCGCACTCCGCGCAGGTGTCGACGAGTTTGGTGGAGCTGCGCCGTTCGGTGCGCGAACTCGACCCGCAGGACCTGTCCAAGCTGACCGGCCGCAAGATCCTCGGGTTCATCCCCGGCGGCAACGCGGCGCGCGGCCTGCTCGCACGACTGCGGGCGGCCGACGAGCCGGTGAACCGGATCGTGCTGAGGCTGCGGTCCGGCCAGGACGCGCTGAAACGCGACAACGCCGCCATCAAGGGCGAGCGGCAGCGGTTGTGGGACCTCATGACCAAGCTCTCGCAGGACGCCGCGCTCGCCGGTGAGATGGACGAGGCGGTGGACCGGCAGGTCGCGATCCTCGACCTGACCGATCCCGGGCGTGCCCAGGCGTTGCGCGCCGACGTGTTGTTCGGTCTGCGGCAACGGCACCAGGACCTGCTGACCCAGCTCGCCGTGTGCGCGCAGGGGTACATGGCACTGGACGTGGTGCGCCGCAACAACGACGAGCTGATCAAGGGCATCGAACGCGCGGTCAGCACGACCGTCACGGCCCTGCGGATCGGTGTGGCGGTGGCGGCGGCCCTGGCCGGGCAACGCGAGGTGATCGACCAGGTCGACGCCGTGCGCGGCCTCACCGACTCGATCCTGAAGTCGAACGCGACGCTGATGTCGTTGCAGGGCGAGGACATCCAGCGCATCGCCTCGACCCCGGCCGTGGGCATCGAGGCGGTTCGGACCTCGTTCGACCAGATCTACGCGGCGATCGACGCGATCGACACGTTCAAGGCCCGCGCGGCCGACTCGATGTCCAGCACGGTGACCGCGCTGGACGCCGAGATCCGGCGCGCCCACGACCACCTGCGCCGGGTCCGCGAGACCGGAGACCAGCAGTGACCCGCCACTACCCAGGAGCGAGCATGATCCGCCGTCTCATCCCCGCGGCCGCCGCGCTGGCGCTGCTCGCGGGATGTTCCGACGAGGCCGACCCGTCCAGACCGGTCGGCGACCCCGCACCCGGTGTCCTCCGCGTCCTGGCCGGCAGCGAGCTCGCCGACCTCCAGCCCGTCCTCGACGAGGCCGCCAAGGCCACCGGCATCAGCGTGAAGTTCAGCTTCACCGGCACCATCGAGGGCGCCGAGAAGGTCGCGAGCGGCGCCGCCGAACAAGGCTTCGACGCGGTCTGGTTCTCCTCCAACCGCTACCTGGAGCTGGTGCCGGAGGCGCAGAAACGGCTCGGCACCGCGACCAAGGTCATGTCCTCCCCCGTCGTGCTCGGCCTGCCGGAGACGAAGGTCAAGGAGCTCGGCTGGGACACCAAACGCGTCGGCTGGGCCGAGATCGCCGAAGCCGCCGGTGCACAGAAGTTCACCTACGGCATGACGGACCCGTCCGCGTCCAACTCGGGTTTCTCCGCGCTGGTCGGGGTCGCGGCGGCGCTGTCCGGCTCGGGCTCCGCACTGGACGCGAACAGGATCAACGCGGTCGCGCCGCAGCTCAAGCAGTTCTTCTCGGCCCAGACGCTGTCCGCGGGGTCGTCCGGCTGGCTGTCCGAGGCCTACCAGCGCAGGGCCAGGGGCGAGGATCCCGGCGCCAAAGTGGACGGTCTGATCAACTACGAGTCGGTGTTGTTGTCGCAGAACCAGACGACGCCGTTGAAGCTGGTCTACCCGAGCGACGGCGTGGTGACCGCGGACTACCCGCTCACGCTGCTCACGTCCGCGAGCTCGGAAGCCCGTGAGGCACACCAGAAGCTCTCGGACCACCTGAAGAACGCGGACGTCCAGCGCAAGATCATGGACACCACGCACCGCCGCCCGGCCGTGCCGCAGGTGCAGCTGGACGCGAAGTTCGCCGTGAAGGACCTCGTCGAACTGCCGTTCCCGGGTAGCCAGTCCGCTGTGGACGGTCTGATCACCACGTACTTCGACCAGCTGCGCCGCCCGTCGCGCACGCTCTACGTGCTCGACACGTCCGGCTCGATGCAGGGTGACCGCATCGAGAGTCTCCGGCAGGCACTGGTGGGCCTGACCGGGGCAGACGAGACGCTCGCCGGCAAGTTCAACCGGTTCCACGGGCGTGAGCAGGTGACGTTGCTGCCGTTCAGCAGCAGTGCGCGACCGGCGTTGAAGTACGAGGTGCCGACGGACAACCCGCGCCCGGTCCTCGACCAGATCCGCGACACCGCGACGTCACTGGACGCGTCCGGCGGCACGGCGATCTACAGCAGCCTGCGCGGCGGGTACGACGTGTTGCGCGAGCAGATCGACGCGGACCCGGACCGGTTCACCTCCATCGTGCTGATGACCGACGGCGAGAACACCGGCAGCGAGGGCATCGACAACTTCCAGCTGTTCCACCAGGGCCTGCCGCAGCACCTCAAGGGCATCCCGATCTTCCCGGTGCTGTTCGGCGAGAGCGCCACGGCCGAGATGGAACGGGTGGCGAAAATGAGTGGCGGCAAGGTGTTCGACGCCCGCAGCCGCTCACTTTCCGCCGCCTTCAAGGAGATCCGTGGCTACCAGTAACCCGGTGCTGCGCTACCTGGCGTCCTGGAAGAACCTGGCGGGCTGCACCGGCGGCCTCGCCGGCCTGCTGCTGCACTTCGCCGGGCTCGCCGGCAGCTACTGGGTGCTCGTCGTGATCGGTCTCTACGGCGTGGGCGCGCTCGCCGCGCCGCCCGAGCGGATCGTCCTGGTGACCGATCCGGAGGAAGAGGCCAGCCAGCTCCGCACCGAACTGGACGCGCTGGTCGAACGGGTGCGCGGCTTCGGCGGCCGCGTGCCCGGCGAGGTCGCGCCGAAGGTCGCGGAGATCGCCGAGGTCCTGCGCGGCATGCTGGACCGTCCACGCGAGCTGCGCGCCGACCCGGACGCCCTGCACGCCGTCACCCGGCTCGTCGGCACCGACCTGCCGTTGTCCGTGCAGACCTACCTGAACCTGCCCTGGTGGTACGCCGCCGCGCGCGGATCGGGCGCGGAACTGGTGCGGCAGCTGGACCTGCTCCAGACCGACGCCGTGCGGGTCGCCGAACGGTTCCACGCGGCGGACGCGCAACGGCAGACCGACCACACCCGCTACCTGGAAGATCGCGACTGAGCGGGCAAAAGACGGCCAGTTCATGGACATGAACGGCGGGATCCGCCGTTCGGCCCCATTCTGGTGCACATGCCACCTGTCCACCTCGACAGGCCGCCGCGCCCGGCCGTGGAGCACGCTGCCCCGCCCCGCAAGCCGAGTACGGGACAGCGTGCGGGCGTCATCGCCGTGATCGGCGCACTCATCACCATCTCCGTCAGCCTGCCACCGACCCGATTGAGCACCCTGGCCTCGATCAACGTGATGGCCGTGATCCCGCCCTCGACGTCACCGCCCCCGCCACCCCGCACGACCGGTCCGCCGCTGCCCTCCGTCGCGGCCGTCGGAACCGTGGCGTCCTCGAAAGCACCGGAAGATCCCGGCGTGCACAGCTCCGGCTCGCTGCTGCTGTCCGTCGAGCACACGTGGGGGCTTTCCCTGCGGCAGGAAGGCAACTGGTCTCTCGGCCCCGTCGCCGATCTGACCGTCACGCACGGCCTGCTCGCGGCGGGCAACGGCTCCGGGATCACGCACACGGGTAGCAGGCCACCACATCCCGCGCAGTGCGAGCACCTGAACAACGCGGGTCCCTACCTCCTCGGCGCGCAGCTCCCGTCCGGCACGCATCTCTGCGTCAAGACCCGTGACGGCCTCGTCGGTGCCATCCGCGTCGACTACCGGACGAACGCCGACGGCGAGATCGAGGACGTCCTGCTCACCGGCGCGGTGTGGCGGTCCCGGTAGCCTCGGGATCATGCGTTACGTGCGGGTTTTCGCGGACGACAACGGCAAATCGGCCTTCGAGGACGTCGAGGTGCACGGCACACCAACGGTCACGGTCGAAGGTGTGCCTCCGCTGCTGGTGTCCGGCCCGTTCCCGGCGACCGGGATGCTGGTCGTGGAGCAACCAAATGAAGGCACGCCGGAATGGGAGCTCCACGTGGCCCCGCGCAGGCAATGGCTCATCGTGCTCACCGGCAAGGCCGCGGTCACGGTGTCCAACGGGGAACGCCGAGAGTTCGGCCCTGGCTCACTGCTGTCCTTTGAGGACACCGAGGGCGAAGGCCACATGTCCACCCCGCTGACGGACGACCTGTCGTTCGCGATGTTTCCCCACTAACCCGAACGGCCCCATTCCGCCATTCGCATCCATGAACCAGAACCTTCGTCCTTAAATGCGTGTCGACCACGTACGTGGCGGTCTCCGGACTCCGCTAGGTTCCTCCGAGTCCTGGTCGAGGAAGTGCATTCGAGGGTGAAGCAGTGCTGCCGGAATCGGCGTTCGAACGGGCCACACGGGGAACCGGTCAGCTCTTCGCGGTCAACAGGCCGCCGGGAGCCGAACGGACGCAGTACCTGATCCAGGCGGCGGAACTGGCTCGAACACACGGGTTCGCCGTCACCTGGGTCGGCTGCCGCGCGGACGCACCCCGGTACTGGCCGTGGCACGCCGTCCTGGCCGGGCTGGGCGGTGACGCGGCGGCGCTCGACGCCGAACCCGAGGTCTGCGCCCAGAAAGTCGTCGACGTGCTGGGCGAGGCACCTGCGTTGATCATGATCGACGACATCGACCTGGCCGGCGAGGAGGCGTTCCAGCTCACCCAGTTCGTGGCGGGGAGTGTTCATCACCTGCCAGTGGTCATCGTTGTCACCTCCACCGGCACCACCGCGCTCGACGACACCGTCCGGCTGGTCGAACGGGCGCACGTCGTGCTCGCGAAAGGACGCATCACCGAGGCTCGGGACCTGCTCGACCAGGCGGCCAGGGACGGCGATCCGGAAGCAGCGCTGGGCCTGCCGGGCATGTGGGTCAACAAGTTCCGCGGCCGGGCCGACCGCGCACTGGCGATCGCCCGGTTGCACGAGGCACTGGCGGCGCAACCGGCCGAACCTCTGCGCACCCGGCTGGTCGTGCGGCTCGCGGCCGAGCAGGCGTACGACCGGCGTGAGACCGCGTGCGTGCTGGAAGCGTTGGAGCAGGCCAGAAACACCGGTGACCAATTGACGTTGGCCGAGGCCTTGTCGTTGGCACATCACGCGTTGTGGTCGCCGGAGCACAACGCACAACGGCTCGCGCTGACCGGCGAGCTGATCGCGGTGGCGTCGGCGGCAGGGCTGGACCTGTTGGCGCTCAGCGGTTTGTGCCGGCGCACGATGGACCTGTTCTGCCTCGGTGACCCGCACGCGGAACGGTCGCAGGTCGAGCTGGCCAGAAGAGCGGCGGGCTATCCGGCGGTGCTGTTCTTCCACGCCGCGATGGACGTCATGCGGACGATCCGCGCCGGACGGTTCGCCGAGGCCGAGCAGAAGTCGCTGGCCTGCCTGCGGATCGGCCTGGAAGTGGGTGACGTGGACGCGGAGACGTTCCACAGCACGCACCTGTTCGCGATCCGGTGGTTGCAGGGCCGCGGCGCCGAGCTGGTCGACCTCGCCGAGCAGGTCACGCACTCCCCCACGCTGCCAGACCTGGAGTTCAGCTTCGAGGCGGCGCTCGCGTTGCTGGCTTTCGAGGCAGGGCAACGGGACCGGGCGCGCTCGGCGTTGCACCGGCTGACGATCAACGGGCTGAGCGCGGTTCCGTTGTCCAGCACCTGGATCACCTGCATGTTCTGCGTGGTGCACGTCGCCGCGGGGCTCGGTGACGCGGCGATCGCCCGTGAGGCCTATCGGTTGCTCGAACCGTTCGCGAACCAGCCGGTCGTGCCGGCCACCGCGATCGTCTGCTTCGGCTCGACCGAACTGCTGCTGGGCATCGCCGCGACGACGTTCGGCGACAACGACCTGGCCGCCGAACACCTCGACCGCGCGGTCACCACCAACATCCGGCTGGGCAACCGGCCGATGACCGCCTACGCCCGCGCGACCCTCGCGCAGACCGTCGGTGGCGAACGGGGCCGGGCGTTGTTCGACATCGCCATCACGGACGCGACCGCGATCGGCATGGACGCGCGCGCCGTGACGTGGGCCAGGGACCGCGACGGGCTGGCCGGCCGGATCTCCATCCGCCGCGAGAACGTGTGGTGGGTCGTCTCCCACCACGGCAAGGACATCCGCGTCGACGACCTCGTGGGCATGCGGTATCTCGCCCGGCTGGTGGCACAGCCCGGTGTCGAGGTCGCCGCATTGGAGCTCGTCGGCGGTGAGGACAACGGCAACCAGCCCGTGTTCGACGAGGAGGCCCGCTCCGCCTACCTCGCGCGCATCCGCGACCTCCGCGCGCGACTGGACGAGAATCCGTCGCCGAAGCTGGAGGCCGAGCTGGAGGCGTTGCTCAGCCACCTGGAACGCGAGAGCGGGATCGGTGGCCGCAGCAGGAACTTCGCCGGCCCTGCCGAACGCGCCAGAACCGCTGTGCGCAAGGCGATCCGCCGAGCCATCGACACCATCGCGGCGACCGAACAGTCCACGGCGGACGCCCTGCGCGACGGGGTGACCACGGGCTACCGCTGTTCGTACCGGCCTGGCGGATCTTGACCACCGCACGGCAGCCGGTTCGCCACCAGGGCTCGGCAGTATTCGGTGCGAGGGGGCACGGGTGGGCGCCGGCATCGCACAGGGAGACACGTGGCCAGGGCCCGCGGCTCGCGCCGTCATGACAGTGACGTCGGACGTTCAAGTCGAAGGAACCGCACAGCCCGTTCCAGCCAGAACACGGATCGCTCCCCCAGGGTGATCCACTTCCGGTCGGTGCCTCCGAGGGGGAGGCATCGCCCGGTCGCACGGCCAGCGCGGCGGCTCGCTACCCCAGTGCGGGCCGCCGCGCATCCCGATCCGGCACCGAGGCTCGCACCCCCGACACGGGCCTCGGTGCCTCCGGCTGTCCCGGCTACCCGGCGAGGACCGCGGCTTCCCTGCGGCGCAACGCATCGCCGGGTTCCATGCCGAACTCCTCCACGAGCAGCGCCCGCACCCGCCGGTACGTCCGCAGCGCGTCACCCGGCCGCCCTGCCCGGTGCTGGGCCTCCATCAGCAGGTCCCACAACGACTCCCGCAACGGGTACAGCGCGACCAGCCGTTCCAGCTGCCCGATCGCCTCTGCGTACCGGCCGTCGAGGCACAGCGCCGCCGCGTGGTTCTCCTCCGCGAACGCCAGCGCCTCCCGCAGCCGCACGATCTCCGCGAACGCCCAGCCCTCGACGGGGCAGTCCGCGAGCGGATCTCCCCGGTGCAGCCGCAGCGCCTCCGCGTACCGGCCACACCGCAGGTGCTCGTCGAACTCCTCGACGTCGACGACGACCTGCGTGACGTCGAGGAGGTAGCCGGGTTCGCGAGTCATCACCACGCCGTCCGCCCCGGCCAGTTCGAGCGCCCTGCGGACCTTCGCCACGTGCCCCTGCAGCGTCTTGGTCCCCGTCGGCGGCACGTCCTCGCCCCACAGGCCGTCGACCAGTGCCGATCTCGACACCAGCCGGCCGGTTCTCAGCGCCAGCATCGCGAACACCGCGCGCCGCCGTGCCCCGCTGAAATGCACAGGGCCCGCCGGTCCGCGAACCTCCAGCGGCCCGAGCAGCCGCACCTCAACCCTCATCACCGATTCCCCTCCCCTTGGACACAAGAAGAGGCGTGCCGCGGGTGTGCCGCGCCGTGGCACATCGCCACAGATAACCTCAAGATAACGAGCAGATCTCAGCCCGCATACCGACCGACCACTCGGTCGGTACCGGTGGTTGGCTCGGCGGATGGACATCGAGAAGGCAGCCATCAGGGATCTGGCGGCGAGTCTCGACCTGCACCGGAAGGTGCGGCTGCTGACCGGTTCCGCGCTGTTCGCGCTGTACGCGGAGCCGGAGATCGGGCTGGCGTCGCTGAAGTTGTCCGACGGACCGACCGGGGTGCGCGGCGCCGAACTCAGGGGCGGCACGATCGCCTGCGTGCTGCCGAACGCCACGCTGCTCGCCCAGCACTGGGACACCGCGTTGGCCCACGAGGTCGGCGAGGTGCTGGCAGACGAGGCGGCCGCGCAGCAGGTGCACGTCGTGCTCGGCCCGACGATCAACCTGCACCGCACGCCGCTCGGTGGCCGGCTGTTCGAGGCCTACAGCGAGGATCCGCTGCTCACCGGCACGCTCGCCGCCGCCTACGTCCAAGGCCTGCAGGGCAAGGGCATCGCCGCGACGCCGAAGCACTACGTGGCCAACGAGTCCGAGACCGAGCGCCGCACCGCGAGCATGGAGCTGGACGAGAAAACGTTGCGCGAGGTGTACCTGCTGCCGTTCGAGATCGTCGTCGAGGACGCCGCGCCGTGGGCGATCATGGCTGCCTACAACAAGGTCAACGGCGTCCCGGCGACCGAGCACACCGAGCTGGTCGAGGGCGTGCTGAAGGGCGAGTGGGGCTTCGACGGCCTGATCATGTCCGACTGGTTCGCCGCCCAGTCCACGGCCGGGAGCGCGAACGGCGGCCTCGACCTGGTGATGCCCGGTCCTGGCGGGCCGTGGGAGGACAAGCTGGTCGCGGCCGTCGAGGCGGGCGAGGTCGCCGAGTCGACCATCGACGACCACCTGGGCCGCCTGCTGCTTCTCGCCGCACGGACCGGCGCGTTCGGCAAGCAGCGCTCGTGGCCGTCCGACCTGCCCGCGCCGGACAGCGAGGTGCGCCGGGAACAGCTGCGGAGGTTCGCGGCGGGCGGCATGACCGTGCTGACGAACAACGGCGTGCTGCCGCTGGACTCGCCGGCCATCGCGCTGATCGGCCGGCACGCGGTCGAGACCGTCGCGCAGGGCGGTGGTTCGGCCGGGGTGCGCCCGCCGCACGTCATCAGCATCGCCGACGGCCTGACGTCGCTGCTGGGTGACCGTGTGTCCGTTGTGGACGGCGTGGAGGTCCGGTTCCGGCACGCCGCTCCCGGTGCCGGGGTGCTGCGGGACATCCGGGCCACGACGTTCGACTCGTCCGGCGAGGTGCTGGCGTCACGCGAGATGGAGATCGCCGAACTCGCGGCGTACGGCGGGTGGGCGCAGGGTGCCGCGTCGATCGAGGTGTCCGGCGAGGTCGTGCTGTCCGAACCCACGCGGCTGCTGGTCGGCGTGCGCGGGTTCGGCGACTGGACGCTGGAGGTCGCCGGCGAGTCGCACGCCACCCGCCTGGCCTGGGCGGACGGCATCGTGGAGGAAGCGCTGCTGAAGCCGCCGTACTGGACCACCGAGGTGCTGCTCTCCCCCGGCGACCGGATCACGGCACGGGTCCGCGAGGCGGCCGCGCTGGTCGGCCTGATCACGCAACCGGTCCCCCGGCCTCCCGCCGAGGTGATCGGTGCCGCGGTGCGGGCCGCACGCGAGGCGGACGTGGCTGTCGTGGTCGTCGGCCTGACCGAGGAGCAGGAGACCGAGGGCTTCGACAAGACGACTTTGGCGTTGCCGGGCGAGCAGGACGCACTGGTCGCGGCCGTGGCAGCGGCCGCAAGGCGCACGGTGGTCGTGGTGAACGCGGCAACGCCGGTGCTGATGCCGTGGCTCGCCGAGGTCGACGCCGTGCTGTGGGCCGGTTTGCCCGGCCAGGAAGCCGGTGACGCGGTGGCCGCGGCGTTGCTCGGGCACATCGAACCGGCCGGGCGGCTGGTCACCACGTTCCCGCGGGCGGACTCCGACGCGTTGACGCCGGTGCCGACGAACGGCGCGTTGCCTTACGAGGAAGGCACCGCGATCGGGTACCGCGGCGCGTCCGATCCGTTGTTCTGGTTCGGCCACGGTCTCGGCTACACCACGTGGGAGTACGGTGAAGCATCCTTTGTGGACGAAACGGTGTCGGTGCGGCTCACCAACACCGGCTCCCGGCCCGGTCGCGAGGTCGTGCAGGTCTACCTCCGCCCTGCCGGGGAACCGGTGCGCCTGATGGGCTGGGCGGTGGCGGACGTCGCCGCCGGGGAGACCGTGCAGGTCGAGGTGCCGTGCTCGGCGCGAGTGCGGCGGGTGTGGGCGGACGGCTGGCAACCGTTGCGGGGCGGCGAGGTGCTGATCGCCCGCGGGCTCGGCGACGTCCGGCTTGTCCTGCCGGCCGATCAGGAGTGAGGTGAGCGGTGTCGTTCCCGCCCAGGTACCGGGCCAAGTCGCGAGTGGACCTCTCGGGTGAGGAGTCCAGGGCGAAGGCGGTGGCCGTCGCGACCGAGCTGTTCGCGACGGCGGGCTTCAAGGGCACCTCGGTCGCGGCCGTGGCGGCGAAGACCGGCCTTTCGCAATCCGGTCTGCTGCACCACTTCCCGAGCAAGGCGGCGTTGCTGGCGGCCGTGCTCGAGGAACGCGACCGGCAGGACGGCGACTTCCTCACCGGCACCACCGCGCCACCGCTGGGGTGGGCGGCGTTCGACTCGCTGACCGCTCTGGTGGCCCGCAACTCGACGCGACCGCACCTGGTGGGGTTGTTCGTGCGGCTGGCCGCGGAGGCGATCGAACCGTCACATCCGGCGCACGCGTGGGTGCAGCAGCACTACGCGGGCATCCGGGGCTGGCTGACCGAGGCCGTTCAGGCGGGCAAGGACCGCGGCGAGATCGCGGCGGACGCACCGGTCGGCACCGTGGTGCGCACGACGGTCGCGGTGATCGACGGGCTGCAGCAGCAGTGGTTGCTGCAACCAGGTGAGGTGTCGATGGCCGCGGAGTTCGAGGCATTTGCCGGGACACTGCGGGCGCGCTGGAGTACCGTCGACTCCGGGTGAAGTCATGTGACAGTGGTAGTTCCCAACTTCCACGGAAAGCAGGCGCTCGACGCGTGGCTCGTCGGCCATGACGCGGGTTTGCTCCTGCAGGGTCCCGATCCGGACAGTCCCCATCCCCTGGTGAACGGCGTCGTCGTGGCGCAGCGTCCTGCCGCGGGCACGCGGGTCGAACGCTGGGGTGTGGTGACCGTGTGGGTCGAGGGCGGCGGTGACGGCAGCGGTGTGCGCGAGCCGCGTCGCCCGCTGCCCCTGCACCGGGAAGCTACGAAGTACTTCGACGAGTGTGGTTGAACAGCAGGTTGAGCACGAACGCGGTCAGGGCGGCACTGGTGATGGCACTGCCGCCGATCACCTGTGCCCAGGCCGGGAACGACTGGTAGATCTTCGGGGCGACCACCGGGAGCAGGCCGACACCGATCGTCACGGCGATGATCAGCAGGTTCCCGGTGTTCTCGAAGTCGACCCTGCCCAGAATCCCGATGCCCACGGCGGCGACCGTCGCGAACATGACCAGTCCGGCCGCGCCGACGACCGGACCGGGCAGGGCGGCGACGATCTCGCCGAGCTTCGGGATCAGGCCCAGCAGCACCAGAATCGCGCCGGCGACCGCCGCGACGTACCGGCTGCGCACCTTCGTGATGCCGACCAGGCCGACGTTCTGGCCGAAAACGGTGTCCAGGAACCCGTTCATGATCCCGCCCAGCACGCCGGAGACGCCCTCGGCCGCCAGCCCGCGCGCCAGATCGCTCGAGGTGACCGGACGGCCCGTCATCTCGCCGACCGCGAGCATGTCGGCGGTGGACTCGGTGAAGGTCACCAGCATCACGACGCACATGGAGATCACGGCGGCCAGCGGGAACTGGGGCGCGCCGAAGTGGAACGGCGCGGCGATGCCCAGCCACGCCGCGTCACCGACGTTCGAGAAGTCCGTCATGCCCAGGAAGATCGCCGCGATCGTGCCACCGACCAGGCCGATCAGCACGCCCAGCTGGCCGAGCAGACCACGCGCGAACCGTCCGACGAGCACGATCACCAGCACGATCCCGAACGCCAGCGCGAGCTCCTTCCCGGAGCCCGCCCCGTCCTGGCCGGTGATCAACCCGGCCGCGACGCCGATCAGCGACAACCCGATCACCGTGATCACCGAGCCGGTCACAACGGGCGGGAAGAACCGGACGGCACGGGCGAACGGCACCGCGATCAGGACGCCGAACACGCCCGCGGCGAGCATCGAGCCGTAGACGGCCTGCAGTCCGTACTGGCCGGCGATCAGGATCATCGGCGTGACTGCGGTGAACGTCGCCCCGGCCACGACCGGCAGCCGGATGCCCAGGACGGTGCCGACACCGAGCGACTGCAGCAGCGTGATCAGTCCGGCGACCAGCAGGTCGGCGTTCACGAGCAGGCCGATGGTGTGGGTGTCGAGCCCGGCGGCGGCGCCGAAGACGAGCGGCACGGCCACACAGCCGGTGTACATGGCGAGGACGTGCTGCAAACCGAGCAGCCCGAGCCGCGCAGGTGGCAGTACCTGGTCCACCGGATGCTTGAGAGCCATGCCCATCTGTGTAGTGCTTGATCGTTGCGACGGCATCACACGCGGGAGAACTCGCCCGCTCAGCGGTACTTTCGAGACCATGACCGAGCCGGTGACGCCGCTGACCCCGCGGCCTGTGCGGATCGCGTCCGTCGGGCAGTGGTGGCGCGACGTGACGTTCCTGCACTGGGCCGTGCCACCCGAGTCGGTCGCGGGATTCCTGCCGGCGGGCACCCGGCCGGACACGCTGAACGGGCTCACCTACATCGGCCTGGTGCCGTTCCGGATGCACCCGATCGGGGGGAGGGTCGGGCCGCGGCTGCCTTACGTCGGCGCGTTCTGCGAGACCAACGTCCGCCTGTACTCGGTCGACGAGGCCGGCCGCCGCGGGGTCGTGTTCCTGTCCCTCGACGCGAGCCGCGTCGTGCCGGTGATGGGCGCCCGGATCAGCTCACGGTTGCCGTACAAGTGGTCGTCGATGCGGTTGAAGCGCGATGGCGACGTGATCACCTACACCTGCCGGCGCATCTGGCCTGAGCCACGGGGCGCGTCGAGCAAGGTGGTGGTGCGGGTCGGGTCCGCCGTCGAGCCCGACGAGCTGAGCCGCTTCCTCACCGCCCGCTGGGGCCTGCACGTGTCCTGGTACGGCAGGACGATCTACCTGCCCAACGACCATCCGGAGTGGGGGCTGCACACAGCCGAACTGCTGGAGCTCGACGACGAACTCGTCGCCGCGTCCGGTCTGGAAGTGATGGGACCGCCGGTCAGCGTCCTGCACTCCCCCGGCGTACCAGTGCGGTTCGGCGTGCCGTCGCACTAGGAGTTCACAGCAAGGGTGGTGGCCCGGTTCCAGTCTGGGGGACCCGTCCGGGCCACCGGTCTTGCGGTAGGTGGCCGACGTGCGCGGTGACTTTCACACGTCGGCCGGGTTCTTGGGGGAACCAGATCCGGTAACTGTGCCGACCCCCTGGGTCCAGGTGTTCTCGAACCTGGCGGCGCAGGTACCGGATCTGGGTACAAAGGTGTCAGGTGGTGCGCACAGATTTCGCCCAGGCCGTGCACAGACGGCCACCTTGTGCGCGAGGATGGCTTGATCCGAACGATCGCGATCATCGAGGAGAAATGCACCTGTGGAGTTCCTGCTGCTCGGCTCGCTGGCGGTACGGCGGACGGGCACACCGCTGGAGCTTGGTGGGCCCCGGCAACGCGCGGTGCTCACGATGTTGTTGCTGCACGCCAACGAGGCGGTCAGCGTCGCACAGCTGACAGAGGCGGTCTGGGACTCACCGCCGGTGTCGCCCGAGTCGAACCTGCGCACGTACGTGGCCGGGTTGCGCAAGGTCCTCGGCGACCGGCTGATCACCCGGTCCGGTCACGGCTACCAACTCGTCGTCGAGCCCGGTGAGCTCGACCTGGACGAGTTCGAGCAGCTGGTGCGGTCCGGCGAGGAGGCAGGCGCGGACGGCGACACCGAGGCCGCGGCCGACCTGTTCGCCCAGGCGCTGGCCAGGTGGCGCGGCATCCCGAGCGCCGAGCTGTCGGCGGGACCGTTGCTGCGCGCGGAGTTCACCCGGTTGCAGGAACGGCGGCTCACCGCGGTCGAGCGGTATGCCAAGGCCGCGCTGGAGCTGAACCGGTTCGACGACGTGATCGACCGGCTGCGGCGGGAGACGGCACAGCACCCGTTGCGCGAGGAGCTGTGGGCGCAGCTGATGATGGCCCTGGACCGGTCAGGCCGGCGCAGCGAGGCGCTGGAGGCCTATGCGACCGCCCGCAAGCACGTGGTCGAGCAGATCGGTGTCGAGCCGGGTGCGCGACTGCGCCAGTTGCAGCAGGTGATCCTCGAAAGCCGGGTGCCCTCGCCCGCGGCTTTGAGCGCGCACCGGCAGCTGCCGATGGACATCGCCGAGTTCACCGGGCGCGAGTCCGAGCTGCGGCGGCTGTGCGAGCCCGGGCCGCACTCGACGGTCGTGATCTCCGCGATCGAGGGCATGGCCGGTGTCGGCAAGACGAAGCTGGCTGTGCGGGCGGCACATCAGCTCGTCTCGCGGTATCCGGACGTGCAGCTGTGGGCCGATCTGCACGGGTTCGACGCGGACGAGCTGCCCGCGGACCCGGCCGCCGTGCTGGAGAGCTTCCTGCGTCTGCTGGGCGTGCCGGGCGGGCAGATTCCGGAATCGCTGGAGTCACGCGCGGCGCTGTACCGCGACCGGCTGGCGGGCAAACGCGCGTTGGTGCTGCTGGACAACGCGGCGGGCGAGGACCAGGTCCGGCCGCTGCTGCCCGGCGGTGCGTCGTGCATGGTGCTGATCACCAGCCGCCGCACGTTGTTGATGCTGGACGGCGTGAAATCGCTCTCGCTGGACGTCTTCACGCCCGGTGAGGCGATCGCGTTGCTCGCCAGGATCGCCGGCGAGGACCGGGTGCACGCCGACCGTGAGGCGGCCGAACGGGTCGCGGAGCTGTGCGGGCACCTGCCGATCGCCGTGGCACTGGCCGCGAAACGACTCGCTCGACGTCCACAGTGGACTGTGCTGGACCTCGTGGCACAGCTGGAAAGAGGGGGCGGTCTCGGTGCGCGGGGCGTGTTCGACCTCTCGTACCAGGCGTTGCCGGAGAACCAGAGGCGTCTGTTTCGACTCCTCGGAATCCACCCGGGAGAGGACTTCACGGCCGAATCCGCCGCCGCTCTCGCCGGGCTGACCCCGTACGAGGCCGAGGACCTGCTGGAGACGTTGCTCGACGAGCACCTGCTCCAGCAGCACACACCTGGCCGCTACGGCCTGCACGATCTGTTGCGCGCGTACGCCGTCGAGCAGGTCACGGCCACCGAACCGCCGCCCGCCCGTTCGCTGGCCCGGCGGCGGGTGCTGGACTGGTACGTGCACACGTCGTGGCGGGGCGCGCAGCAGTTGAATCCCCAGCGCAAGCTGGAGATCGGCACCGCGGACCCGGCCGTGCACCCGCGCGCGTTCGCCGACCGCGACGCCGCGTTGTCGTGGTGCGACACCGAACGCGCGAACCTCGTGGCGGCCGTTCGCGACGCGGCCGACCACGGTCTGCCAGAGCACTCGTGGAGTCTCGCCCAGTGCCTGTGGGACTTCTTCAACCTGCGCAAGCACTGGGCCGACTGGATCGACACGCACGGCGTCGCGCTCGCCGCGGCCCGTTCGGTGGGCGACCGCAGCGCCGAGGGACGGATGCTGATCACGCTGGGCATCGCGTTGCGCGAGGTCCGGCGGCACGACGAGTCCATCGACTGCTACCAGCAGGCGTTGGCGATCTTCCGCGCGATCGGCGACAAGTCGCGCCAGGAACCGACTTTGAACAACCTCGGCATCGTGTACATGGTGCTGGGACGGGTCGACGACGCGTTGTCGTGCTACGAGCAGGCGGCCGAGATCGCCCGTGAACTGGGCAACCTGCACTCGGAAGCGGTGATGCTGAACAACATCGCCCTGCTGCACGCCGACGCCGGCCGGTTCGACGTCGCGCTGTCGCACTACCTGCGGGCGTTGGAGATCCGGCAGGAGATCAAGGACCCGTACAGCGAGGCGATCCTGCTCAACAACATCGGCGAGGTGTACCGGGGGCTGCTCGACTTCCCCGAGGCCGTGTCGTACGTCGACCGGGCGCTGGGGACGTTCCGGGCGATCGGTGACCTGTACGGGCAGGCCGAGTCGCTGGACAACCTCGGGCTGGCGCTGGACGGCCTCGGCGACCGGCGGGGCGCGGAGAAGTGCTGGCTGGAGTCCGTGACGTTGTTCGAGGAGCTGGGCGAACCGAAGGCAGAAGAGGTGCGGGGACGTCTTTAGGCCCGGTCCGCCGGCGTCACAGCATGCCGGTGAGGTTGGCGAGCGTGATCATGCCGATGAGCACCGCCAGCAACGACAGCAACGTGCCGATCGCCGCGAAGACCTTGCCCTGGCGGGGTCCGACCAGCGCGAGGATCGAGACCACGAATCCTGGCAACCCGAAGACCCACGCCAGGTAGGGGCGCACACCGTCGAGGTTGATCGGCAGGAGGGGCACCACGACCCCGGCCACTCCGAGAGCCAGCGCCAGCAACCCCAGCGCGGGCCCCTTGGTGGTCTGGGCAGAAGGTCCGTAGGACATGCCCGCGACCCTAGCCAACCAAAAGTTAGATCTCCACTGAATCCACCAGAGCGTCGACCGTCGGCTCGATCGCGGCGGCCGCCCGCGCGTCCCGGAACCTGCGCTCGATGCCCAGGTCCCGGCGGAACGCCGCGTCCCCGCACACCTTCATCGCGAGGTCGGTGACCGCGACGGCGGCCTCGGTCGCGGTGACCGCCAGCAGCCGAACCCTGTCCACCGACCGTTCCGGATGCCAGGTGACCGCGGACAGGGTGTCGTTGTAGAGCACCCGGACCGAGTCGGTGCGCAACCGCATCCGGACCAGGTCGGCCCGTGTGCGCGGATCACCACCGCCGAGATGTCCCAGCGCTGCCGCCAGCGCGCCCTCCATCAGTCCCAGCGACACCGCGGCCCCCAGCACCAGGAACCACGGGAACGCCAGCTCTTCCGACCACAGCTGGTTCGACGCCGGTACCCGCACCGGATCCGCCTCCACGCACGTGGCGACGGTCCCGCGCAAGCCCATCCCGGCGTGGTCGGCCGGCACCAACAGTCCCGGCGCCTCGGCCGGGACCAGCCACAACGCCGCGCCGCACGACCAGACGTAGCTGTCCGCCTCGCCGGCCGCGATCACCCAGCTCTTGCGCGCCCGCACCTGGACCACATCACCGTGCACCGACATCGCACCGGACGAGCCGAACGCCGCCAGGGTCGAGAGATGCCGGCCTGCCGCGATCTCCGCCCGCAACCAGTGCGGGCCGGAGCGGTCCAGCACGGCGGCCGCGGAGTAGTGCGATCGCAGGACGGAAGCCGTTGCGCCGCAGACGCGTGCGATGTGTTCGACGACCCGCCCGGCCGAGCGCAGGTCCTGCCCTCCCCCGCCGACCGTGCGCGAGATCGTCATTCCCAGGATCCCGCTCGCGCCCAACGAGTTCAGGGCTGCGCGCGGGAATCTGGCCTGTTGATCCACATCGGCGGCGGACGGCGCCACCACGTTCTGCACGATGCGGAGCAAGTCCGCGCGGTACGTCACGTTGGCGGGTAGAGCGAGTAGGAGGGGAAGTTGCCGTACGGCCGTTCGTCGGGCGGACCTTCTGTGACGGCGTGCACGAGCAACGAACCACCCACGAACGCTCCGCGCCACGAAGCACCGCGACCGCCGAACACCTCGTCCCGGTCACCCCGGGACCGCGGCTTGTTGATGCCCACCTTGAACGCCTGGACGTCCGCGCTCAACCGCCGTGCCGTTGCCTCGTCGTCGCAGGCCAGCGACGCGACCAGCGCACCGTTCGAGGCGTTCATCGCGGCCAGCAACTCGGCCTCGGTGTCGACCAGCACGATCGTGTCGACCGGTCCGAACGGCTCCGCGTGGTGCAGCACCGAAGAACGTGGCGGGTCGAGGATCGCGACTGGTGCCAGGTAGGCGGCGGTCTGCTGGCCGGGCAGGAACCGGCCGGACTCGAGCGATCCCCGGTACAGCGGCACGCCACCGGCCCGGATCGCCTCGTCCACGACGTCACCGAGTTCCTTGGCCTTCGCGTCGTTGATCAACGGCCCGAAGTCCAAGGTGGGCAGCTCGTCGTCGGGCGAAGTGACGGCGAGCGGGTGCCCGAACTTCACGTCCCGCACAGCGGGCAGGTAGACGTTCAGGAACTTGTCGAACAACGACCGCTGCACGACGTACCGCGGGTAGGCGGTGCAACGCTGCTTGCCGTAGTCGAAAGCCTTGCGGATCTGCGTGCCGAGCATGTCCCAGGAGTCGGTTTCCCAGACGCCCCAGCAGTTGAGACCCTCCTGCTCCAGCACGTGCCGCCGGTTGCTGTCGACCAGCCGCGTCGCGATGGCGCTGCCGACGTCCCGACCGCCCACAAAGGACACGCAGCCCAGGAACGACGACCCGACCAGCACCGGCGCCAGCTCTGCCCCGCTGCCACTGACCAACGTGAACGGCAGCCCTGACCGCACGGCCAGAGCGGTCGCCAGCGTCAGGCAGCTCACGCCACCGTCGGTCGGCGCCTTGGCGATGACGGCGTTGCCCGCCAACGCCTGCACCAGCATCGCGTGCATCAGCACGCTCATCGGGTAGTTCCAGGACGCGATGTTGCTGACCGGGCCGTTCAACGGCGTCCGGCCGGCCAGCATCCCGTCGATCTCCTCGACGTACCACCGCACACCTTCGATGCAGCGATCGACGTCGGCCGTGGCGAGCCGCCACGGCTTGCCGATCTCCCACACCAGCAGCAACGACAGCAGGTCGCGGTGCTCGGCCATCGCGTCCAGGGCCTCCGAAACGCGCGCTTTGCGTTCCGCGAGAGGCACTTCACGCCACTCCATGTGCTGCTCGACGGCGGAGACCACCGCGCGGCCCGCGACGTCGAAGTCGAGGAACGGCGGGCCCGCGATGGTGGAGCCGTCGACGGGGGTGGTGGCCGGCATCGGTTCGCCGGCACGACTCCACCCGCCGCCGAAGTGGTTGAGCAGCCGATCGTCGTGGAACGCCTCGGGTGCGACCTTCACGCACTGCGAATACACGTCGTTCCAGGAAGTTCCGGGCTTGAGGATCAACGACATCGGAGCGCCCTCCCGGTGCTTTGATCAGCGGTTTTGCACGTGCTGCCAGCCAAATCGGCCCTTGATGCACAGGTTTCCGTGCGTGACCGTGCTTTCGTGCGGAGACGTGACCTTCACGATCTCGTTGTCCTGCACGTGCAGCGTCAGGTTGCAGCCGACGCCGCAGAACGTGCAGATGGTCGTGGTCTGGGTCTGGGCCTCTTCGTCCCAGGTGCCGTCTTCGCGTTTGTCGTACTCGCGCTTGAAGCTCAGCGCACCGGTCGGACAGACCTCGATGCAGTTTCCGCAGTAGACGCAAGCGCTTTCGGGCAGTGGAGTGGAGAACTCCGTGGAGATCCGCGAGTCGAAGCCGCGGCCGGCCACCGAGATCGCGAAGGTGTTCTGCCACTGGTCGCCGCAAGCGTCGACGCACTTGTAACACATGATGCACTTGCCCAGGTCGCGGACGTACAGCGGATTGTCCACTTTGGTCGGCTGCCGCACGGTGGCCGCGGTCTGGCCGTCGGGTTCCTCGTGCTCGCCCGCCCGGCGGTCGTCCCGGTCTGTCGACGGCGGTGCCGGCGGCCCGAAGCGGGAGGGGTCGGCGCCGCACGCGGACATCCACTCGTCCACGTGCGGCGTGGTGGAAAGGTCCGTGGCGGACCCCAGAAGTTCCAGCACCAGCTTGCGGCTGTGCGTCGTGCGCTCGGAATCGGTGCGCACCACCATGCCGGGCTCGACCTTGCGCGAGCACGACGGCACCAGCGTGCGTGAACCCTCGACCTCGACCATGCAGACACGGCAAGCGTTTGCCGGCTTCAACGTGTCGCCGTAGCACAGGGTCGGGATCGACTTCCCGGACGCCGTGCAGGCGTCCAGGATCGTCGCACCTTCTGGTACGCGAACGCTTTCGCCGTCCAAAGTCAGCTCGACCAGCCGCTTCGGAAGCCCGATCTCGACGATGGTCACGATGCTGCCTCCTCTTGCCCAAATGATTCAAGAAGGCCCAACCGGTCGAGGGCTGATTCGATGGCGTTCCAGGCGGTCTGCCCGAGACCGCAGATCGACGAGTCGCGCATGACCTGCCCGACTTCGCGCAGCAGCTGGAGATCCTGTGCGCTGGTGCTCAGCGGACGCTTGCCGACGAGCCGGTGCAGCGCCTCTTCCTGCCGCACGGTCCCGATCCGGCACGGCACGCACTGCCCGCACGACTCGTCGCGGAAGAAAGCGGCGATGCGCAACAGGAAGCTGCCCAGGTCGGCCGTGTCGTCGAGGACCAGCACGACACCGGAGCCGAGGGTGGTGCCGGCGGCGCGCGCGTCCTCCAGGGTGAGCGGCAGGTCGAGCTCGTCCGGGCGGACGAACCCGCCTGCCGCCCCGCCGAGCAGTACCGCTCGCAGCTCCCGGCCTGGCGGCACGCCACCCGCCAGATCGAGGAGTTCCCCGAGCGTGGTGCCGAACGGCACCTCGTACACGCCCGGACGACTCACGTTTCCCGACAGGCAGAAGAGCTTCGACCCCGTGGAACCGGCGGTGCCGATCCGGGTGTACGCCTCGCAGCCCTCCGTGAGGATCACCGGTACGTTGACCAGCGTCTCCACGTTGTTGACCACGGTCGGTTTGCCGAAGAGCCCTACTTCCACCGGGAAAGGGGGCTTCGACCGCGGCTCACCGCGGAAGCCCTCGATGGAGTTGAAGATCGCGGTTTCCTCGCCGCAGATGTACGCGCCGGCGCCGCGGCGGATCTCGATGTCGAACGAGAAACCCTCGTGGCCCATGATGTTCGTGCCGAGGTAGCCCCGCTCGCGCGCCTTCGCGATCGCGTTGCGCAGCAGGTGCAACGCCAGCGGATACTCGCCACGCAGGTACAGGTAGCCGCGCGAACACCCGGCGGCGAACCCGGCGATCGTCATCGACTCGATCACCGAGAACGGGTCGCCCTCCATGAGGAGCCGGTCCTTGAACGTGCCGGGCTCGCTCTCGTCCGCGTTGCACACCAGGTAGTGCGGCCGGACGGGCTGGCGGGCGGTCGCGTCCCACTTGCGTCCCGTCGGGAACGCCGCACCGCCGCGGCCCGTCAGCTTGGCGTCGGAGATCTCGCGGATCACCCCGGACGGGCCCAGGAGGAGAGCCGTCCGCAACGCCGTGTAGCCGCCCGTCGCCCGGTAGTCGTCCAGCGACTCCGGATCGACGACGCCGACCCGCTTGAGCAGCCGCAGGCCGGGGTCACCGGCCTGCGGCACCTCCGCGCGCCCACCGTCGGAGTGGGAGGGACCAGCGGCCGCCACCGCGATCACCTCGCCTGCGTGGGTGGGCGCCAGGAGCTGTTCCTTCGCCACCTCCCCCGCCTCGAACGCGAGCGCCGCCGGAGCCTTCTCGCACACCCCGAGACACGGGCTGCGCAGCCAGCCGCTCCGCGCGCCTGCCGGGCCGAGCTCGTCAGTCAGCCTGTCGCACAACGCTTTCGCGCCGTTGACCTGACAGGCCAGGTCGACGCAGACGTGCACGATCTTCGCCGGCCGTTCGGTCAGCGAGAACAACGAGTAGAAGCTCGCCACCCCGTACGCCTCGGCCGGTGGGACGTGCAGGACGCGGCAGATGTGGTTCAGCGCGCCCTGACTGATCCAGCCGACCCGGTCGTTGACCGCGTGCAGGGCGGGCAGCAGCTGGTCGCGCCCCATGCCGTTGAAGAGGTCGACGACGACGCGTTCCGCTTCCGTGGGCTCGATGTCGAGCAGTTTGAGATCCACTCAGCCCACCGCCGAAGCCGCGGGAACCGGCAGCTTGTCGATGCGGATGGCCGCGGCCTTGTACTCGGCCGTGCCCGCGATCGGGCAGGTCGCCTCGATGGTGATGATGTTGACGTCGATCTCGTCCGGGAAGTGGAACGTCATGAACACCAGACCGGGCGTGAGCCCGTCGTCGATCCGCACCGGCGCCTGGATCTGCCCGCGCCTGCTGGTGATCTGGACCTCCTCGCCCGCGGTGACCCCGAGCGCCGCGGCGTCCTGCGGGCACAGGTCGAGCGTCTCGCCCATGCGCAGCGGCGACTCGAACCCGGCCGACTGCACCCCGGTGTTGTAGGAGTCGAGCCGGCGTCCGGTGGTGAGCCGGAACGGGAACTCACTCGTCAGTTCGTCGACGGGCGGGCTGTGCGGCACCGGCGAGAAGCTTGCGGGCATGCCGCGTTTCACCGGGTCGTCCTCCCACAACCGGCCGTGCAGGAAGCTGGGTTCGAGGGAGTTCTCGTCGGGGCACGGCCACTGGATGCCGCCGAGGTCCTCGAGCCGCTGGTAGGTCATGCCGGTGTGGATCGGCGACAGGCTGCGCAGTTCGTCCCACACGTCCTGGCCGGTCTTGTGCTGCCAGTCGGCGCCGAGCCGGGTGGCGATCTCGCCCATGATCTCGATGTCGTCGCGCGCACCCTCGGGTGGCGTGAGGGCCTTGCGGACGCGCTGGACCCGGCGCTCGCTGTTGGTGAACGTGCCGTCGGTCTCGCACCACGCCGCCGCTGCCGGGAGCACGACGTGCGCGAGCTGCGCGGTCTTGGTGAGGAAGATGTCCTGCACCACGACGTGGTCCAAGTTGGACAGTCGTTTGATCGTGTGCTCGCAGTCCGCCTCGGACTGCACCGGGTTCTCGCCGATGATGTAGACGGTGGTCATGTCACCGCGTTCCATCGCCTCGAGCATCTGGGTGAGGTTCCACCCCTTGGCGGCCTTGAAGTTCGAGCCCCACGCCTCGTTGAACTTCTTCGCGACGTTCGGATCCGTGATGTCCTGGAACCCGGGCAACCGGTCCGGGATGGCGCCCATGTCGCCGCCGCCCTGGACGTTGTTCTGCCCGCGCAACGGGTTCAGCCCCGCGCCGTACCGCCCGACCTGACCGGTCAGCAGCGCCAGGTTGATCAGGCTCAGCACGTTGTTGGTGCCGTTGTGGTGCTCGGTGATGCCGAGCGTCCAGCTGAGCTGACCGCGATCGGCCTTGGCGTAGGCGTGCGCGAGCTCGCGGATCAGCTCGGCCGGCACCCCGGTCTCCAGCTCGGCGACCGGCAACGTCCACGGCTCGACGGCCTTCACGAACTCCGCGAAGCCCTCGGTCGCCCGCTCGACGAACGACATGTTGGTGAGGTTCGACGCGATGATCTCGCGCGCGATGGCGTGGGCCAGCGGAATGTCCGTGCCGACCTTGAGCCGCAACCACTTGTGCGCCCACCTGCCGGTGCTGGTCAGCCGCGGGTCGACCACGTACAGCTTCGCGCCCTTGTTGACGGCCTTGAGCACGTGCTGGAAGAAGATCGGGTGCGCCTCACGGGCGTTGGAGCCCCACAGGACGATGAGGTCGGCATCCTCGATCTCCTGGTACGAGGAGGTGCCACCACCACTGCCGAAAACCTTGGCCAACCCGGCCACACTCGGGGCGTGACACGTGCGGTTGCACGAGTCGACGTTGTTCGTACCGATGACCGCACGCGTGAACTTCTGGGCCATGTAGTTCATCTCGTTCGTGGCCCGCGCACAGGAGAACATGCCGAACGCGTCCGGACCCCCGTTGGCCACGTTCCTGCGGAAACCCTCTGCGGCGCGATCCAGTGCCTCGTCCCAGGTGGCCGGGCGCAGGATGCCTGAGTCGCGCACCAACGGCTGGGTCAGCCGGACGTAGGGCTCGGTCTTCTTCCGCCTGCTCATCACGACACCTCCTACGCCCATACTGTATGCAATCTTCGGTATGCGCTAGCCCCTGTTGAGGTTTCTTCACGCGACGGCAGCGAGGAAAGGCTGCCGGAACGCGTTGGCGGCGTTTCGGACGTCAGGCTGGCCCTGCCCCCAGGCCCTTCCTGCGCGGCTAACCGAGGACCGGCAGGGAGATCTGCGACGGCCGTCCCGCGTCGTGGTGGACGACGTGGGACGTCGGCCGCATCGCCGTGCCGGTGCCGGGGTCGTCACCGGTGCCGAGGTTGCGGGCGAAACGGGGGAAGGCGCCACCGGAGACCTGCAAGCGCAGTCGATGACCGGCTTCGAACCGGTGCGCCGTGGGATCGAGGGTGATGCGCACCGTGTTCTGGCCGGTGCGGCGCACGATCTGGTCGGTGACGTTGGTGGACCTGCCGGACGGGCCGACGTCGCAGAGCCTCGCGAACAGGTCCGCGTTCGCGTTGTCCGATGTCACGTGCAGCTCGATCACGGGCGAGCCGTGCACCTCGACGGCCGTGGCGAACGGCTCGGAGGTGAAGACGAGCACGTCCTGGCGGGCCTCCAGCTCCCGGTTGTCCTTGGCGCCACCGCTCAGCGCCATCAGCCGTCCGCCGACGGAGGGCGTGGGATCCCGCGGGTCGTAGCGGAACGAGGTACCGCCGTCGTCCTCGGTGGACGGAAGTTCGGCGAGCCGCTGCCCGGAACGCAGGTACCAGGTCCTGGAGCGGGTGTCCGGGGGCCAGGACTCGTGGTTCTGCCAGCCGGCGCCCCCGACGAACACGCGCACCGGAGCTTCGCGGCCCACCGGAGCCCGGCGCGCGGTGTGCGCGTCGAACCAGGAAATGCCTTCCGCCAGGGAAATCCGGTTGTCCACGTTCAGGTGCGTCCACGGCCCGACGGTCATCGCGACGTCGACGTTTCGTGCGCGCAGGGTTTCGTACTGCTCGATCGTCTGGTTGAGGAAGAAGTCGTGCCATCCCCCGATGAGCAGCGTCGGCACCTCGGTCCGGCGCAGCGCCTCGGTGACCCGGAACCGGTCCCAGTACGGCGCTGTCAGGTCCGGCCGACCGGCCCAGTCGTCGTACCAGGGCACGCCGGTGCCGTTCAACGGCAGCCGGGCCATCTCGTCCGCCAGCCTGCGTTCCGCCCGCAGCGTCCTGACCAGGCCCGTGAGCGGCCCCGTGGATTCCTGGTTGGCGACGAGATCCGCCCACGAACGCCCGTTGTAGAGCTCCAGCGGACCTTGGCGGTACATGGCGGCGCCGAGGTCGTGCACGCCGATCATCACCACCATCGCGGTCAGCTCCGGCGGTGGATCCACGGCGAGCGCCCAGCCGGTGAACCCGAGGTAGCTGCCGCCGAGGACCGCGAGCCTGCCGTCGAACCAGTCCTGCGTGCGCAGCCACGCCACGGTGTCCTGCGCGTCCTGGGCCTCGTCGACGCCCGGTGTGAAAACGCCGCCGGAGCCGAACGTGCCGCGGCAACTCTGGAACAACACGTGGTAGCCGCGCTCGGCGTAAAGGCGCGCCTGCAGCAGGGAGTACGGAGCGCCGCGGCCGTACGGGCAGCGCACCAGGATCGTGGGCGCGCGTTCAACGGTCACCGGGACGTGGTGATCGGCGAGCAACCGCACGCCGTCGCGCATCGGCACCTCGACCGCCCGCTCGACCCGCACCCGGTTGCGCCGCGGAGGCAGTCCCCACATCCGGCCCAGCACCGCACTCGCCATGCTCATGATCAGTACCTCGTACCCGGCTCGAAGAACATCGGCAGCGCGGCGGACGGCCGTCCGTCCACAGTGGCTCCCGCGAACTGCAGATGAGGGGCCAGCTCACGGTTGTTCTCGGCGGGGAAGTTCAGGCGAGGCGCGGAGACCTCGTCGAGCCTGGCCCGTTGCGCCTCAGTGAGGGTCACGTCCAGCGCGCCGAGGTTCGTCTCGAACTGGTCGAGCCGGCGGGCGCCGATCACGACCGAACTGATGCCGGGCCGTCCGCGCAACCAGGCCAGTGCGACCTGGGCCGCCGGCACACCGAGCTCCGCGGCGACCGCGTTGACCGCGTCGATCACCACGAACTCGGCCGCGGAAGGCACCCGTCCGCGCTCCGAAGCCGGAGCGGCGCCGGAGGTGTACTTGCCGGACAGGAAGCCGCCGCGCAGAGGTGACCACGGCATGACGCCCATGCCCATCGCCTGTGCCATCGGGATGAGCTCGCCTTCCGGAGTGCGTTCGAGCAGCGAGTGCTCCAGCTGCAACGCGATGATCGGCGACCAGCCGTGCCACTGCGCGAGGGTGGCGGCGTGTGCCGTGGCCCAGGCGGGGATGTCGGAGAAGCCGATGTAGCGGATCTTGCCGGCACGCACCTGGTCGTCCAGGGCGCGCAGGGTTTCCTCGACGGGCGTGGCCGGGTCGAAGTTGTGCAGCCAGTAGACGTCGACGTAGTCGGTCCGCAGGCGCCGCAACGAGTCCTCGAGCTGGTGCACGAGCGCCTTGCGACTGGGTCCGCCGCCGTTCGGGTCGCCCGCGTGCAGGTTGCCGAAGAACTTCGTGGCGAGCACCACGCGGTCGCGCAGGGAGGACCGGCCGGCGAGGAAGTCGCCGATGATCTTCTCGGAGTGGCCGTTGGTGTAGAGGTTGGCGGTGTCGATCGAGTTGCCACCTCGATCCACATAGGACTCGAGGATCTTCTCCGACTCCTCGGGGCTGCTCCCCCAGCCGTGGTCCTCGCCGAAGGTCATCGTGCCGAGGGTGAACGGACTGACGCGCAGGCCTGACCGGCCGAGGGTGATGTACGAATCAAGCGACATAACTCAATTCAAGGCCTCATAAGCATGATCGCCTAGACCGATGGGCTCGACCTGTTGCACGATCCGCTCAACTTCGCCTCGATCGCCGCACACCCGTGCCAGACTGCGAGCCATGACCCTCCTGGACGAGATCGGCCGCCGGATCATCCGGCACGCCGGGCCCTACGGTCATCCACTGTGGACCGAGGGCGTGCTGGTGTTCGTCTCCGACCGGGTGACCGAACCGATGGGCACGGTCACCGAACCGGTCCTCACCCTCGTCGCCCAGGGCCGCAAACGCACGATGCTCGGCGACCACGTCTTCGAACACGGCCCCGGCAAGATCTCCGTCGTGACCGTCGACCTGCCGCTGACCGGCCACATCACCGAGGCGAGCCCGTCCAAGCCGTTCCTGGCGCTCGGCCTCAAGCTGGAACCCGCCACCATCGCGCAACTGCTGGTCGACGGCGGCTCCACGCCGATCCGCCCGCACGACGGCCCCGGCATGGCGATCAGCGATGCGGACGACAAGCTGCTCGACGCCCTCGTGCGGTTGCTCAGGCTGCTCGACGAGCCACGTGACCTGCGCGTGCTGGGCCCGTCGGTGCGGCGTGAGATCCACTGGCGGCTGCTCAACAGCCCACAGGCGGCGCTGATGCGGCAGGCGGGCACGGCCGACAGCCGGCTGGCGCTGGTCGCGAGCGCCATCGCGTGGATCAAGGACCGGTTCGACCAGGTGATCCGCATCGACGACCTCGCCGCCGACGTCGGCACCAGCGTCTCGACGCTCAACCGGCACTTCCGCACCGTCACGGCGATGAGCCCGCTGCAGTACCAGAAGCAGATCCGGCTGCAACGAGCCCGCGTCGCGCTCGTGTCCGCACCGCACGACGTCGCCGCGGTCGGCCATTCCGTCGGGTACGACAACCCGTCGCAGTTCAGCCGCGAGTACCGGCGGATGTTCGGAGCGCCTCCCGGACAGGACGCGCTCCGGCTGCAGAACGCGTCCATCGTCCAGGAGTGACTTTCACGCCTTGACCAGCGACTCCACGAAGATCGGCAACACGGCCGTGAGCTGCGCCGATGCGGCTTCCTCGGTCTGACCGTTGACCGCCACGAGCGCGAACACGTTGCCCCGCGCGAGCGACACCTGACACGACCACGGGATGGCGCCGGGATCGTTCTGCTCGCAGTACGCGAACGACTCGTCGACGCCTTCCGGCTTGGTCAGCGCGACCTCGGCGTCCGATGCGCACTCGCGCGCCCGCTGCCGCACCGTCGACACGAGCGCGCTCGCCGGGAGCTCTGACGTGACGTGGACCCGTTCGAACAGGTACACGGCGCCCGACCAGGAGCGACTCCGCGCCGCCGACGTGCCCTTGTCCACGCGCGGCAGGGTGCCGCAGACTTCGCCGATCGCCTGGCCTTGCACCACGACTGGCACGTCGTCCAGGGCGCCGGTGTCGTCCACCTTGCCCCCGAGTGCGTCGAACGCGCCGGGCGGGGCCAATGCCACCTTGGCACGCTGATCCAGCTCGGCCGGCGTGGGAGGGACCACCGAACTGGTGGTGGTCGGCGGCGGCGCCGTTGGCGTCACCGGCGCCACCGTCGCGCACCCCGCGGTCAGAGCCACCACGGCCATGACGGCAGCACAAATCCTCATGTTCACCCTGCTCCCCCAGAAACCTGAATCTGGAGGCATTCAACCAGGTCAGCCGCGGACGGCGTAGGAGTGGGCTCCCGTACCCGCGAGCTTGCCGCCGTCGACGATCAGGTACTCGTCACGGATCGGCGTGCCCGCGAAGAACGACTCCAGGATCTCCCTGGTACCCGCGGCATACCGGGCCTGCGCCGACAGCGAGCTGCCCGAGATGTGCGGTGTCATGCCGTGGTTCGGCATCGTGCGCCACGGGTGGTCGGACGGCGCGGGCTGCGGGAACCACACGTCGCCCGCGTACCCGGCCAGCCGGCCGCTCTGCAGGGCACGCACCACCGCGTCCCGGTCGGCGATCCGCGCCCGTGCGGTGTTGATGAGGTAGGCGCCGCGCTTCATCGTCGCGATGAGCTCGTCGTCGAACAGACCCTCGGTCTCGGGGTGCAGCGGCGCGTTGATCGTCACGACGTCGCAGTGCGGCACCATGTCCGCGGCCGAGGCGTGGAAGGTCAGGTTCAGCTCCTCCTCCACCTCTCGGGGCAGCCGGTGCCGGTCGGTGTAGTGCAGGTGCATGTCGAACGGCGCCAAGCGCTTCAAGACCGCCAACCCGATGCGGCCGGCCGCGACCGTGCCGACGTGCATGCCCTCGACGTCGTACGAGCGAGCCACGGCGTCGGCGATGTTCCAGCCGCCGTCCAGCACGATCTGGTGCGAGGGAACGAAGTTGCGGACCAGGTTGAGGATCGACATCACCACGTGCTCGGCGACGCTGATGCTGTTGCAGTAGGTCACCTCGGCGACGGTGACGCCGTGCGCGATGGCCGCGTCCAGGTCGACGTGGTCGGAACCGATGCCGGCGGTCAGCGCGAGCTTGAGCCGAGGTGCGCGGGCGAAGCGTTCGGCGGTCAGGTAGGCGGGCCAGAACGGCTGGGAGATCACGACGTCCGCGTCGGCCAGGTGGCGGTCGAACTCCGAGCCGTCGCGGTCCTTGTCCGAGGTGACGACCAGTTCGTGGCCCTGGGACTCCAGGAACGAGCGCAGGCCCAGCTCACCGGACACGCTGCCGAGCAGGTGACCGGGCGTGAAGTCCACAGAGGACGGAGTGGGCAACGTCTGGCCGCCGGGATACCCGGGCAGTTCCGGAAGGTCGTCCCTGGCGTAGGTCTTCGGGTAGCCGGACACCGGGTCGTCGTAGAGAACGCAGAGAATCTTCATGCCCTCGAGCATCGGCGCCGAACACCCTTGGCGTCCAAGCGAAAGTTCCTATGCGGTCATAGGTCGCGTCTATCAAGATGCTTGTGCAGCATGCGTTCCAGCTCCCCGCGCACGTCCAGGCCCCGCGTGAGCCCGAGCATCGCCCGCGCCAGCATCGAGACCTGCTCACCCACTACCAGGCCGATCTGCGGCACGCGCTGCGGATCCTCGATCCGCACGACGCGCATGCCCTCGGGCGTTCCGAACATCTGCAACCAGGCGTGCGCGATGACGCTCGACCACTTCCTCGTTGCCACGTGGGCGTACAGGGTCGCCACGGTGTCCGCCTCGATCACCGGCACGGGCTGCACACCGGCGTCCGCGAAGATGCCGTCCAGTATCCGGCGGTTGCGCATCTTGGACGTCAGCAGGCACAACGGCAGCGCGGCGACGTCAGCCCACCGTGCCACCGGACGAGAGGCGATCTCCTCGTCGGCAGGTGTCAGGAGCACATAGCGCTCCTCGTACAACGGCATCGCGCGAACCGTGCTGTCGACGTAGGTCATCGCGATGTCGAGCTCGAACTCGTCGAGCCGCCGCACGATCTCGCGCGACGACAACGACTCCAGCGTGATCCGCACGTGCGGATGCCGCTCGCAGAACGGCGTGGTCAGCAACGGCGCGGCCGGCAACGCCGTCGGGATGGCGCCGATCCGCAAAACGCCTGACAGGGATTCGCGCATGCGTGACAGGTCCTGCTGCAAGGCGTCGCGGTCCGCGAGCATGCGATGTGCCCACAGCAGGACCCGTTCCCCCTCGGGCGTCAGCGACTCGAACCGGCGGCCACGGGACACGATCGGCACCCCGAGCTCGCGTTCGAGCTTGCTGATCGCCGCCGACAACGACGGCTGGGACACGTGACAGGCCTCCGCGGCGCGCGCGAAGTGGCGTTCACGGGCCAGGGCGACCAGGTATTCCAGCTGTCGCAGCAGCAACTCAGGACACCAGCGACGTGCGCGAGAGCAGGTCGATCGCCGCGTAGACGTGCCGCAGCGTCGGTGCCGGCACGCGGGTCAGCTCGGCGATCTCCACCACGGCGCCGATGATCGCGTCGATCTCCAGCCGTTTGCCGGCTTCGAGGTCCTGCAGCATCGACGTCTTGTGGTGCCCGACCCGCCGGGCGCCGTCGATGCGCTTGTCGATCGAGATCTGCGGATCACAGCCCGCGGCCCGCGCGATGGTCAGGGTCTCGGCCATCATCTGGGCCACCAGGTCACGGCTGTCGTCGTGCTCGCAGATCTCCACCATGGTCGCGCGGGTCAGGGCGCTCAACGGGTTGAACGCCACGTTGCCCATCAGCTTGATCCAGATGTCCTCGCGGACGTCCTTCTCCACCGGGCACTTCAGCCCGCCCGCGATCATCGCCTCGCTCAACGCCACACAGCGCGGCGAGATCGACCGATCCGGCTCGCCGATGGAGAACCGGGTGCCTTCCAGGTGCCGGATGACACCGGGTGCCTCGATCTCGGTCGAGCAGTAGACGACACAGCCGATCGCCCGTTCCATGGGCAGCACGGCCGTGACCGAGCCACCGGGGTCCACGGCCTCGATCCGCTGCCCCTCCAGGGGGTGGCCGGTCATGCCGTGGAAGTACCACCACGGGATCCCGTTCTGCGCCGCGATCACGGCGGTGTCCGGCCCCAGCAACGGTGCCAGCAGATCGCCCGAGGAAGCGTACGAGTACGCCTTCAGGCCGAGGAACACGTAGTCGACCTCGCCCACCTCCGACGGTGCGTCCGTCGCATGTGGCCGCGCGGTGAAGTCACCACGCGGACTCAGCACCCGAACGCCGTGCTCCCGCATTGCGGCGAGGTGGGCTCCACGCGCGATCAGGTGGACTTCCACGCCCGCACGATGCAAGGCCGCACCGACGTAGGCACCGATCGCTCCAGCTCCGAGAACAGCGATCTTCATAGCACGCCCCGCTCCAAAGATTGCATACAGTATACGGACAACACGGCCACAGCGGTAGAAGTGCTTTTTGCATACCAAAAGCTGTATTCTGTCCGGCATGACTTCCCCACCCAGTGGCCGCCGGGCCGCCCGCGGCTCGCTCAGCGCCGCGGCCAGCCGCCGGGTAGAACGGCCCGCACCGTTGCGTCAAGCCGTCTACGACGCCCTGCTCGAGCTCATCATCAACCGCACCCTCGCACCCGGCCAGCACCTGGTCGAGGCCGAGCTCGCCGAGTACCTGGGCGTGAGCAGGCAGCCGGTGCGCGAGGCCCTGCAGCGACTCCAGACCGACGGGTGGGTCGACCTGCGCCCCGCCCAGGGCGCCTTCGTGCACACCCCGACCGAGGAGGAGGCCGACCAGCTGCTCGCCGTGCGCAGCGTGCTGGAGACCTACTCCGCCAAGCTCGCCGCCGAACACGCCACCGCGTCCGACGTGAAGATCCTCAAGAAGCTGCAGCGGTCCGGCGAGGAGGCACTCGTCACGGCGAACGTCGAACGCCTGGTCAAGGCGAACGCCGATCTGCACGCGGCCGTCGCGGCGATCGGCCGCAACAAGGTCCTGTCCGAGATGATCGGGCTGGTCGACCGCCGGGTGCGCTGGTACTACACCCCGATCGCCCGCCCGCGCAGCCACGACTCGTGGAACGAGCACGCCGACCTGGTCGCCGCCATCGCCGATGGTGACGTAGAGCGAGCCGGCGAGGTCATGCACCGCCACGCGGAGCAGACCAGGCAGACGTATCACGACAGCAGGACGTCCGAGAACACCACGGAGAGCGACTGAGTCATTACGCGCAGATCACCCGAAATCGGTCATTTGGTGCCGCACGGGTGATCCGCGACACGATGGCAGTGGATTGCATACAAAACGCAGTATGCTGAATGTCAGCAGGGGCGGGATCAACGGAGACCCGCAAGAGGTTTCCCACCGGGTACCCACGCAATGGGCAGCCGGTGGACAAGACCCCGGCCGCACCCCTGCTCCTCCCGTGCCACAGAGCCTGTTGGGCTTCTGCGCGCCCCGGGAGCCACGACCATCGACAGGAGGAACACCATGTCCCGCTTGAAGAACTTCGCGCGTTCGCTCACCCAGCCGCGCGCGGGTGCCTCCGCCGACGGCCGCGCGATCGGCCTCGGACTGTCCACCGCGCTGAACGAGCAGCGCAGGGACGCCGAGGCCGTCGCGGCCGTGGCCAAGACGCTGCGCCCCGACTCTCAGGGGAAGGGCGCCGAGGGCCACACGATTCACGGCTGATTGTCCTTCACCGGAGCGTCCTCGCTCCTTTGTGCACTCTCCGCACCCTCCACCGCGGACCGGGCGGCCCGCCGTGAGGTGTGCAGGCTCCACACCGTGGTGACGGCGAGCGTGGCCACGATGACCCCGAGAGACACCACGATCGGGATCTCCGGAGCCCACGAGACACCGTGGTGGTGCATCGCCTCGAAGATGAGCTTGAACCCGATGAACGCGAGCACCACCGCAAGGCCCTTGCTCAGGTGCACCAGGCGATCCAGCAGGCCGCCCACCAGGAAGAACAACTGGCGCAGGCCCATCAACGCGAACGCGTTGGCGGTCAGCACCAGGTAGGGCTCCTTGGTGAGGCCGAAGATCGCCGGGATCGAGTCCACCGCGAACAGCAGGTCCGTGGTGCCCACCGCGACCATCACGATCAGCATCGGCGTCACGACGCGCTTGCCGTCGATGCGTGCCGTCAACGCGGCACCGTGGTAGGTCGTCGTGGCCGGCACGACCTTCTTCACCGCGCGCAACGCGGCGTTCTCGGAGAACTCGGCCTCCTCGGTCTCCTCCTGCCGCAACAACTTCCACGCGGTGAAGATCAGGAAGGCGCCGAACAGGTAGAACAGCCAGTCGAACCGCGAGATCGCCTGTGCACCCAGAGCGATGAACACGGCTCGCAGCAACAACGCCAGGATGATGCCGACGATGAGCACCTTTTGCCGGTACTCCCGCGGCACCGCGAACCTGGCCATGATGAGCACGAACACGAACAGGTTGTCGACGCTCAGCGAGTACTCGGTGATCCAGCCGGCGAAGAACTCACCGCCGTGGCCGGGCCCGGCGAACAACGTGACGCCGAGTCCGAACACGACGGCCAGGCCGACGTAGAAGAGCACCCAGTACAACGATTCGCGGAACGACGGCTCGTGCGGTTTGCGTGCCACCAGATAGAAGTCGAACGCGATCACCGCGGCGATGCCGCCCATGGTCGCGAGCCACACCCAGACGGGCAGATCCAACATCCTTGGCTCCTTCGGCGGAAGGGAAGGTCAGCGGGAGGCGGTGGCTCGCGCACGGAGACGCATCGAGATGCGCTCGTGCAGCCACAGGAAACCGATGGCCCAGCCGAAGCTCACGATCCCTTGGTAGGCGAGGAAACCGGCCAGGTCCGAGGGCAGTCGAACCTGACCGGTGAGCACGAGGCTCACAGTGGTCTCGTGGATGAGCCTGGCCAATGGGAACGCCACGAGCCAGTAGAGAGCCACCGGAGCGAACCGGCCGGCCGGGAGCCGGCCTGCCGCCACCAGCAGGCCGAAACCGCCACCGAACGCGCCCAGCGGCAGTCCGAGCGCCACCATCGTGACGAGAGCCCACCCGAGCGGCTGGCCGACGAGCGCGGCCAGCCCTCCCGCGATGAGCCCCGCGGCGAGACCGACGAACGCGCCGGGCACCGCTTCTTTGAGAAAGCCTTCGCGGATCTGCATCTCAGCCCACCACTACGCCGAATTTGACGAGACTGAAGAACAGCATGCCCAGGTAGAACACCGCGCCGAAGCCGATGATGATGTTCGTGATCAGCTTGGGGCGGATGGGTTTGGGCAACATCCGGTTGTTCACCAGCAGGAGCACCACGCAGTAGGCGCCCATGGCGAACGTCGACAGGAACGCGAGCACGTCGAGGATCGCGCCCGGTCCGTCGGCCGGTCCGAACAACAGGATCAGGATGCCGAACGTGATGACACCCCAGAGGAATCCCGCGTAGAGGTGCGACATGCGGAACCTCTTCGCGCCCTTCACGAAGTGGTACGTCATGTCCGCCTGGCCGCGGGAGAACGAGTCGAACAGGCCCAGTGTGGCGTTCAGGCCGATCAACGCGATGAACCCCAGGAACACCGCACCGAGCACCGGTCCGCCGGCTGACGCGAAGGCGTCCGACATGGCGTTGAGTGCCGCCTCCCGTTCACCGGACTCGATGAGTGCTTTGACGTCCGGACTCGTGCGACTCGCCGACTGCGCGAGGACCGTGAAAGAAACCGTGACGAGCATCGTGATGCCCCAGAACAACAACAGGGCGTCGAACGTCACCCAGCGGCGCCAGCCCTTCCACTTGGCCAGCTCCGCCTTGTCGTCGGTGTCGAACATGAAGCCGCGGGCCGGCATCTGCTCTTCCTCGCCCGCGTGCCGCAGCCCCCGGACCTTCGGGATGTGCGCGCCCATGCCGGCCCCGCTGTCCCGCAGGTGCAGCGTGTACCACATCTGCTGCATGCCGGACGGTCCCGCGAACGCGATCGAGCCGACGATGATCGGGAACCACTCCGGCGACATGGCCTGTGCCGGGAAGTACCCGAACTGGAACATGCCGCTGATCGTGCTGGTCAGGTCGCCCCACGTGCCGACCATCGCCGCCACCACCGCGGTGCTGACGACGAGCAGTCCGATGAGGATGGACAGCAGGTTCTCGAGCAGGTTGTAGATGACCTTGGCGAGGCTGAACAGCACCCCGACCAGTATCAGGCCGACACACGCCGAGACCGTCCACGGTATGCCGGTGATCTTTTCCAGGGCCGCCGCCCCGGCGGAGAGATGGCCCGGCCAGATGTAGACGAGTATCGCGACTACGAAGAAGAACCACATGATCGGTTTGAACACGCGTGCGGCGCCGAAGAAGATGCTCTCCCCCGTCGCCATCGCGTACCTCGCCATCTCGAGCATGACGACGGCCTGCAGCGTCACGCCGATCAGGAATAGCCACCTGATGTCCGGTCCGAAGACCAGCACCAGGCGCGGCCACATGTAGGACTCGCCCATGCCCACGCCGAGCGCCACCAGGAACACCGTGGGGCCGAGCAGGTGGATCGACGGTGGTGCGTCGGGGAGTTTCCTGATGGGCATCGCTTCCAGCTTGCCCGCGGGCCAGACACGTTCCTTCTCAGGTGGCGTGCTGACATCCGTGCGAGCAGCCAGATTTGGATCATCCACGGTTAACAACCTCCAGAGGACCGGCTGTCTTCGTTGACCTCCCTGGCGGGTTCGCGACCGTGGGCGTGTCACGGTCGCGGACGGGCCATCTCTCCCTTGCTACACAAAAAGCCTGTTGCTAGCCCAGGAGTCCGGCGGCACGTGCCCACCGGTACTTCGCGCCCAGTACTGCGACAGGTTTCTCCGTTGTGTACGGATACGCAACTACCCCGTTCCGGTACAGGTACTCGCTGGCCTCCTCCACCTCGACGTCGCCGGCGAGCGAGGCGACGACGGGCTTGTGGATTCCGTTCGCCCGGTACTCCTCCACGACGTCGACCACGAGCTTCGCGAACACCATCGGTGGCGTGACGATGGTGTGCCAGTAGCCCAGGATCAACGAGTGGATGCGGTCGTCCGCGAGACCGAGCGCGATCGTGTTCCGGTACGTCGAGGGCGGTTCCCCGCCGGTGATGTCGATCGGGTTGCCCGCCGCGCCGAACGGCGGGATGAACTTCCGGAACGCCGCGTCCAGATCGTCCGGAATCTCCATGAGGGACAACCCGTTGTCCACACAGGCGTCCGAGAGCAGCACACCGGAGCCGCCCGCGCCGGTGATGATGACGACGTTCTCACCCTTCGGCGTGGCCAGCAGCGGGATGCCGCGCGCGTACTCCAGCAAGTCGTTCAGGCCGGGTGCGCGGATCACGCCGCTCTGCTTGAGGATGTCGTCGTAGACCCGGTCGTTGCCCGCCAGTGCGCCGGTGTGCGAGCTGGCCGCTTTGGCGCCCTGGTCGGTTCGTCCGGCCTTGAGCACCACGACCGGTTTCTTGGCCGAGACCCGCTTTGCCGTGTCCGCGAAGGAACGACCGTCTTTCAGGTCTTCCAGGTGCATCGCGACGAGCTGGGTGTTCGGGTCCTGCTCGAAGAACGTGAGCAGGTCGTCCTCGTCGATGTCGGCCTTGTTGCCCACGCCCACGATCGCGGAGACGCCCATTCCCGCGGAACGGCTGAATCCGAGGATCGCCATGCCGATTCCGCCGCTCTGCGACGACAGGGCCACTCCGCCCTTGACGTCGTACGGCGTGCAGAACGTCGCTGAGAGGTTCTCCGGCGTGTAGTAGTAGCCGTAGATGTTCGGACCGAGGATGCGCACGCCGTGCTTGCGCGCGATCGTGACGATCTCGTCCTGCAGCTCCTGGTTGCCCGTTTCACCGAAGCCGGACGGGATCATGATCGCGCCGGCGACGCCCTTCTTGCCGACCTCCTCCAGCGCGGCCGCCACGAACTTCGCCGGGATCGCGAACACCGCGACGTCGATGTCGCCCGGCACGTCCGCGATGCTCGCGAACGCCTTGCGGTCGAGGATCTCGTCGGCCTTGGGGTTGATCGGGTAGATCTCGCCCTGGAACCCGCCGTTGACGAGGTTCTTCATCACCGAGTTGCCGATCTTGCCCTCTTCGTTCGAGGCACCGATCACGGCGACGGCGGCCGGCTTCATGATCCGGTTCATCGAGGTGAGGATCTCGTCCTGGGTGAACCGGTGCGGTTCCTTGGCGGCGTTCTCGTCCACCAGGATCCGCACGTCGACCGCGGTGGCCCCGGAAGGCGTTGCCAGCACGGGGTTCAGGTCGACCTCGGCGAGCTGAGGGAAGTCGGTGACCAGATCGGACACCCGGCTGATCAGGTCGGCGAGCCGGTGCGTGTCGACACCGGCAGCACCGCGGACACCCCGCAGGATCTCCGCGGCCGCGATGCCGTTGACCATCGACAGGGCCTCGGAGGCACTCGTGGGCGCCAGCCGGAACGTGACGTCCTTGAGCACCTCGACCAGCACACCGCCGAGACCGAACGCGACGATCTTGCCGAACGTCTCGTCGGTGGTGGCGCCCACGATGACCTCGTGGACGTCCTTCCCGATCGGCAGCTGCTGCTGGACCTGGACGCCGGTGATCTCGGCGTCCCCCTTGTAGTTCTTCGCGTTGTGGATGATCGTGCGGTAGCCCTCGGCGACCTCGCCCGAGTTCCGCAGGCCCACCAGCACACCGCCGGCCTCGGTCTTGTGCAGGATGTCCGGTGAGACGATCTTGAGCACGACCGGGTAGCCGATCTCCTCGGCGAACGCGACCGCGCCCTCCGACGACTTCGCCAGCGCCTCGGCCGGGGTCGCGATCCCGTAGGCGTCGCAGACCCGCTTGCCCTCCGGTGCGGTGAGCGACGACCGTCCCTCCGCCCGCACCTTCGCGAGTACGTTCTCGACCGCGGCGCGGTCGTAGCCGTTGTCCGGCATGAGATTTCGTCTCCCTGGGATGTTCTGGGCGGTTAGATGACGCCGGCCGCGCGGAGTCCGGCCAGCCGGTCGGCGCTGTAGCCCAGCGCACCGAGCACCTCGTCGTTGTGCTCACCGAGCAGCGGCGGGCGCTGCACCTCGACGACCGAGTCGGAGAGCTTGAGCGGGTTGCCGACCGTCTTGAACGTGCCGCGCTCCGGGTGGTCGACCTCGACGACGGTGCCCAGCTCTGCCAGCGTCTCGTCCTCGATGATCTCCTTTGTGGACAGAATGGGTCCGCACGGGATGTTGTGGGCGTTGAGCTTGTCCATCACCTCCCACTTGGTGTGCTTCTCCGTCCACTCCTCGATCAGCGCGAACGCCTTGTCCAGCTTCGAGAGCCGGACCTCGGGCGTGGCCCAGGCCGGGTCCTCGGCGAGCTCGGGCCTGCCGATCAGCTCGGTCAGCGGCTTCCACCCGACCGGCTGGATGATCACGTAGATGTAGTCGTTGGGGCCGCCGGGGGCACAGCGCACCGCCCAGCCGGGCTGGCCACCACCGGATGCGTTGCCGGAGCGGGGAACCTCGTCCCCGAACTGCTCGTTCGGGTACTCCCCCAGCGGCCCGTGGGCGAGCCGCTGCTGGTCGCGCAGCTTCACCCGGCACAAGTTGAGCACCGCGTCCTGCATGGCCACCTGGACGCGCTGGCCGCGTCCGGTGTTGGTCCTCTGGTACAGCGCGGCCAGGATCGCGGCCACCAGGTGGATTCCGGTTCCCGAGTCACCGATCTGGGAACCGGTCGCGAGCGGTGGGCCGTCCTCGAAGCCGGTGGTGCTCATCGAGCCGCCCATGGCCTGCGCGATCACCTCGTACGCCTTGAAGTCGGCGTAGCGGCCGGGGCCGAAGCCCTTGATCGACGCGTAGATCAGCTCGGGGTTGAGCTCGTGCAGCTTCTCCCAGGGGTAGCCGAAGCGTTCGACGACACCGGGGCCGAAGTTCTCGACGAGGATGTCGACGTCGGCGACGAGCTTCTCGAAGACCTCCTTGCCTTCCGGGGCCTTCATGTTGAGCGTGATGCTCCGCTTGTTGCAGTTGAGCATCGTGAAGTAAAGACTGTCCACTTCGGGCAGATCGCGCAGCTGGCCGCGGGTGATGTCACCGCGTCCCGGCGTTTCCAGCTTGATGACGTCCGCGCCCAGCCAGGCGAGCAGCTGGGTCGACGACGGTCCGGACTGCACGTGCGTCATGTCGAGGACTTTGACGCCCTCCAGGGCCTTGGTCGGTGTTTTACCCATTTTGGTCAGCTCACCTACTTGTACATCGTCTGGTTCATGGTTCCGGGCGCGTACACGTCGGGGTCGATCCACACGTTGATCAGCGAGGGCTTGCCCGACTCGCGGGCGCGCTGCAGTGCAGGGCCGATGTCCTTGGGATCACGCACTTCCTCGCCGTAGCCGCCGAGCATCTTGGCGAACTGGTCGTACTTGACGTCGCCGAGCGTGTTGCCGACGCGCTCGCGCTCCAGGCCGTACTTCGCGGCCTGGCCGTAGCGGATCTGGTTCATCGACGAGTTGTTGCCGACGATGCCGACGAATGGCAGGTTGTAGCGGACGAGCGTCTCGAAGTCCCAGCCGGTGAGGCTGAACGCACCGTCACCGAAGAGCGCCACGACTTCCTTTTCGGGCCGGGCGAGCTTGGCGGCCAGCACGAACGGGATGCCGACGCCGAGCGTCCCGAGTGGACCCGGGTCCATCCAGTGGCCGGGCGACTTCGGCTGCACGACCTGGCCGGAGAACGTGACGACGTCGCCGCCGTCGCCGATGTAGATGGAGTCCTCGGTGAGGAAGTCGTTGATCTCGCTCACCAGGCGGTACGGGTGGATCGGCATGTCCTCGGACAGCAGGTGCTCCGAGCGCTTCAGCCGGGCCTTCTCCTCGACCGCCTGCAGTTCCTCCAGCCACACCTTGCGGCCCATCGCGCCGTTGTCCTCACGACCGGACGCGGCCTGCGTGACGCTGGAGAGCACCAGGTCCGCGTCGCCGACGATGCCGAGGTCGACGTCGCGGTTCTTGCCGACGGTGCGGTAGTCGAGGTCGATCTGGACGACCGTCGCGTTCGCGGAAAGCCTGCGCCCGTAGCCCATCCGGAAGTCGAACGGGGTGCCGACGATGACGATCACGTCGGCGTTGTCGAAGGCGTAGCGGCGCGACAGCTGGAAGTGGTGCGGGTCGCCAGGAGGCAGGGTGCCGCGACCCGCGCCGTTCATGTAGGCGGGGATGTTGAGGCTGCGGACGAGCTCGATCGCGGAGTCCGTGGCGCGCGTCGTCCACACCTGGCTGCCCAGCAGGATCGCCGGTTTCCTGGCGTGCACCAGCAGGTCCGCGAGCTTCTCGATGTCCGCCGGGTCACCGACGCTGCGCGTGGACGCGCGGTAGTGACCCGCTTCCGGTACTCGTGCGGTACTGACCGGCACCTTGGCGTCCAGGACATCGCGCGGGATCTCCAGGAACGCCGGGCCGGGCGCGCCGGCGTTCGCCTCTCGGAACGCCATCGACACCATGTCCGCGATGCGGGCGGTGTGCGGGACGTTCGCGGCGAACTTGGTGATCGGCGTCATCATGTCGACGTGCGGGAGATCCTGCAGTGAGCCCATCTTGTGCTGGCTCAACGCACCCTGGCCGCCGATCAGCAGCATCGGGCTCTCCGCGCGGAACGCGTTGGCGACGCCCGTGACGGCGTCGGTGGTACCGGGGCCCGCGGTCACGACGGCGCAACCGGGCTTGCCGGTGATGCGGGCGTAGCCGTCGGCCGCGTGGGCCGCGACCTGTTCGTGCCGGACGTCGATGACGGCGATGCCCTCATCCACGCAGCCGTCATAGATGTCGATGATGTGGCCGCCGCACAGCGTGAAAATCGTGTCGACGCCCTCGGCCTTGAGGGCTTTGGCGACCAGGTGGCCCCCGGAAATCGACCCAGAGTCCGACCCGGAATCCGACCCTGGCTCCGCGGAACTCGTCATCGGCGATCAGCTCCCCTTGGCGCTTCGACTGTAGATTGCATACCGTATGAGGTAGGCATATCGTTACTCCGCTACCAACCGGATGTCCATAGATGGCCGCAAGTTTTCGGCGAGAGGACGTAGACGGTGGATCTTTTCGAACACGAGGCGCGGGACCTCTTCGAGCGTTGCGGAGTGCCCGTTCCGCGGGGTTTCGTGGCGGACACTCCTGAATCCGCGCGCGAGGCAGCCGCAACCCTGGGCGGCACCGTGGTGGTCAAGGCTCAGGTGAAGACCGGCGGGCGCGGCAAGGCCGGCGGCATCAAACTCGCTTCGACGCCCGACGAAGCAGCGTCGGCGGCCTCGGCCGTCCTGGGGATGGACATCAAGGGCCACACCGTGCACAAGGTGCTGGTGACCGAGGCGAGCGAGATCGCGGAGGAGTACTACCTGTCGTTCCTTCTCGATCGTGCCAACAGGACGTTCATCGGCATGGCGTCGGCCACCGGCGGCATGGAGATCGAGGAGATGGCGGACTCCATCACTCGAATGCCAGCTTCGACCTTTGACGCATCTGCGGTGTTCCCACCGGAAATCGCCGAAAAGGTGAACGCCGTCGCTTCCGCCCTGTGGAAGGTCTTCGTTTCCGAGGACGCGACCCTCGTCGAGGTGAATCCGCTGGCGCGCACCAAAGACGGCCGGATCATCGCGCTCGACGGCAAGGTGACCCTGGACGACAACGCGTCCTTCCGGCACTCTCGTCCAGACGCGAGAGCAGAGGGCGACCCGCTGGAGGTGCGCGCCGCCGAGAAGGGCCTGAACTACGTCAAGCTCGACGGCTCGGTCGGCGTCATCGGCAACGGCGCGGGCCTCGTCATGTCCACATTGGACGTCGTGGCGCTGGCCGGTGCCGCGCCCGCGAACTTCCTCGACATCGGCGGCGGCGCCTCGGCCCAGGTGATGGCCGACGGCCTCGACGTCATCCTGTCCGACCCGTCGGTGCGCAGCGTGTTCGTGAACGTCTTCGGCGGCATCACCGCGTGCGACGCGGTGGCCAACGGAATCGTGCAGGCACTCGGGCTGCTGGGCGACCGCGCCGACAAGCCGCTGGTGGTGCGGCTCGACGGCAACAACGCCGAGGCCGGCCACCGCATCCTCGACGAAGCACGACACCCGCTGATCACCGTGGCGCTCACGATGGACGACGCGGCGGGCCGTGCCGCCGCGCTCGCCGGCGCCGGTAAGGAGTCCTGATGGCGATCTTCCTCGACGAGCACAGCCGCGTGATCGTGCAGGGCATGACCGGGTCGGAGGGCGCCAAGCACACCCGGCGGATGCTCGCGGCCGGCACGCAGGTCGTCGGTGGCGTGAACGCGCGCAAGGCCGGCACGTCCGTGGACTTCGACGACGTGACGCTGCCGGTGTTCGGCACCGTAGCCGAGGCGATGGAACAGACCGGCGCGAACGTGTCGGTGCTCTTCGTCCCGCCCGCGTTCACGAAGGACGCGGTGATCGAGGCGATCGACGCGGGGATGGGCCTCGCGGTGGTCATCACCGAGGGCGTCCCGGTCCACGACACGGCACAGTTCTGGGCCCATGCGCAGAGCATGTCGAAGCAGGGCAAGTCGACGCGGATCATCGGCCCGAACTGTCCGGGCATCATCAGCCCGGGCAAGTCCAACGCGGGCATCATCCCGGCCGACATCACCAAGCCCGGGTCGATCGGGCTGGTGTCGAAGTCGGGAACGCTGACCTACCAGCTGATGCACGAGCTGAAGGACTTCGGCTTCACCACGTGCGTCGGCATCGGCGGCGACCCGATCGTCGGCACCACGCACATCGACGCGATCGCGGCGTTCGAGGCCGATCCGGAGACCGAGCTCATCGTGATGATCGGCGAGATCGGTGGTGACGCGGAGGAACGGGCGGCGGAGTTCGTGCGGGACAACGTGTCCAAGCCCGTCGTCGGCTACGTCGCCGGCTTCACCGCGCCCGAGGGCAAGACGATGGGCCACGCGGGCGCCATCGTCTCGGGGTCCTCGGGCACGGCGGAGGCCAAGAAGCAGGCCATGGAGGCGGTCGGGATCAAGGTCGGCAAGACGCCGTCGGAGACCGCCGCACTCGCACGGGCCATCCTGACCAGCTAGCGCCCAGCCTCAGACCACCTGGGCGTCTGCAAGTACCACCAACTCTTGATCGAATCGCCTGTAACCACACCCAACCTGTTCGGCGAGTGCCGAACAGGTTGGGTGTGGTTGTGCGTCTGTTGATGTTGAGTTGGTGGTACTTGCAGACGCCAGAAGCCGCACTCGGAGGACGAGCTAGGCGCAGAGTGCCTTGTTCGCCACGTCGAACGAGGACGGGGTCGAGTTCATCCCGTTCGTGTTGGTCACCACCGACGCGAACCTGCCGTCGTCGGTGACGAGCGTGAACGAGTGGTGGCCGGTGGGCAGGGCGCCGTTGTGACCCCACGCCACACCGCCGCAGGTCAACGGCAGCTTGACCAGCGCGAGCCCGTACGTGCCGTTCTGGCCCCAGGTCTGCTTCATCTCGGCCAGTGCCGCGGGTGAGACGACCTGGCCGTTGATCAGCGCCCGGTAGAAGCGCTGCAGGTCGTCCAAAGTGGACGACATCGAGCCGGCGGTGCTCCAGAACGACAGCTCGATCGCGGTGGTCGCCTCGGTCCAGAAGAAGATCGGGCCGAGGCGGCCGCCGAGGTAACCCGGAAGGAAAGGCGTTGGCAGCGCCCGGTTTCCCGGTGCCGGGAACTTCGTCCGCGTCAGACCGAGCGGGCTGATGATCCGCTCGGTGATCGCGTCACCCGCCTGCTTGCCGGTGAGGCGTTCGATCAGCATGCCCAGCACCAGGAAGCCGACGTTGGAGTAGTTCTGGGCGGCACCGGGTGCGGACTGGGCAGGCTCGTCCATCGCCGAACGGACCAGTTCGGCGAGGGTGAACGTGCCGTCGGGGTTCGCCTGCGCGTCGCGGACGTAGTTCACCAGGCCGCTGGTGTGCTGCAACAGCTGACGAACGGTGATCACGTCGCCGTTGTAGTTGCCGGTGACCACGCCGGGCAGGTACCGGGAGATCGGCGCGTCCAGCTCGACGCGGTGTTCGTCGACGAGCTGGAGGACCACCGCGGCGGTGAACGTCTTGGTCTGGCTGCCGATCCGGAAGTGGTCGCCGCTGGTGATCACGCGTTGTTCGTGGATCTTCGCGGTGCCGGCCGACAGCGTGCCCGCGCGGTAGTGCACGGCGGCGCCTGGACCGGCCTGCGCCTGGTACTGGTTGAGCACGGTCTGCACGCCGTCGTCGGCCTTCGCCGGTGCGACGCCGACGAGCAGGAACGCGCAGACGAGCGCGGCGATGCGCTTCACGCGGTCACCTCCTTCGCTGTCGGCAGCTGCGCCGAACCGTCCTGGGCCGAACCGCCTTGGGCCTGATCGCCGATGACCGACAGCGCCTGCTTCACGATCTTCAGCACGGCCTGCGCGCCCTCGACCAGTTTGATCAGGTTCTCGCCGCTCGCCAGCAGCTCACCGAGCTTCGCCGCGATCTGCACCCCGCACTCGACGGCGATCTGCACGCACTGCGGGATGGCGACGGCGATGCTCTGCCCGAACGTCGACGGTGCCGCCGCGATCGCCTCGGTCATGATCGGCACGATCTTGCCGATCGCCTCGGTGATCAGCCGGGTGACCTCGGCGACGACCTGGGCCACCACCTCACCGGCCTTGATCAGCGCGCTCGCGTTGGTCAGCGCGGTCTCGGCGACGGACAGCACGCCGTCGACCAGTTCCTTGCCGGTCTTGGCGTAGTCGGTCGCGCTGTCACCGGTCCAGCTGTCGGTCTCGCTCTTCGCTTTCGCGCTGTACTCGTCGGCCAGCGTGGTCGCGGCCTTGCTCGCGTTCTGGAACTCCCCCGCGCCCTGCTGGACGCCGTCCGGGTTGCCCTTGAGCTGGTTCAGCGGCTCTTCCAGAAACGAGATCATCGGCGTGAGAAAACCGACGCCCGCGCTGTCCAAGGCCTGCAACGGTTTGCCGTTCGAGCCGAGTTCGCCGATCGGTGCCTTGGGCGTGGCCGCGAGGTCCGCCGACAGCCATTCGTCGCCGGCGATGGCCTTGGTGGTGGTGCGGAGTTCGTTGAGCAGCGCGGCAATCGTGCCCGCGTCCGTCGCGGTGGCGGTCATCGGCCGGCCCCCGTGACGGTCTCGGCGTTGCGTTCGTCGGTGCGCTGGTAGGTCTCCGCGGTGCGCCGCATGCCTTCGCCCACTTTGTCCATTGTAGACGCCACGTGCGCGAAGCCGCCCATGGTCTCCCCCATCGAGCCGCTCAGGCCGGTGGTCATGAACTGTGCGAACGACCCCAGCGACTCCCCGCCGAGCTGGTCGGGCAGCCGTCCTCCCGTCGCGGAGAGCTGGTCCGCGTACCCGGTGAGCGTCGCGGCGTGGCGCCGCAACTGCTCGTGATCGACCGTGAAGCTCATCGCACGGCCTCCGGCAGGTGCTTCGTGACCTGGTGCAGCGCGTCGCTCTCGCCGAGGTAGTCCGCCATCACCTCGGTCATCCGGGCGCTCGCCAGCCGTTGCGCCTCCCGCGCGGTGCTGACGATCAGCATCGCGAGCGTGTCGACGTCGAGCTTGCGCGCCGCCGGCGTCAGCGCGACGTCACCGAGCACGCCACCCGCGTTGACGGACACCGTGACCTCACCGCGCGGCGACGTCGCACTCGCCCCGACCTCGGCCAGGCTCGCACTGGCACTGCGCGCGCTGTAGGCCACTCGCTCCAGGCGTTCCTGGTAGTCCGCCAGCCACTGTGCTGGATCCACTTCTCCCCCTCTTCTAGGCTCGCGCAACCGCGGCGAGCTCACCTATCGCACGGACCAGGTCGTTGTGCCGCATGGGATTCACGCTGACCCAGCCGTCGTCGCAGACATCCACCCTGACCCGGCCGCCCGCACTGTCCAACCAGGACACCTCCTGTCGCTGGCCGCCCTTCGTCACACCGGCCTGGCCCTGCCCGACGACCTCGAGGTCGAACTTCGCGCCAGGCGGCAGCGTGATCGGCATGACCTGCGCGGGCCGCAGGTCCGGCACCAACGCCACGAGCTCATCGCCCAGGGTCTCCGCCTCGACGTGCGTCACCCGGACCGTGCTCTCGGACTGCGTGCACACGATCGCCTCGTCGCCGTGCACCATCGCGACGGCACCAGTGCCTCTTACTACGAGGTCGACCACGGCCGTGTGTTCGCACAGCGCGGTGACGAGTGCGGCAGCCATACCCGTAGGTCCGTGCGCCTCTGCCAGCCCGCGGGCCTGCAGCCCGTGCCCCGCCTCGGCGAGCAGCGTGGCGCGTTCGTCCGCGAGCTTGCCGAACGACGGCACCCGCAACGGAAACGGCCAGCGCACCCCGGCGTGCGTGGCGAGCAGGTCCATCTCCACCAGGTCGAAGGCGATCATCGCCCCGCCTTGCGCGCCTGCTCGGCGTCGGTCTCGGTGTAGGTGTTCCTGATCTGCGCGAGCATCTCCTGGAACGCCCGCACCTCACGTTCGGCCGCACTCACCTCGCCCGCGAGCCCCGACCCGGCCGCCTTGAGCCGTTTCGACAGGTCCTGGGCGGGCGGGGCGGTCCCGAGCAACGGCTGCCGCTCGGCCAGCCTGCTGGCGGTCGCCACCAGGTCCCCTGTCAGCTCGGCCAGCCGGGTCAACGTCTTGATGCGGTCCTGCAGCCCGTCCGGCGCGACCTCGAAGCTGGTCACTGTTCCTCTCCGATCACTGCCGGCGACACACGGTCGTTCACCGCGAACAGCCCGTGGTCAAGCGTCGGCATCTGGTTCTCGTGCTCCTGGTCGTCGTCCTTGCGCGCCCCACCGAGCGGTTGCCCCATCGCGCCGTTTTGCGCGGCAGACCGTGCGTCCGCGATGGGCGAACCGGTGATCGTCGGCCCAACGGCCTGACCGAACATCACGCCCGTGCGCATACCCGGGCTGAGCTGGGTCTGCTGACTCACCGGGCTCATCGGACTCCCGGCACCGATGACCGGACCTCGCGTCGTGGCGACCGAACCACCGCTGCCGCCGCCTACGAGCCGTTGCCAGGGCACGCCACCCGAGCTGGGTGTCTTCACCGGTGCCGCTGCCGCCGCCTGGGCCGTGGGAGCGGCTTGGGGGACGTTGCCGCGGGCGTCGTCGATGAGCCGGCCGCTGCCGTTGAGGCTGGACTCGTAGGTCTGCATCGCACGGACGGCCTGGGCTTTCTGCTGGTCGGCCGTGGCGACGCCGAAGTAGAAGCTGAACCCCGGCGAACCGGCCGCTGGCATCGCAGGAGCGCTCGGCAACGCGAAAGGCGCGGGCGCGCTGGGCAACGCGAAGGGCGCGGGTGCGCTGGGTAGCGAGAACGGCGCGAGGGCGTTCGGCAACTCGAACGCGGCGGGTGCCGTCGACGCTGTGAACGGGGCAGGCGCGCTCGGCAGGCCGAGTGGAGCCGGTGCGTCCGGCAACGCGAAAGCCGCCGGTGCCCCGAACAGAGCCCGTGCATCCGGCGACCCGACCGGTGTCGGCACGCCCGGCGGACCCGCGAACGCGGGCATCGTCGTCCCCGCCGGCGGTGGCGGCGGCATCGCGGCCCGCGCGGCGGCCAGTGCGTCCGCCGAGTCCTGCGCGGCCTGCTGCCCTGCCGCCGCCAGCTCGCTGATCTTCTCGATCCGCTCGGCCAGCGTGGTGAGCCTGGCCGCGGCCTCCTCCGCCGCGGCGCCGTGCCAGCCGGCGAGCAGCGCGGTGCGTTGTTCGCGGAGCACTTCGGCGTGTGTGTCCAACGCGGCGCGGTGGCGTGTCCACTCGTCGGCGACCGTGCTCACGTCCGCGACGTCGGCGTCCTGCCACAGCATCCTGTGGAGTTCTTCGTGGCTGTACGCCTCCCAGTTGATCTCGGTTGGCGGCGACTCGTTGCCTGACACCCCTGGATTCCCCCTCCTTCGTCCGGCCCGGCAAACGATCACAGCCGGGTCAAACGAAGGACAGGCCAGACGACCGGCCACTTGTGGCCGGTCGCTCCCATCAGGGCAAACGCGCGAAATGATCCTGGAGGCGGGCATGGCGGAACTGGTAGACCGCGCCCGCCCGGCGCAGCACGCCACGCCGGTACGCGTCGTCGAGGAAGGCCGGCAACCGCCACGGCAGCCGTCCGGTCAGCGGCAGCCACACGCGCGCGAACACGACCCACTGCCCCCACGCGGTCAGGCTCAGCACATAAGCCAGACCGCCGCCGACACCGCCGACGAGGCCGAGGTTCAGCGCCGTGATCGGCGACCACACGACCTCGAACCGCAACGCCGTGAGCCCGAACGCGACAGCTCCGGTGGCCATCGAGACGAACACCGCGAACACCGGCACGAACAGCGACACCAGCCGCAGCACGTGGCGCCGGTTCGCCTCGATCAGATCGTCTGGGCTGCCCGCGGAGCGCACGTCCAGCGGCGACTCGAGGGCCGCGACCAGGCCGAACACCACCGCGGCGCCGAGTCCGAACACCAGCGCGAACACGCCGACGTCGACCAGCACCCCCGAAGTCATCTCGTACAGGGGCGTGACCAGCCAGAACGCCGCCGCCCGCACCACCCCGTACGCGGCGCCGACCGCACCGCCGAACCCCAGCCCGAGCAGTCCCCGCAACCACACCCGCTTCCCCACCCGGCCGCGCAACCTCAGCCGGGTGCGCACGGGTTCGAGCGGCGCGGTCCGGGCCACGTACCAGTGCGCCAGCCCGAAGACCACGCCCGTGGCCAGCCCGATCATCGACGCGAACAGCAGGCCCCTGACGACCAGCGCACCGACCATGAAGGCTTCGACCACCAGGTCCGTCACGCCGACCGCGACCCCGACGGCGAGCCCGATGATCGACGCGCGCCGGCGCGACGACGTCCCGACCTGCCACCACGCGATGTCGTGGGTCCCGAGCCGGTTCAGGTGCAGCGCGAGGTGGCCGAGCCACGGCCGCACCTGCTCGGCGTCGGCGCCGTAGACGGCGGGCACGAAGCTGCCGAGCAGGTGCCGTTCGATCTCGTCAGCGGTGCCGAACGTCAGCAGTTCGGCTGGATCGTGGTCAGGGGTGTCGCTGTAGATGCGCCGTGCGAGCGCAACCATCAACGGCGTCGTGAGCACCTCGGCCAGCACACCGCCGTTGCGCACCTCGTCGAGCACCGGCTTCCAGACATTCCCGCCCGGTCCGGCTTTGCGCGTCGTGCGCGGCAGGTAGTCCGCGAGGTCGTCGCACGTCAGGTCAGCCAGCACCACCGCGGCAGCCGACGTCAGCACGTCGGTGCCCTCGACCGCGTCGCGGTATTCGTCCACACGGCTCGTGAGCAGCAACGGCAGAGTGGTGGTGTTCAACGCGTTGAGAGCCGGCCGATGCAATCCGGCCGCGATCTCGTCGAACCCGTCCAGCACGGGCAACACCCGTTGGGCGTCCACCAACGCCGCTGCCAACGTCCCACCGCTGGGTCCCGGAGCCCCGAGGAACGGGTGATCGCGGGTCAGCTGTTCGGCCATCCAGTCGCGCAACCCGACGCGTTCCGGATGCCACGACCCGAGGCTGAAGATCACCGGCACCGGGTCGCGAAGATCCTGGGCGCCGAGCAGGTCGAGCACGAACCGCGTGGTCAGCACCGTCTTGCCGGACCCCGCGCGCCCCAGCACGACGAGCCGCCGCGACCCGACCCTCCGGTAGACCTCGACGACCTGGTCCAGCCGCCCGTCCAGCGCGGCCTCACCGCCGATGTTGAGCCAGCTGTCCCGCAACGTCTCGGGCGCCGCGTCCCAGCGCACCGGCAACGGCACGGGGTCGTGGATCTGGCCCTGTTCCTCCTCGCGCCGCCACCGCGCCTCGACCGCGACCTTCAAGGTCTCCACGGCCTCTGCCAGCGGGTCGAACCGCACCGGCTCGGCGACGGCAACGGGCTCGTGGCGTCCGGCGGCAGCGAACAGCTCGGACCGCTCCGCCCCGGACAGCTCCAAAGCGTCGGCCAGCGCACGCACGGTGCCCATCCGCGGGTCGGTCCGTTCGCCGGTCTCCAGCCCGCGCACCGTGCGAATGCCCACGGCAGCGCGCTGAGCGAGCGCCTCCTGGCTCAATCCCGCCCGCTGCCGCCACTGACGCAGCAGTAAGCCGAACTGGCTCGCCACAACCGCCCCCTCGTCCCGGTGATCAGCACCTTATCGAGACCCCCGCGTTCACTGCACGGATCCGGACGGAGGGGGAAGATCGAAGATGTGCTAACCCAGTGGCTCCACACCGTTCCACCGTTGCTGGTCTACGTCGTCGTGGGCCTGGTGGTCGGTGTCGAGAGCATCGGGATCCCGTTGCCGGGCGAGATCGTTCTCGTCGCGGCGGCGCTCATGGCCTCACACCACGACGGCGTCTCGCCGCTCATCGTCGGCATCGCCGCGTCGGCGGGCGCGATCATCGGTGACAGCATCGGATACGCGCTGGGCAAACGGTTCGGGCCGCGCGTCTTCGGGTGGGCGGGCGACAAGTTCCCGAGCCACTTCAGCCCGGACAAGATCGGCCGCGCCCAGGCGCTGTTCGAACGGTTCGGCGCCTGGGCGGTCTTCTTCGGCCGGTTCGTGGCGTTGCTGCGGATCCTTTCCGGTCCGCTGGCAGCCACGATGGGCATGCACTACGGGAAGTTCCTCCTGGCCAACGCAGCTGGCGGCATCGCGTGGGCCGGTGGCACGACAGCGGCTGTGTACTTCGTCGGCGAGGCGGCCGAGCACTACCTCGCCGAGTTCTCCTGGATCGCGCTGCTGGTCGTTCTGCTGGCGGTGATCGGGTTCAGCGTCCGAGCCCGGCTCCGCCGTTCACCCCGATGACCTGCGCCGTTACGTGCCCTGCCTCAACAGACGTCAGGAACGTGATCGCCGCGGCGATGTCCGCCGGGGTGCCCGCCCGGCCGTTCGCCGGGTTGCCGACGAGCTTCTTGCGCCGCTCCTCGGACAACGTCCCGCCGAAGAACTCCGTGTCCTCGACGACGCCGGGCGACACCACGTTGACCGTGATCCCACGCCCTCCCAGCGCGAACGCCAGATCAGCGGTCCACGCCTCGACGGCCGCCTTGGCCGCACCATAGGCACCCGAACCACGCCGGCCCGCGATCGAGCCGATCGTCACCACGCGGGCGTTGTCCGCCAGCCGCGGTTGCAGAGCCGTCGTCACCAGCACGGCGCTGATCACGTTGGACTCGTAGTTCGCGAGCCACAGGTTGCGCACGTCGGCCAGGTTCTCCGGCGCGGGCAGGCGCCGGGTCATGTTGCCGCCGGCGTTGTTGACGAGAACGTCCACCGAGGACGGCAGGTCCGGCAACGCCGCCTCCACCGCGTCCGGGTCGGACGCGTCGAACACCACCGCCCGCGCGCCGACCTCCTCTGCCGCCGCCTTCAGGACGTCCTCGCGCCGGCCCGTGATCACCACGTCGAGACCCTGCTCCACGAGCCGGGCCGCCACCGCTTTGCCGATGCCCGTGCCGCCGCCGGTCACCACTGCTGTTCGTGTCATCAGACGTTGATAACAGCCGAATACATGCAGGTCGATCGGCCTGTTAGCCCATCGGGGTTCACGTCTGTGACTAGGCTGCTCAAACCTACTCCACTGGGGAGAATCACATGACTACACACGTTCTCGAAACCGACAAAGCGGCCATCACGTACGACGTGCACGGCGAGGGCGGCCGTCCGTTGATGATGATCGGCCAGCCGATGGACGCGAGCGGTTTCGCGGCGCTCAAGGAGCAGTTCCGCGACCGCACGGTGATCACCTACGACCCGCGCGGCCTCGGCAGAAGCACGCGTTCGGACGGCAGCACCGCCAACACGCCCGAGATCCAGGCCGCCGACGTGCACGCGGTGATCGAGGCCGTCGGTGGTCCGGTCGACCTGTTCGCGTCCAGCGGCGGCGCGGTCACGGCCCTCGAACTCGTGGCGACCTACCCGGACGACGTGGTCACGCTCGTCGCGCACGAGCCGCCGTTGATCGACGTGCTGCCCGACGCGGAGGTCGCCCGCCGTGCGCGCGACGGGTTCATCGACGCCTACTTCGCAGGCGGTTCCGGCGCGGGCATGGCGCAGTTCATGGTCATGTCGTCGTGGCAGGGCGAGTACACCGACGAGTACTTCGCGCTGCCGCCGGCCGACCCCGCGCAGTTCGGCATGCCCGCCGAGGACGACGGATCCCGCAACGACCCGTTGCTGTCGCGGGATTCCCTCGCCATCACCGACTACCAGGTGAAGGTCGACGCCCTCGCGGCCGCGCCCACCCGTGTCGTGATCGCCGTCGGCGAGGAGACGATCAACGTGTTCACCGGGCGCACCGCCGTGCACACCGCGAAGCTGCTCGGCCAGGAAGCCACCGTGTTCCCCAGTCACCACGGCGGGTTCATGGGCGGCGAGTTCGGCTACGCGGGCAAGCCGGAGGAGTTCGGCGTCAAGCTGCGCGAAGTGCTCGGCTGAGGATCACCTCGGCGGCCCGTGCGGCGCCGCCACCGGCCTCCACAGCGGCACGCATCCGGTCGAGGTTCCGCCGGATCGTGCCGCTCCCGGCCACCCGCTGGACCGCCGCGCGCAGATCTGCGTGGTCGTCGACCCGTTCGCCCAGCCCGAGCTCGACCACGCGGTCGGCGTTGGCGGTCTGTTCCGGTGTCTGCGGCACGATCACCAGCGGCACGCCCTGGTGCAGGGCCTCCATCGTGGAGTTCATGCCGCCGTGGCTGATGAACACCTCGGTGTGCTTCAACACCGCGGGCTGCGGAAACCACGGCCGCACATCGATGTTCTCCGGCACGTCACCGACGCCCTGCGCGGTCATCGCGACCTCCCAGCCGCCGTCACCGAACTGCTCGACGCACGCCCGGTAGAAGTCGCGATCGCTCATCACCGAACCGAGCGAGACGAACAGCAACGGCAGATCCGGGCGACGCGGTGACCACTCCTCGTCCAACCGGCTGCCGAGCACCGGGCCGACGAAGTGGAACGACTCGTCGAAGGTCTCCGCCCGTGGCTGGAACTCGCGCGGCACGAACACCAGGCTGCACGCCTCGGGTGCCTCGATGGTGCTCGGGATGTCGAGCTCGACCTCGTTCTCCGCGACGAACCGCGCGAGGTCGTCCGCGATGGACCAGGCCAGGCCCCAGTCCATCAACGTGTAGTGCTCGTTCGACGCGCTGTGCGGCAGCGTGCGTACAGCCGGTATACCGAGTGTGCGCGCGACCAGCCGCGCCGGCCAGTTCGTCGAGTCGTAGCAGATCAGGTCGGGCCGGTCGGTGCGGCAGCGGTCGAGCAGGACCGGGTAGACCCTGCTCATCGCCTTGAAGTAGTGCGGAAACCACTCGTCGATCGGGTTCGCAGTGACCGGGTGGAAGTCCGGCAGCGCGGGCAGCTCCACCCAGCGCGCACCGGCCGCGGTCACCGCCTCGGCGTGCTCGGCGCCGGTGGCGTACTCGACGTCGGCTCCGCGTTTGCTGAGTTCTTCCACCACCGCGAGAGTCGGTGTGACGTGGCCATGTCCTGAGAGCGTGACGAACAGGATCCCCATTGGCCCGATCTTGCCGAACCCGGTCAAGTTCTTTTCCCGGCGGGCGTTCTCAGCGCAGGAACGCCTCGATCACCTCGGCCACCCGCAGCCCGCTCGCGAAGTCCGCCAGATCACGCGGGTGCTCGCCCCGCACGGCCTGGGCGAACAGCGTGAGCCGCGAGTAGTCCGACCCGGTCTGCTCAAGCGGCACCGGTTCCCACGCGCCACCGTCCGAAGTGGACAGCAGTGCCCACTGGTCCAGGCGCAGCGACCGTTCGGTGCCCCACGCGGTCCACTCGTAGATCTCCGGCCCGGCCAGCCCGGAGAACGCCGACACGTGCACCGGCACACCACTCCCGCGCAGCACACCGCGTGCCGCCACCTCTGCCGCACCGGGCTCTGGGAAGTCCGACGACACGGACTCGACGGTCAACGGGCCGAGCATCCGGTCCGTGAGGTAGATGAAGTGCGACAACACCTCGCGGACGAACCCGCCCTGCTCGGACCGCGCGAGCCAGGCAGCCTCCGCCTGGAACGCCCGCGGCCAGCGCGGGAACTGCAGCCTGATCTCCACGCCCCGCAGCGCGCCCAGCTCCGCCAGCCGCCGTTCGATCTCGATCGTCGCGACCATGTCGGACAACGCGAAGTTCACCGCGTTCGGCCGGTTCTCGGCGGCCTCGGCCATCGTGCGAGCCTCGTCGAGGTCGACCGCGAGCGGCTTCTCGCAGAACACCGCTTTGCCGGCCTGGAACGCCTTCAGCACCAGCTCGGCGTGTGAGGCGGGCGGCGTGGAGACGTACACCGCGTCCACATCGGACAGCACGTCGTCGAGCGAGGTGACGACGGGGACGTCGAGCGTGCGGGGTGCGACGTCGACACCCGCGACCACGGTGTAGTCGGGATGTGCCCGCGCCGCCGTCAGCATCCGGGTGCCCATGGCTCCCAGGCCGACGACGGCGAGGCGAATCGGATCAGCGGTCATGCGCCTATTCTGCCGGTGCCCAGGCTCGCGACAGCTTGACCCGTGCGCCGGTCTGCATCAGCGAGCCGGTGTAGAGCCGCGACGCGACCAGCAGGATCACCACGACGGTCGTCGCCAGGATCCCGAGCGACAGCAGTGCCTCCCACGGCCGGGCCTGCTGCGAGAACAACCGCACCGGCATCGCGACCCCTGCCGTGAACGGCACGAACGACATCACCTTGAGCACCGCGGGGTTCTCGAAGAAGAACTGGACGCCGAAGTACGGGCCCATCACCGCGATCATCACCAGGCCCATCGTCGAGCCGAGGTCCTCCTGCCGGCTGACCAGCGAGCCCGCGACCGCCCACATCGACGAGACCAGCACGAACCCGAGCATCAGGAACGGCACGAACCAGCCGAGCGCGGGCGCCACCACCGCCAGCAGTTCCGCCTGCCCTGCCACCCGGAGTGCGATCGGTGCCACCAGCGCCAGGACGACGACCTGGCACAGCGTGAGGATCGTGTGCCCGAGGATCTTGCCGGCGAGCAGCGCCCGCACCGGCACCGTCGACACCAGGATCTCCACGATCCGGGTCTGCTTCTCGGTCACGGTGCTCTGCGCGATGGCCGCGCCGCCCATGCCGAACATCAGGAACACCAGCCCGAACACGATGACCGTGAGGGACCGCTGGCCGGAGGTCACCGCCGAGGCGTCCAGCAGCTCCACCGGAGGTGCCTCGACGAGCTCGCGGATCACGTCGTTCGGCGGGTCGTTGAGCGCGAGGATCTTGATCCCGCCGCCGTCCGGCACGATCGCGGCCTCGACCTCGTCGCTCCTGACCAGCTCGGCCGCGGTGGCGACGTCGCCGACCTCGCGGACGTCGAGCTGCTTGCCCTGCACCACCTGCACAGCCGAGCCGACCGCCGCGACCTTCGGGTCGTCGCCGCCGAACACCGTGGGCAGCACGGTGAGCGCGAACAGCCCGACGATCGTGAAGAGGAACCCGATCCAGAAACCCTTGGTGCCGACGAACGTCTTCATCTCGCGCTCGGCGACCAGCCAGGTCGCCTGCGCGAACGTCGCCTTCTTCGTACCCGCGGCCATGTCAGATCACTTCCCGGAAGATCTCGTCGAGCGTGGGCACGACCGGCGTGAACGAGCGGACCTCGCCGCGGTCCAGGGCGGCCTTGAGGACCTCCTGCGGCGCGGACTCGAACACCGCGCGCGGCCCGTCGAGCTCCAGGATCGTCGTGCCGGGCACGTCGCGGACCCAGCCGGCGTCCTGCGCGACGACGATCTCGTAGCGGTCGCTCGCGTGGGTCTGCCGGAGTTCCTCGCGCGACCCCTTGGCGGCGATCCGTCCCTTCGAGATGATCACGACGTCGTCGCAGAGCCGTTCGACGATCGCCAGCTGGTGGCTGGAGAACAGCACCGGCACCCCGCTCGCCGCGCGCTTGCGCAGCACGTCCAGCACGGTCTCGACGGCGATCGGGTCGAGGCCGGAGAACGGCTCGTCCAGGATCAGCACCTCGGGGTCGTGCACCAGCGCGGCCGCGATCTGCACGCGCTGCTGGTTGCCCAGCGACAGCTGCTCCAGCCGGTCGTTCGCCCGGTCGGTCAGCTCCAGGTCCTCGAGCAGCTGGTCGGTGTTGCGCTGCGCGACCGTCCGCTCGACGCCGTGCAGGCGGCCGAGCCAGGTGATCTGCTCGCGCACCTTCATCTTGGGATACAGGCCTCTTTCTTCGGGCATGTAGCCGAAGTGCGGCCGGTTCTGCGGCGTGATCTCCTGGCCCTGCCAGCTCACCGAACCCCCGTGCGCGGCGAGCACCCCCAGCACGATCCGCATCGTGGTCGTCTTGCCGGATCCGTTGGCGCCCAGGAAGCCCGTCATGCGGCCAGGCCGGACGTCGAAGCTCACCTCGTCGAGGACCCGAAGATCGCCGAAGCTCCGGCTGATCCCCCTCACAGTCAACATGGGGAGAACGCTATGCGGGTTCGTCCAAGATCGCGTCCGCCGCGGGGCGTCATCCGCGCGGAGGACTCCTTACGGGCTAACGCGCCCCGGCCGTGACGCCCAAGCGGTGGCCTCCTGTGTAGACGTTCATCGACGTGCCTCGGAGGAAGCCGACCAGCGTCAGGCCCATCTCCTCCGCGAGGTCGGCGGCGAGTGACGACGGCGCGGACACCGCGGTGAGCACCGGGATCCCGGCCATGACGGCCTTCTGCACCAGCTCGAACGACGCCCTGCCGCTGACCATCAGCACCGTGCTGGTCAACGGCAACCGTCCGTTGCGGGTGGCCCAGCCGACGACCTTGTCGACGGCGTTGTGCCGGCCGACGTCTTCCCTGAGGCACAGCAGGTTGCCGCCGGCGTCGAACAACCCGGCGGCGTGCAGCCCGCCGGTCCGGTCGAAGACCCGTTGGGCGGCACGGAGTTTCGTCGGGAACTCGGTGATCGTCTTGGGGTCGAGCCGGATCGGGTCGGCCGCCACCTGCCAGGTCGCGGTGGTGCGCACGGCGTCCAGGCTGGCTTTGCCGCACAGCCCGCACGACGAGGTGGTGTAGAAGTTGCGCTCGATCGACGGGTCGGGTGGCGCGACGCCTTCGCCGAGGCCGACGTCCAGCACGTTGTAGGTGTTGCCGCCGTCGCTCGTCGCGCCCGCGCAGTAGCGGATGGAGGCGATGTCGGACGGGGCGCGCACGACGCCTTCGCTGACCAGGAAGCCCGCGGCGAGGTCGAAGTCGTCACCCGGCGTGCGCATGGTCACGGCGAGGGACTTGCCGCCCACGCGGATCTCCAGCGGTTCCTCGACCGCCAGCGTGTCCGGTCGTGAAGTGGCCGCGTCGTCCACCAGCCGCACCACGCGCCGCCTGCTCGTCACCCGTCCCACGTGCGTCCTCCTTCTCGGTGGCTTCCCGGCAGATCGCGACGCACTCGGCGAGCAACCGCCGCAACACCTCGTCCCCGGTCATCGCCCGCACCGCCCTGGCCACGACCCAGTCGCGCGGCCACCACCACGGCACGGCGATCCCCGCCCGGCGCACGCAATGCGTGATCAGCCTGTGTGCCGGCGCCTTCTCCGTCCCGATCACCTTGGTGGCGAACGGCAACAGCTTGCGCCGACCGTCTTCAGTGGACTGATCGTTGACGCACCGCGCCACGCACGCCAGCACCGGATGCACACACGCGGGCCGGTCCGACCACACCTCGCCCGCGAGCAGCGACGTCAGTTCCATCAGGCAACAGCCGTCCGCGGGCGTCTGGTGCCAGCCTTTCGCGAGCCGGGGCACGCGGCTCACAGCCGCGGCCTTCCCGGTTGCGAGAGATGCCTGGTGAGCACCGCCCCCGCCAGCCCGAGCACGCCCGCCGCGATGAACGCGAACGCGGGCCCTTGGGAAGCAAGGATGATGGCGGCGATCAGTGCGCCGGCGGCCTTCGCGGTGTAGAGCACGCCGAAGTTCTGCGCACCGTTCGTCTCGCCGAAGTACTCCCTGGTGACGCCCACCAGCAACGAGTAGCAGCACCCGGTGCCAAGGCCCGCGAGCGTCGCGCCGATGAGCAGGCCGGTCGTGTTCTGCGAGTACAACAACACGAACTGCGCCACACCCCCGGTGGCCAACGTCCAGACCAGCGCTTTCCGCCGGCCGATGCGGTCCGAGATCCACCCGACCAGCACGCGTCCGGTGCCCGTGGCGGCGGCGAGTGTCGCCAGCGCGACCGCTCCGAGCACCTTGTCTCCCACGAACAACGGCAGATACGCCAGGTCGTAGAGCGAAACCGCCGCCGCAAACGCAATACCGCCGTACAGCCACCAGAACGTGCCGCACCGCATGGCTTCTTCCGGCCGGAACTCCTTGAGCGCCGCCCGGTTCGGCACCCGCGCCCGGTCCAACGCCCACTCGCGCGGCTGGATGTGCGGCGGCCACCAGTGTTCCGGCGGATCCTTCATCACCGCACCCGCGACCGCGACGATCGCGGTGATCGCGATGGCGGCCTGCGTGAGGAATCCGTTGATGTCGCTGAAAAGAATCCCGGCGGCGATCACGAACGGCACCGACCCGTACGCGAACGCCGCGCTGACGAACGCGACCTTCCTGGTCACACGCTCCGGATACCAGCGAACGACCGTGCCCAGACACGTCGCGTAAACCAGCCCCGCGCCGATCCCGCCAAGCACGGCATATCCGACCAGCTGCCCCTGCCCCAGCGTCAACAGCCCGGTTCCGCACAGGATCGCGCCGATCCACATGGCGCCGGTCGCCGTGAGTCTGTTCTGCTGCCTCAACCAGGCCGCCGGAAACGCCGTGCCCGCCTGGCACACGGTCCACAACGCCAGCGCCCAGAACAACTCCGGCACACTCCACCGGTCCCGCAGCTGCGGGATCAACGCCCCGAAGCCGTACTGCCCGATGCCGGCCGCGAGCATCGCCGCCCAGGCCGCCCACAACACCACCCGGCGCGAGCGCCCCGACACCTCGACGTCGGTCTCACCCACCCGGTAGAGCCTGCCGACGTGATCACGGACGTAAGTCGCGACTGGCATGCCCTTCACCCCGTCCCGAGGATTGCATACAGTATGAGGTAGGCTATACCACGGGAGCCCTGATGAACATGCCCTGGACGTTGGCCCGTCAGACGGCACGGGAAGCGGCAAAGCCGCTGGACGCCGTCGAGCTACCCCTGGCCGACGGCCTGGGCCTCGCACTCGCCTCGGCCGTGCGGGCCCTCGCCGGCCAGCCGACCTGCGACACCTCGGCGATGGACGGGTACGCGGTGTGCGGGCCTGGCCCGTGGACCGTCGTGGGGCGGGTGGCCGCCGGTGATCCGGTACCTGGTGCGCGGCTTGGCGGCGGGGAGGCGTTCGCGGTGGCGACGGGTGCGCCGGTGCCGGACGGTTCGGACCACGTGATCCCGGTGGAGCTGTGCACGGTCGAGGGAGCGCTGCTGCGGGGGTCTCTTTCCCAGCCCGGCAAACACATCCGCCGCCGCGGCGAGGACTGGTCAGCCGGCGACGAACTCGTCCCCGCCGGCTCCCCCGTCACCCCCGCCGTCGTGGGCCTCGCCGCAGCCGCCGGCCACGACACCCTCCTGGTCCACCGCCGTCCCCGCGTAGCCGTGATCGTGACCGGCGACGAACTCCTCCACTCCGGCCCGCCCCACCCAGGCCGAGTCCGCGACGCGATCGGCCCGATGCTCCCGGGCCTGCTCACCGGAGCCGACCTCCTCGGCACCGCCCACCTGCGCGACGACCCCGCAGCCCTCGCCGAGGCCCTCACCTCCGCCGAAGCCGACGACCCCGCCGGCGCCGAAGCCGACGTCCTGGTCACCTGCGGCGCCACCTCAGTGGGCCCGGCCGACCACCTCCGCGGAGTGCTGGCCGGGCTGGACGCCGAGATCCTGGTCAGCGGCGTCTCCTGCCGCCCAGGCCACCCGATGCTGCTCGCCGTCCTCCCGGACGGCCGCTGCGTCGTGGGCCTACCGGGCAACCCGTTCGCCGCCCTCGCCGCGGTGCTGACCCTGCTCCAGCCACTCCTCGACGCCCTCGGCGGCCACACCGCCCGCCCGCCGATCACCGCCTGGCTTCCCGATGTCGGCGCGCACCCCAGAGACACCCGCCTGATCCCGGTCACCAGGACAGGCACCTCGGCCACTCCCGTCGGCCACGATCGCCCCGGCTCGCTGTGGGGTGCCGCGCTCGCCGACGCGCTGGCCGTGGTGCCGCCCGGTCACATCGGCGGAGCGGTGGAGCTGCTCACCTACGCGGGCCAGCGGCCGGTGTAGCCCTCGGCCAGGAACCTAGAACCCGCCTCCGAGCCGACCACCGATCGCAGCTCGCCGAGTTGCCGCCGCACGTCGAAGTCCGTCGCGCCGGGCAGGGCGTGCAGCATGGTCGTCATCCAGTACGAGAAGTGCTGTGCCTTCCACACCCGGTCCAGCGCGCGCGGCCCGTACTCGTCCAGCGCGTCGACGTCGTTCTTGAGCAGCGCGCGTTCGATGACTTCGGCCAGGACCTTCACGTCGGCCAGCGCCAGGTTGAGGCCCTTCGCGCCGGTGGGCGGCACGGTGTGGGCGGCGTCGCCGGCCAGCAGGAGGTTGCCGTGGCGCATGGGTTCCGCGACAAACGAACGGAAGCGCAGCACCGTCTTCTCGGTGATCGGTCCCTCGTTCAGCGTGAACCCGTCCGGTCCGGCGACGCGCGCCTGCAGTTCCTCCCAGATCTGGGAAGCCGACCAGGACGCGGGGTCGGTCTCCGGGTCGCACTGGAAGTACATCCGCTGGTGGGTCGCGGTGCGCTGGCTGATCAACGCGAACCCGCGCGGCGAGTGGGCGTAGACGAGTTCGGGGGCGCTGCGCGGGGCCTCGGTGATGATGCCGAACCAGGCGAACGGGTACTCGCGGAAGCTGTGCGTGCGCAGGGATTCCGGCACCTGGGCCCGGCAGATCGACCGCGAGCCGTCCGCGCCCACGAGCAGGGTGCAGCGCACTTCTTGGCGGACGCCGTCGCTGTCGGTGAACCGGATGGCGGGTTCGTCGAGGTCGACCGACGTGTCGCTCACGCCGAACCGCACGTCGCCACCGTCGCGCGCGCGGGCGTTCGCGAGGTCCACGAACACGTCTGTCTGGGGGTAGAGCCAGACCGATTCGCCCACCAGCGCGCGGAAATCGACGCGGTGGCTCTCGCCGCCGAACCGCAGGTCGATGCCCTCGTGCGGATGCCCGTCCCGCAGCACCCGGTCGGACACCCCGGTGTCGACGAGCAACCGCGCGCTGTCGGCTTCCAGGATGCCGGCGCGGACCGTGTTCTCGATCTCCACACGTGTCCTGTTGTCGACCACGACGCTGTCGATCCCGTTGAGCGACAACAGGTGCGAGAGCATCAGCCCGGCCGGTCCGCCGCCGACGATGCCGACCTGGGTACGCGTCATGAGAACTCCTTCAAGGCTTGCCGTGCCACCGCGAACGCGTGGTTGGCCGCGGGCACTCCGCAGTAGATCGCGCTCTGCAAGATCACCTCGCCGATCTCCTCGGCGCTCAACCCGTTGCGCCGTGCAGCGGCGACGTGCATTTTCAGCTCGTCCCAATGTCCCTGCGCGATCAACGCCGTGAGCGTGATCGCACTGCGCATCCGCCGGTCCAGGCCAGGCCGTGTCCAGATCTCGCCCCACGCGTACCGGGTGATGAACTCCTGGAAGTCCTGTGTGAACTCGTCCGGCGCGACCCGATCCACGTGCGCGTCCCCGAGCACTTCGCGCCGAACCTTCATGCCGTCGTCGTAGGACACCGCTTCTCCCATCGCTCCAGAACCAGGTCCACGAACGACTCCGCGGCTCCGAGGTACGAAGCCGGATCCGTGCCACCGCCCCGTTCCGCCAGCAACTCGCCCGCTGCCTCACGAGCCCGGCGCGCCATCACATCGGCGTGCACCTCGAGCCCCTCCACCAGTTCGGCCGCCTGCGAAGCCGCCACCACCGCCAACTCCAGCAACGACCGCAACGCAGGCCACTCCGCGTGCCAAGCCCCGTCCGGACGTTCATCGACCGCTCGCGCCGAACAGAGATGCAACTGCGCCCCCAGCTGCGGAGCCTGCAAAGCCGCGCTGTTCACCAGCACCGACAGCACCGGATTCCGCTTGTGCGGCATGGTCGACGACCCACCTCGCCCCGCCACCGCGCCCTCACGAACCTCACCGATCTCGGGCCGCCCCAACGTCAGCAGATCCGCGGCCATCACCCCGAGCGCGTCGCAAGCCCGCACCACCGCATCCCCGAGCCGCGTCACCGGCGCGCGATAGGTGTGCCAAGGCATCCCCGGCCACACCAGCCCCAGGTAACCGGCGAACGACGACGCAGCCGCCATCGGATCCGACTCCACCCGAGCCAGCGTCCCCGCCGCTCCCCCGCACTGCACCGGCAGGTTCCGCGCCACGACGTCCAGCTCGTCCAACGCGTCCAGCACGCCGACCAGCCACCGCGCGGCCTTCAGCCCGAACGTGATCGGCACCGCGAACTGCGTCAGCGTCCGCCCCGCCATGACGCTTGCCCGATGCTCGTCGGCCAGCCGGGCCAGCGCGCCAGCAACCCGTTCCAGATCAGCGGAAACACGCGTCAACACCTCGCGCGCCAACAACATGAGCGCGGAATCGAGCACGTCCTGACTCGTCAGTCCAGTGTGGACCGGACCGGAAACCCGCTCCCGCAAAGCAGAAACCAGCGGCAACACCGGATTCCCCGCAGCTTCGACCTCGCGAGGGTCCAGCACGGGAACCCACGCCCCCAGCGAAACCGGGGTACCGAGCACACGAGCCCATGCGACCTCGACCGACAGCATCGCCCGCACCAGCGCGGCGTCGTCCACCAGCCCGGCGGCGCGATACGACCCCGGCAGCACGATCAGGTCCGCGGAAACTTGAAGAACACCGTCTCGGACGGCCCCTGCAGATGAATGTCGAACCGCAGCCGCCCGTCCGGCTCGCGCGTGGCCACCAGCCCGTCGACAGCCCCGGCCGCACCGGGCAGGTAGATCCGCGTGAACAGCCGATCCAGCAACCCGCGCGCGAACACCGTCACCGCGAAGAATGGCAACCCCGGCTCAACGGTGCTGAACCAGTAGCGCCCGGCGCCGTCCGTGCAACTCCGCCCCCATCCGGTGAACCCGGCCCCACGCCGCCGCAACGACCCGCCGACCTTCGGCACCACACCGGACGCGTCCGCCTGCCGGATCTCGATCATCGCGTCCGGCACCGGCGTGCCCTCGCCGTCGTAGACGTGTCCGTGCAGCACAACGGATCCAGCCGAGCCGAACGGCACCAGCTCGGAGTCGCCCGCGTAGGCCAGCGCGTGATGGAAGAACGGGCCAACGGTCTGCCCCGGCGTTTCAGTCATCGGACGGCTCCAGGTAGGTCGCGTGGCTGCCGGTCAACACGATGTCCCACCGATAGCCGAGCAGCCACTCGTGCTCGGACTGGGCGTGGTCGTAGGTCGCGATCAGCCGGGACAGAGCGTCCGGTGAGGTGATCGACTGGGCGATCGGGTCCAGCGCCAGCAACTGGTCGCCGGGGAAGTACATCTGCGTGATCAGCCGCTGGGTGAAGTCCGTGCCGAACAACGAGAAGTGGATGTGCGCGGGCCGCCAGGCGTTGTGGTGGTTGCGCCACGGGTAGGGCCCCGGCTTGATCGAGGTGAACGAGTACCAGCCGTCGTCGTCGGTCAGGCACCGGCCGACCCCGGTGAAGTGCGGGTCCAACGGCGCCGGGTGCTGGTCACCCTGGTGCGAGTAGCGGCCGGCGGCGTTGGCCTGCCAGATCTCCACGAGCTGACGGCGCACCGGACGACCGTCACCGTCGAGCACCCGCCCGTGCACCCGGATGCGTTCGCCGATCGGCTCGCCGCCGCGCTGGACGGTCAGGTCGGACTCGACGGCATCGACGTCGGAGTGCCCGAAGACCGGGGCCAGCAACTCGGCACCCTCGGGGTCGACGAGCTGCAGCTCCTTGGTCGGGTGGCGCAGCAGGGTGCTGCGGTACGGCGGGAAGTCCAGCAGCGGCGCACCCTTCGGTGAGTCGGCCTGGAGCTTCGCGATCTCGTCGCTGATCTCGTGCTGGCTGGTCGTCACACGACCAAACGCTAGGCAAACGCACCGGAGGTCGTCGACTGGAGGTTTCCACTGAACGGAAGACGTGGCCTACGCACAGAACGGCTCAGCGTCGGACCACTCCCAGTGGACGTGGCCCGACCGTGCCAGGTCCAGGACGTATTCGCTGATCGCCGACGCCACCACGGCGGACACGAGGTCATCCGTGATGGTCACGCGGTAAGTGTTCTCAAGCACTTGTTGACCCACACCCTCGTGTCGGCCGACCCTAGCTTGACCTAATTGAGACGACCGCTCATATTGGGTGTATGCCCAGGGCAAGTGTGCGAGAGCAGATCGTCGACGCCGCGTACGAGCAGTTCCACAGGCACGGCTACAACGCGGCGGGCGTCAAGCTGATCACCGACAGCGCCGGCGTGCCCAAGGGCTCGTTCTACAACCACTTCGAGAGCAAGGAAGCGCTCGCCCTCGTCGTGATGGACCGCTACGGCGAGTCGCGGCACCTAGAGACGTTGGCGGACAAGAAGGTGGCGCCGCTGACGAGGTTGCGCGACCACTTCGAGTTCCTCGCCAAGGACATCGTCGAGTTCGGCTACGAGCGTGGGTGTGTGTACGGCAACTTCAGCGTTGAGGCGGCCGACCACATCCCGGCGATCCGCGAGGGTGTCCGGGGCGGGTTCGACTACTGGTCAGAGGCGATCACGGCGGCGGTCCGCGAGGCGCAGGAGGACGGGTCGGTGACGTCGACGCAGGACGCCGCGACGCTGGGCCGGTTCCTGGTCAACGCCTGGGAGGGCGCGATCGTGGGCGAGCGGGCCGCGAAGGACGGGTCGTCGTTCCAGGCGTTCTTCACGATCGCGTTCGACGTCCTCCTGCACTGAGCCGACCGCGCCTGACCTGACCGCGCCAGACCCGACCGCGCCAGACCAAGGAAATATGACCGGTCGTCTCAGCCCTTGACGATTTCAAGACGACCGGTCATATTGGAGGCATGAACGACATCAACCCGCGCTTCCGCACCATCGACGGCCTGTCGATCCGGTACGCCGAGAGCGTCAGCGACAAGCCCGCCGCCCTGCTGCTCAGCCCGTGGCCGGAGAGCATCTACGCCTACGACGCGACCTGGTCACGCCTGGCGGAGCACGCCCACCTGATCGCGGTGGACCTGCCCGGCTTCGGGCACTCCGAGCTGCGCGAAGACCTCATGAGCCCCAGCGCGATGGGCGAGTTCATCGTCAAGATCGCCGACGCGTTCGAGCTCGAGAAGCCCCACGTCGTCGGCCCGGACGTCGGCACCAGCGCCTCGCTGTTCGCCGCGGCCACGCAGCCCGAGAGGTTCCGCAGCGTCGTCATCGGCAGCGGCGGCGCGCTGGTGCCGACGGATCTCGGCAGCCCGTTGCAGGAGTGGGTGCACGACGAGGACCTCGCGCCGTACCGGGCGATGGGGCGCAAGGACGTGGTGAACATCGCCATGGGCGCCATTGAGGGCTACGAGTTGCCGGACGTCGTGCGGCAGGACTACCTCGCCTCGTACCAGGGACCGCAGCGGTTCGTCGAGCAGATGGCGTACGTCCGCGCGTATCCGACCGACCTGCGCACGCTGGGCGATCTGCTGCCCGGCATCACCACGCCGGTCCAGCTGATCAACGGCGAGCACGACCCGTTCGTGCCGGTGTCGAACGCCGAGTACCTGCACGGACGGCTGCCCAACAGCAAGCTGGACCTGATCGACGCCGGCCACTTCGCGTGGGAGGAGAACGCGGACGAGTACGCCCGCGTCGTCACTGAGTGGTGGCAGAAGCACTAGCCCGCGGTGCAGGCAGCACCGTTCAGCGTGAACGCGGTCGGCACGGCGTTGAGGCTGTTCACGGTGCCGTTGAACCCGAGCGAGATCGAACCGTCGGCCACGATCAGCGAGGTGTAGCCGGCGTTGGTCACGGTCACGTCGGCACCGGACTGGGACGCCGTGGCGTTCCACATCTGCGTCACGGTCTGACCGTCGGGGAACCGCCAGCGCAACGTCCAGCCGTCGATCAGCGCACCGCTGACGTTGCGCACGGTCACCTCCGCCTGGAACGAACCGGGCCAGGTGCTGATGACCCGGTAGACGACCACGCAGGGCGACGCGGGCGGCGGCGCGGCGGAGGTCGAGGTGGGCGGCGGTGGCGCAGGAGTCGACGTTGGACACTCCTGCGCCCACAGCCCGATTTTCGCCTTCGACGCCTTGGTCTCCGCTTCCATCAGCGGGCCACCGTCCACGCCGGACGTGCGCAGCACGCCGGCCGACACGGCCGCCAGCGCGAAGTCGGTGCCGTCCGGGAGCATCAGCGACACCTCGCCGGGGGTGATGCTGTTGACGCGGACTTCCTTGTCCAGCAACGTCTTCGTCGCGAAGTCCAGTGCTGCGGCGGCGGTGCACGGAACCGGCTCGGCCAGCAGCGAGATGCGGGCGCGGGTGCCGTTCGCCAGCTCGACGGTGCGACCGTCGAAGACGGATCGCACCTTCGTGGACGGCAGGTTCTCCACCGGCGGAGGAGATGAGACTTGTGGTGCGGGGCGAGGTGTGCCGCCCTGCTCCGCCGTGCAGGCGGCGAGGAACAGGGTCAACAGCACCAACAAGTGCTTCCGTGCTGCCATAGGACAAATTTATCGCCGGTGGCAGCGCGCGCAATCGGCTGTTCGGAGTTGATCAACTCGGGCGTTCAGAGGCTGTGATCGGTGAAGAGCCGATGTTTGGCCCAGGGCTGCGCCATTTGTGCGAACGTGAAGCGGTCACAGCCGTTGCGCGGATGGTTCCCTGCCGTTCACCGGCTCGTGGTGATCAACAGAAAAGATCACGACATCCACGATCCCTGCCGATGGAGGTCTGAAGTGCAAACCCTGCAACCGCACTGGACACGTCGCCTGCTCGCCGCCCTCGCCATCGTCGCGTCCGTGCTCGGCGTGACCACGGTCGTCACGCCCGCCGCCGACGCCGCCGTCTACAACTCCTGCACGCAGTCGCGCTGTTCGGCGGCCGTCAGCGCCAACTCGACGTGGCGCTCGAAGGGTTACCCGACCCAGCGCCAGTGGTACGACTGGCCGAACGGGCAGTGCAACTTCGCGGGCGGCACGTTCCAGAACCGCGAGGGCCAGCTGCCGGCCGGCCACACCTACCAGGAGTTCGACGTCTATCCGCGGGCCTGCAACGCAGCCCGGGACGCGTACCGGATCGTCCGGGACCGCACCAACGGCTACGTCTACTTCTCGCCGGACCACTACGCGAACTTCTACCGCATCACGACCTGAGTGCTTCACTGGGCGCTGCGGTCGATCCACGACCGCAGCGCCCACCAGGTGTGCAGCGTCATCAGCACGCGTCGGACACGAGCAGCCGCCGCGGCGGCGGAACGGGCCTAGCGGGCCAGGATTCTGGTCAGCGCCCCGAGAAGTTCCGCGGCGGGATCTGCGGTCTCCCCTGTTGACCGCCACGCCACGAACCGATCGGGGCGCACCAGAACCGCGCCCCGGTCGGTGATCCCGCGGTGCTGCGTCCACGTCGAGCGGGGATCGAGATGATCCCCCTCGACGTGGCCGATCCTGACCGCGTCGACCGGCACCGACAGGTTCGCGGCGGCCTTCTCCGCCGCCGTGAGCCAGTCGTGGCCCTGCTCCCCCGCGATGAGCAGGAACCGGCCTGGGCGCACCAGGTCCATGACCGGGACACCGTCGTCGAGCCACGCGTGCGGCAACGGGTGTCCCGGTCGTGTTCCCGGTTGGTACAGCCGGATGGGGTCCGGGTTGTGCGGCGCTTCCGTGCCGTCCGCGATCACCGCCGCCGACTCGTAGGTGTAGCCGTACTCGACGTTGAGCTCGTCGAACTCCATCGACTGGGCGGCGATCGCCCGTTGCCCGGTGCCCTCGCTCCAGACTCGGCGGAGCGCCTGCCAGTTCTCCTCCGCGGACTGGTCCGGGTTCATGCCAAGCGATTGCGTGGTGACGAGGTGGTTGATCGCGTTGTCGATCGCCCGCTGGACGTTGCGGGCGGTCGTGGGCTTGCGTTCGGGCTCGTAGGTGTCGAGGAGGGCTTCGCTGGACTGTCCGTTCAGGACGGCGGCGAGCTTCCAGGCGAGGTTGTGCGCGTCCTGCACGGCCGAGTTCAGGCCGAGACCACCGGTCGGCGGGTGCCGGTGGGCCGCGTCGCCGAGCAGGAACACCCGGCCGGCGCGGAACCTGTCCGCCACCACGCCTTCCAGTGACCAGCGCGTGATCATGTGGATCTCGTAGGCGTCGATGCCGAGCGCGGTCCGCATGTCCTCCTCCACGGCGGCGTCGTCGAGCGCGCGGTCGTCGTCGGAGAGGTAGTTGAGGTGGAACACCCACTCCTCGGAGTCCGGGCCCCACCTCTCCGGGCCCATCGGCACGAGAACGCCGCCGACTCCCCTGTGCGGCAACGACAGCCAGCGGATCAGCACCTCGGGGTCGCGGGCCCACGGTGAGAGATCGGCGGTGAGGTGCACGGTCACCATGCGTGCCACGTCGCGGTGGCCCTCCATCGTGACGCCGACCGCCGGGCCGACCGTGCGGCCGCCGTCACACCCGAGCAGGTAGCGGCTGCGGACCTCGTAGGTGGTGCCGTTGTCCTTGTCGAGGATCGTGGTGGTGACGCCGTCGTCGTCCTGGCTGATGGAGATCACGTCGTGGCCGAACCGGATGCGGCCGGGTGAGAGTTCCTCGGCGCGCTGCTTGAGAAGGGGTTCGAGGCGGATCTGCGGCAGGTTCGTCGGCCGGCACGCGCTGGCCGCCGCCCACGCCGGGTTCTGCCCGCCCGCGCCCCAGCACTCGATCCTGCCGAACCGCCTGCCGAAGTCCGGGTCGTCGCCGCACAATCCGGCGTACCAGGCGGTGTGCGACATCTGGTGCGGTGGCGTGCCGCGGTCGTAGACGACGTCCGCGAGGCCGAGGTCGCGGAAGATCTCCATCGTGCGCTGGTTGAGGTAGTGGGCCTTGGGCAACGCGCTCGTCTCCGGACGGGCGTTCACCAGCAGCGTGTCGATGCCGAGCTGAGACAACAGCATCGACGCGGTGAGACCTGCTCCGCCGCCGCCCACGATGAGAACGTCGGTCATGAGTTTCCTTTCAGACGCGGGAACAACGCCTCGGAGTTGCCGCGGTCGATCGCGGACCGCAACGCCGGGTCGAGGGGGTGCTGCTCGTACTGGCCGTTGATGAACCCCACCGCGATCGGTGGCGCGAACGGGAAGTCGCTGCCGTAGGTGATGTGGTCCGGATCGGCGACCTCGAGCAGGCTCGGCAGCGCGGCGGGCGTCGCCGACAGCGCGATGTCGAAGTAGAACCGCTTGAGCACGTCGAGGCTCGGGGTCATCTGCTGCTTCGCCATCGTCAGCAGGATCCGGTAGGCGATGTAGGGCACGAATCCGCCGGCGTGCGCGAGGATGAACCGGACGTTCGCGTACGTCGTCATCGCGCCGGACAGGATCAGGCTGATCGCGGTGCGGGTGGTGTCCAGCAGGAAGTCCGCGGTGAACGTCGGGATGCCCGGCACCGGTTCGGCGGGCAGTTCGCCGGGGTGCACGAACACCACGGCGGCGCGCTCGTGCAGGAACTCCAGCAGTGGCACGAAAGCCTTGTCGCCGAGGTAGCGGCCCTCGTAGTTCGCCAGGAGCACGATCCCGTCCGCGCCGAGGACGTCCAGTGCGTACCTGGCCTCCTCGATCGCGCTGTCCACGTCGGGCATCGGGAGCGTGGCGAAGAAGCCGAACCGGTCCGGGCGGCGGTCGCGCAGGTCGGCGCAGTACGCGTTGATCTCGCGGGCCCACCTGCGAGCCTCGTCGACGTCGCCGAAGTACACGCCTGGCGTCGACAGCGACAGGATGCCGGTCTGGATGCCGTGACCGTCCATGAACTCGATCGCGGCGGCTTCCGACCAGTCCGGGACGTCGACGCCGCCAGGACGGATTCCCTTTTCCTTCAACCACTCCGCGTACCGGGGCGGGACGAGGTGTTGATGCGTGTCGATGCGGTTCACAGGACCACCAGGTATCCGATGACGAGCAGCGCGCACACGACAGCCGGTGCGCTCTGCGGGAGGTTGTCTTTGTTGCGGACGTGCGTGATCAGCGCTCCGGCGAGCAGGAGCAGCAGGCCTGCTGCGGCCAGGCCGCCGAGCAGTGGGACGGCGAGCCCGGCCAGAACTCCGGCGGCACCGGCGAGTTCGAGAGCCCCGATGCCCCGGTAGGCCGGGACGGAGAAGCCTGAGTGAGTGGCGAGTTCACGTGCCACGGGCAGCGCGAGAACCTTGGCGGTGCCCAGGCCCGCGAAGATCACGGCGACGAGAACGGCGAGCGCGATGGTCACTTGAGCCTCCAGGCCACGGTGTACCGGTCCAGCACCGGTTCGGCTTCTTCGGTGGCCAGCACGACGATCGCGCCGTCCTCGATCACGACCTCCACGTCGAGGTTCTCGAAGGCACGGCGGGTCGCGTCCGCCCTCAGCGCCACCTTGTAGGGCTTGCCGACGGCGGTCAGCGGCAACGCGTCGAGCACCACGACCTCCTTGGGTGCGGCCGCCCGTTCCGGCACCCGCTCCCCCGCCCAGTCGCGCAGCTGTTCGGGTGTGGCTTCGCCGGAGACCGTCACATAGGCGATCGGGACCTCGCCGGCGTGCGGATCCGGTCGGCCGACAGCACTCGCCGCGGTCACGGCGGGATGGCTGAGCAGCGCGTCCTCGATCACCGCCGGGTCGATGTTGTGACCGCCGCGCACGATGAGGTCCTTGGCGCGCCCCGAAAGCCGGACGAACCCGTCGTCGTCGACGCTCGCCAGATCACCGGTGTCCAGCCACTCCCCCGGCTCCTCCAGCACGCCAGGGCTCGTCACGTAGCCCGCGAACACGGTCGGGCCGCTGATCGCGAGCACGCCGTCCGCCTGGACCTTCACCTGCTGGTACGGCAGGCGTTGCCCGACCGAGCCCGGCCGCGGCGCGTCCGGGAAGCTGCGGGCGCTGGCGCAGGTCGCCTCGGTCAGGCCGTAGCCCTCGACCAACGGCACGCCGGTGTGCGATTCGAAGGCGGTGCGGACGGCGGGTGGCAGCGGCGCGGCGCCGACCATCGCGAACCGCAGGCTGCTGATGTCCGCGTTCACCGGGCACTGCGCCAGCACCGAGTAGACCGTCGGCACCGCGCTCATCGTGGTGATCCGGTGGTGCTCGACGATCCGCCAGAACTCGCCGTACAGCGCGGGATCGCGGTACCCGAGCGGCCCGGCCCACACGACGTGCTGGCCCTTGAACAACGGCGAGAGCAGCGTGACGATGAGGGCGTTGACGTGGAACAACGGCAGCGCGGCGAACAGCACCGAGTCCTCGTCCAGCAACCCGTTCGCGGCGAGCATCCAGGCGTTGGCGACCTCGTTGGCGTGCGTGTGCGCGGCGAGCCTCGGCGCCCCGGTGGTGCCGCCGGTGTGGAAGAACGCCGCCAGGTCTGTGCCCCGCGGCAGCTCACCGTCGAATGTGGACGGACCAGGCTCGCTCAGATCGGGTGCGCGGGCGCCGGAACGGGCCAGGAGTTCGCGGACGTGCTCGGGTGACAGGTCCGGGTTGATCGGCATGGCGATGCCGACGAGTTGCGCGGCGAGGATCGCCGGGATCATCACCGAGCGGTCGGCCGACATCAAGGCGATGGGATCGTTGCGCTGAAAGCCTTGGTGCCGAAACGAGTTGGCATACCCGTGGACCTGAGCGAGCAGTTCGGCGAACGTCCAGGTCAGCGGTTCAGGCAGGATCGTGATCGCCCGGCGGTGCGGCCACAGGTCGGCGGCCCGCTTCAGCAACGCGTAGGTCGAGCCGGGCAGACCTCGGTCGCTCAGCGGCACCGACTCGATCTCGGCGAGGTCCTCCGGCGCGGAGTAGCGCGGCCACCACAGGCTCATGCCCTCACCACCGTGCGCTGGCGGCCCAGGTCGAGCTTGCCGTCGTCGGTGCCGATCGCGATCTCCACGACGTCGCCGTCCGCGAGGTATTTGGGGTTCTTCGCCTGAGCCTGGAAGAACATCCGCCACCTGGTCGCGGCCGGCAGCAGCGACGCGAGCAGCTGGACGGGCTTCGGCGGCGCGCTCAACGCCGTACCGACCGGCGTGCCGGTCAGCACCAGGTCGCCTGGATCGAGTCGTTGAAACCGGGTCAGCGCGCGCAACGCCTCGTGCGGCGGGTAGATCATGTCGGCCGCGGTCATGTCCTGGCGCGGTTCGCCGTTGACCCACAGCCGCAGCCGCAGGTCCGTGAACCTGTCCAGCTCGCCGGGATCGAGCAGCAGCAGCACCGGGCCGGTCGGCGTGAACGTCGGGTACGACTTCGACTCGTAGAACTGGGTCTTCGGCAGCTGGAGATCGCGCGCGGAGACGTCGTTGGTGATCACCAGACCGGCGATCTCGTTGCCGGCGCCCATGACCAGGCCGATCTCGGCCTCGTAGTCGAGCAGCCGCACGTGGCCCGGCCGCACGATGTCGTCGTGCGGCCCGCTGATCGAGCCGGACGACTTGCGGAAGAACGTCAGCGGCGTGGTTTTCGGGTCCATCCCGGCGTCCCGGACGTGCGAGACGTAGTTCGTCATCTGCGCCACCACCCGGCACGGCGCGGTGATCGGCGACAACAGCGTGAGGTCGCCGACCGGAACCGGTGAGCCGACGGTCTGGAGAGAGCCGGTGACGAGTTCGCCCGTGGTGCGGGCGGTGGTGTCGATTCTCGTTGCGCCGTCGGGGGTCTCGACCCACCAGGCGTCGGCGGTGCGCAGGACGGAGGTGCTCATGAGACAGCTGCTTTCAGCATGCCGCGCAGGCGATGCAGGTCGAATTCGTTGTCCTCGAACAGACCGTTCGTCACGGCGATCAGTTCTGCGGGCCGGACGCCGAGGAAGTCCCTGGTGGCGGGCGGTCCCCACTGGGCGAGGCCGGACGCGGTCATCGGCGCCCAGCCGGGGTCGAGCGAGCAGTCGAACAGGTCGCCGTCGCTGAAGTGCTCGACCAGGAACCCTTCCGGGTCGCGCCAGTAGTCGAACAGCTGGCTGCCCTGGACGTGCCGGCCGATGCCCCACGAGCGCCGGTAGCCGTGGTCGAGCAGGTACTCCCCGCCCGCGGCGAGCGCGTCGAGGTCCGCGACCTGGTACGCCGAGTGCACGTAGCGGTTCGACGGGCCGAGGGTGAGCGCGAGCGTGTGGTGGTCGGCCGGCGCGTCCCCCCGGTCGCAGCGGATGAAGCTCATGATCGGCCCGCGCTCGCGTTGTCCCGGGTAGAACAGGAAGTCGCTGACGATCAGGCCGAGGTGTTCGAGATACCAGTCGAGCGTCTCGCGGTACTTGGTGGTCTGGATGACGACGTGCCCGAGCCGCTGCACCCGCGCCGGCTCGCGTTCCGGCCGTTGCGAAGCGTTGAGGCGAGGGTTCTGCCCGCCCGCGTTGATGGTCAGTGGTGCCTGCGCGGGCAACGCGGACAGGTCGTGCATGTCCGCGACCACCCTGATCGGCAGCCCGCCTGGGTCCCTAAGCGTCGTGGCCACCCCGCCGAGGCTCTCCGCGAGCCGGTACACGGTCGTCTCGGCCGCGTCGGCGAGTCGCAGCACGTCGCGGGCGTCCGCCGCCCGGAACGCCGGCCCCAGGAACCGTTCGCGCGGGCCCTTGCGGATCAGCACGCACGGGGCGCCCGGATCCGTGCCGCGCAGATGCAGCTCATCGGCCGTGCGCAGTGCCGTGGTGAAGCCGAACGCGGTGGCGAACTCCTCGGCTTTGCGCAGGTCGGGCTTGGTGAACTCCAGCCACGCGAGGTCGTGCGCCTTGATGATCGGATCGCGGGCCCGGCCGGGATGCTCGCCGGAGAGCGCGCCCTGCTCGCTGTGCAGGCCGGTGTGCGGATCACTCATCATCGCTCCCTTCTGACGAAATCCTCAATTACGAGGGTGTCGTCAGTCAAGCAGATTCTGAGGATTTCGTCAGTTGTGACGTTCGACTAGACTGGATGGGTGACCGAGAACCGTCTGGAGCGCCGCAAGGCCCGCACCCGTGCCGCGCTGGTCCGCGCCGCGCAGGAGTTCATCGCGGCCGGGAGGCTCAACGCCCCGATCCTGGAGATCACCCAGAGCGCGGACGTCGGAATGGGCTCGTTCTACAACCACTTCCAGACCAAGGAAGAGCTGTTCCACGCGGCGCTCGAGGACGCGCTGGACACGTTCGGGCAGGTGCTCGACAGCCTCACCGGCGATCTCGACGACACCGCGCACGTGTTCGCGCAGAGCTTCCGGCTGACCGGGCGACTGCACCGGCGACTGCCTGAGCTGAGCAAGGTGTTGCTGCACAACGGCTTCGAGCTGACGAAGTCAGGCAGGGGCCTCGCGCCGCGGGCCCGGCGCGACATCGACGCGGCCCTCGCGGCCGGACGCTTCACCGTCGCGGACTCCGAAATGGCGATGGTGGTCGTCGCGGGCGCGCTGCTCGCGCTCGGCCAGCTGCTGCACGCCGAACCCGGCCGCGACGACGCGGCGGCGACCGACCAGGTCACCGAGGACCTGTTGCGAATGCTGGGAGTTCCGCCGGACGAGGCCCGCGACATCAGCCGCAGGCCGTTGCCCGACGTCGACGGGTCACAAGTCGCCTAGCCTCACTTCCCCAGCACCTCGAGGACGCGTTTCACCGAGCTGTCCGGGGATTCGACCGCCGAGTCGAGCACGAGGTGGTCTTCCTCCCACGGCTCCCACAGGCCGCGCATGCGCTGGACGTGCTGCCACTGAACCGTTGCGTGCCAACCAGGAATGCCCCGGCTGCGCCCCTCGACCCGTTCGCGGTGCACGTCTTCGTCCGAGCACACGCACTCGACGCCGACGAACACGCCACCGAGCCGTTCGGTGAGTTCACGCAATTGGCCACGCGCTTCGCGGGTGTGCCCAGCCGCGTCCACGACGACGTCGATCCCCAGTTGGACGTGCCGCGCGACCAGGGCCGTGAGCTGCAGGTCCACCACGGATTCGGCGTTCTCGTCGGTGATCGCGCGTGCGAGCACCAGGGAACCCAGCACCCAGTCCATCGAGAAGATCGGTGTCTTCAGCTGCCGCGCCAACGACTCCGCGAGCGTGCTCTTGCCCGTGCCGGGGATGCCCGCGACGAGCACCACCTGGGGACTCTCGGTGGTCGGCCGCAGGTTCAGATAGGGCTCCGTCATGGCTCTACCTAAACATCGATGTGGGCGCCCATGATCACTGTTCGCTCTCGGGGCAATCCGAAGTGCTCGGCGGCGTCCGCGGTGATGTACGAGGTGGCGATGAACAGCCGTTTGCGCCAGCCCGCCATCGTCGGCGACTTCCCGCGCTGCAGCTCGATCTTCGACAGGAAGTACCGCGCCTGGCCGAGGTTCAGCTCGCCCTCGGTCCGCTCCGGATCCAGCAACGCGAGCGCAGCCGGCACGTCCGGCGTCTCCATGTACCCGAAGCGGGCGCTCACGTGGATGATGCCGTCGTCGCCGTACCCGAGGTCGTCGACCTCGACCCGCCGCTCCGCCGACACCCGCGGCACCGGTTCGGTCTCGATGGACACGATCACCACGCGTTCGTGCAGCACCTGGTTGTGCTCGACGTTCGCGCGCATGGCCAGCGGCGCGGTTTCCTTGCCGCGATTGAGGAACACAGCCGTGCCGGGCACGCGCGTCGGCGAAAGCTCGTGCAGTTCCTCGATGAACGCCTGCAGCGACCCTTCCGCCTCCCGGCGTTCCTTGGTGACGATCGCCCGGCCTCGTTGCCACGTCGTCATGACCGTGAACGCGGTGAGCCCGATCAGCAACGGCAACCACGCGCCGTGCAGCAGCTTGGTCAGGTTCGCCGCGAGGAACAGCAGGTCAACACCCAGCAGCACCACGCATCCGAGCCCGATCGCCCAGGCCGGCGCCCCGAACTTCCAGCGCGCGATGAACAGGAACAGCGACGTGGTGATCGTGATCGTGCCGGTGACCGCCATGCCGAACGCGAACGCCAGTGCCGCCGAACTGCGGAACGCGAACACCAGCGTTAGCACCGACACCATCAGCACCCAGTTGATCCACGGCACGTAGATCTGCCCGATCGTCGACTCCGACGTGTGCGCGATCCGCAACCGCGGCAGGTACCCGAGCTGCGCCGCCTGCGACGCCACCGAGTACGCCCCGGTGATCACCGCCTGCGACGCGATGACGGTGGCCGCCGTCGCCAGCACCACCATCGGCCAGCGCCCCCACTCCGGCACGAGCAGGAAGAACGGCCCGCTGATGTTCCTTTGATCCTCCAGAATCAGCGCGCCCTGTCCCATGTAACTGAGCACGCACGCGGGCAACACCAGGAACAACCACCCGCGCGCGATCGCCGGCCGCCCGAAGTGCCCCATGTCCGCGTAGAGCGCCTCGGCCCCGGTCACCGCCAGCACGACCGCCGCCAATGCGAAGAACGCGATGTCGAAGTGCCCGAACAAGAACCCGAGCGCGTACGTCGGCGACAACGCCTTGAGGATCTCCGGATGGCCCGCGATCCCGGTGATCCCGGCCGCGCCGATCGCGACGAACCACAGGATCATCACCGGCCCGAAGAACCGCCCGACCGCCGCACTTCCCCGGCGCTGCACCAGGAACAGACCCACGATGATCACTGCGGTGATCGGCACGACGAACCGCTCGAGCTCCGGCTCGACGATCTTCAAACCCTCCACCGCCGACAGCACCGAGATCGCCGGCGTGATCATGCTGTCGCCGAAGAACAACGCAGCGCCGAAGATCCCCAACGCCGCCAGCGTCGCCGCCGCCTTGCGCCCCTGCCTGGCCTTCCACCGGCGCAACAACGTGATGAGGGCCATGATCCCGCCCTCGCCGTCGTTGTGGACCCGCATCGCCAGCAACACGTAGGTGATGGTCACGATGATCATGACCGACCAGAAGATCAGCGACACGACCCCGTAGACGTTGTCGACGCTCACCGGCACCGGATGCGGGTCGGCCGGGTTGAACACGGTCTGGATCGTGTAGATCGGGCTCGTGCCGATGTCGCCGAACACGACACCGAGCGCGCCGACGATCACCGCGAGCCGGACGGTGTCGTGGGCGAGCTTCTGGCGGGACGGCGTGTCCGCAGTCTGCTGATCAGCCACGAGCAACCCCCTCGACCGCCTGCTGCCCGCAAGATAACCGCCGCTCAGGTCCGCCGCAGAGCGCGAGCGGGTGATCTTTACGCGTTCTTGACGGCCTGGAGGTGGCGGGGGCGAGCACGGTGCCGCTGCACCGCTGAGCAACCCGCTCCCGATGCACCGCCGGGCAACCCCGCTCCCGGTGTACCGCTGGGTAGCGGCCCCAAGATGACCATCGCGCGATTGGGGCTTGACTTTGGGTTCGAGGCGCTACCGTGTTCGGATCGGCCGGGCTCTTCATGCCCGGCTTTTGAAGGCCGACCAGTGCCTCGAAAGGGCCCCGAAGTCAAGCCCCAATCGCAATCGTCGCGAAGCGGCGATGACGTGCCCGCACGCGGCAAGGCCCAGGCGACCACCCACACAGCTCAACCGCACCCGCCCACCACTGCCCTTTGACATACCCATACCCCCCTAGGGTATAAATGAGGCGAGCCCACCGCTCCCCCGGCATCACCAGCCGGCCGCGCGGTGGCCGGAGAAGGAGCGAGACATGCACGGCTACGCCGAGAACAAGGACGCCCACCTGCGCCGCCTCCGCCGGATCGAGGGGCAGGTCCGCGGCTTGCAGCGGATGATCGAGACCGACGAGTACTGCATCGACGTGCTCACTCAGATCTCCGCGGCCACCAGGGCGTTGCAGGCGGTCTCACTGGGGCTGCTCGACGAGCACCTCAAGCACTGCGTGAGCCAGGCCATCAGCGAGGGCGGGACCACGGCCGACGCGAAGATCGCGGAGGCCAGTGACGCCATCGCCCGCCTGGTCCGCTCCTAACCCGTGAGGAGATTGACCATGAGCGAGTCCGTCTACACCGTCAGCGGCATGACCTGCGGCCACTGCGTGAGTTCGGTGACCGAGGAGGTCGGCCGGATCGGCGGGGTCAGCGGTGTCGCCGTCGACCTGCCCACCGGGCGCGTCACGATCACCAGTACCGCGCCGGTCACGTTGGACGACGTGCGGGCCGCGGTGGCCGAGGCCGGCTACGAGCTGGCGGGTTGAGTGATGAAGACCGGATACAAGGTCGCGCTGTACGGGGTGGCGCTGGCCGTCGTCTTCGGCGGCACCTGGGCCGTGGGCGCCGCAGCAGGACCGGCACCCGCGCAAGCACCACCGGCGGCACACAACGAGCACGAGCCCGAACCGGCGAAGGTCCCACCTGGACTGTCCGTTTCGGACAACGGCTACACGTTGGTGCTGCACAAGAACGAGTCGCTCGGCTTCCACATCGCCGGACCGGACGGCAAGCCCGTCACGAAGTTCGCCGTCGAGCACGAGAAGCGCCTGCACCTGATCGTCGCCCGCCGCGACGGCTCGAACTTCCGGCACGTGCACCCGGAAATGGCAGCGAACGGCATGTGGTCGGTGCCGCTCCAGCTCCAGGAAGCGGGCAGCTACCGGGTGTTCGCCGACTTCAGGCCGGAGGGCGGGGCGAAGACCACGCTCGGCGCGGACGTCGAGGTCGCGGGCGACTACCGGCCGCGTACCTACCTGAACAGCAGCACGTTCGAGGTCGACGGGTACGAGGTGTCCCTCAACGGTGAGCTCACCGCCGGCAAGGCCTCGACCGTCACGATCAACATCAGCAAGAACGGCCGGCCCGTCGCAGATCTGCAGAACTACCTGGGTGCCAAGGGACATCTGGTCGCGTTGAGGTCAGCCGACCTCGCGTACCTGCACGTACACCCCGAGGAGAGCGCGGAAGTGAAGTTCGCCGTCGAGGTGCCGACGGCCGGGACCTACCGGCTGTTCCTGGACTTCCAGCACGACAACAAGGTCCGCACGGCGGAGTTCACCCTCACGACCCACGAGGAGGGCGGTCATGGGCACTGACACCATCGAGATCTCGATCGGCGGCATGACCTGCGCCTCCTGCGCCGCGCGGATCGAGCGCAAGCTCAACAAGCTGGACGGCGTCGAGGCGTCGGTGAACTACGCGACCGAGAAGGCGCGGATCAGCTACGCGGGCGCCCTCACGCCCGCCGACCTGGTGAAGGTCGTCGAGGACACCGGCTACACCGCCGAACTCCCTGCTCCCCCAAGCGAAGAACCAAGCGCAGAAGCAGCGCACGACCCAACGACGACTCTCCGGCAGCGGCTGATCACGTCCACCGTGCTGGCCGTGCCGGTGATCGCGCTGGCGATGATCCCGGCGCTCCAGTTCACCTACTGGCAGTGGCTGTCACTCGCGCTCGCGGGGCCGGTCGTCACCTACGCCGCGTGGCCGTTCCACAAGGCGGCGTGGACGAACCTCAAGCACGGCGCCGCCACGATGGACACGCTGATCTCCATCGGCGTCGGCTCGGCGTTCCTGTGGTCGCTCTACGCGCTGTTCCTGGGCACCGCCGGCACGCCAGGCATGAAGCACGGGTTCACGTTCACCATCGAACGGATGGCCGGGACCGGCAACATCTACCTCGAGGTCGCGGCGGGCGTCACCACGTTCATCCTGGCCGGCCGCTACTTCGAGGCGCGGTCCAAGCGACGGGCGGGAGCAGCCCTCAAGGCACTGCTCGAACTCGGCGCGAAGGACGTGGCCGTCATCAAAGACGGCCGCGAGGTCCGCATCCCGACCGGCGAGCTGAAGGTCGGCGACCTGTTCGTCGTGCGGCCCGGCGAGAAGATCGCGACCGACGGCGTCGTCGAGGAGGGCAGCTCCGCGGTCGACGCGAGCATGCTCACCGGCGAGTCCGTGCCGGTCGAGGTGCGCCCCGGCGACTCGGTCGTCGGCGCCACGGTCAACGCCGGCGGGCGGCTGGTCGTGCGGGCGAACAGGATCGGGTCCGACACGCAGCTCGCGCAGATGGCGAGGCTGGTCGAGGACGCGCAGAACGGCAAGGCCGAGGTGCAACGCCTCGCGGACCGGATCTCCGCGGTGTTCGTGCCGATCGTCATCGCCCTCGCCGTGGGCACGCTGGGCTTCTGGCTCGGCACGGGCAACGGCGCGGGTGCGGCGTTCACGGCCGCGGTGGCGGTGCTGATCATCGCCTGCCCGTGCGCGCTGGGCCTGGCCACGCCGACCGCGCTGCTCGTCGGCACCGGCCGGGGTGCCCAGCTCGGCATCCTGATCAAGGGGCCGGAGGTGCTGGAGTCCACCCGCCGCGTCGACACCGTGGTGCTCGACAAGACAGGCACCGTGACGACCGGCCGGATGAGCCTGGTCAGCGTCCACACCACCGAAGACGAGGACGAGGTCCTCCGGCTCGCGGGCGCGTTGGAGCACGCCTCGGAGCACCCGATCGCCAAGGCCATCGCGGCGGCGGCCGGCGAGGTGCCGCAGGTCGAGGACTTCCGGAACATCGAGGGACTCGGCGTGCAGGGAGTCGTCGACGGGCACGCCGTGCTGGTCGGCCGGGAAAGCCTGCTCACCGACTGGAGCATCCAGCTCGACGCCGACCTCAAGAACGCCAAGGAAGCGGCGGAACAGCAGGGACGCACCGCGGTGTTGGTCGCGTGGGACGGCAAAGCACGAGGCGTGCTCGTTGTCGCGGACACGGTGAAGCCCACGTCGAAGGAAGCGATCGCGGGGCTCCGGAAGCTCGGTCTGCGTCCGGTGCTGCTGACCGGTGACAACGAGGCAGCGGCCAGGGCCGTGGCCGCCGAGGTCGGCATCGAGGACGTCATCGCCGAGGTGCTGCCCGCGGACAAGGTCGACGTCGTGAAGCGTCTGCAGGACGAGGGACGGGTCGTCGCGATGGTCGGCGACGGCGTGAACGACGCCGCCGCGCTCGCCCAGGCCGATCTGGGTCTGGCGATGGGCACAGGCACGGACGTCGCGATCGAGGCCAGCGACCTCACGCTGGTGCGGGGCGACCTGAACGCCGCCGTGGACGCGATCCGGCTGTCCCGGCGCACGCTGTCCACGATCAAGGGCAACCTGTTCTGGGCGTTCGCCTACAACGTCGCCGCACTGCCGCTCGCGGCGCTCGGCCTGCTCAACCCGATGATCGCGGGCGCCGCGATGGCGTTCTCCTCGGTGTTCGTGGTGAGCAACAGCCTGCGGTTGCGCGGCTTCCGCTGACAGGGCCCACACGGCGCGTTTCGTAGCCTCGGCACATCAGTTCCCGATGAACAGGAGCAGGTGTGCCGAGGTTTGCGCTGGTCGTAGCGTTGCTCACGGCGCTGGCGGCGTGCACCTCGACGCCGCCTCCGTCCTCACCGTCACCCACTTCCAGCAGCACGCAGCCCGCCGAACAGCAGCAGCAGGTTTACCTGTCGATCGGCGACTCCTACGCCACCGGGTTCGGTCCGGGTGGCACCGGCGAGAGCTTCGCCCAGATCGTCGCCAAGCAGTCCGGGCTCGAGCTCGTCAACCTGGCCTGCAATGGCGCCACCTCGATCGATCTCGCCTCCAAGCCCGCGTGCGGGCCGGACGCGGGCGGTAAGACCCAGCTCGACGCCGCGGTCGAGGCGCTGAAGGGCGGCAAGGTCGGCCTGGTCACCGTGGTGATCGGCGGCAACGACCTGGCGCCGTGCGCGTTGTCCCAGGAACCGCTGGCGTGCGCGACCAGGACCGTCGCCGACATCCAGACCAACGTCGCCGGCACGCTCAGCGAGCTGCGGGAGGCCGCGCCGGACGTGAAGATCGTCGGGCTGACCTACCCGGACGTGTTCCTCGGCGCGTGGGTGAACCCGTCGTTCCCGAACGGCAAGAACCTCGCCCAGCTGTCGGTCGCGATGTTCCAGGACTTCAACACGAAGATCGCCGCCCAGTACGGCAGGTTCGGCGCGAAGTTCGCCGACGTCACGAGCGCGACCGGCGGTTACGGTGTGCTGACCGACCTGACCCAGGACCCGAAGTACGGCCAGATCCCGGCCTCGGTCGCCAAGGTGTGCGCACTCACCTACTTCTGCGACCGCACCGACGTCCACCCGACGCCCGCCGGCCACCAGGCGATCGCGGAGGCCGTCACCGCGGCGAGCCGTTGATCACGGCGGCCTCACGGGTGATCTCGTATCCTCGGGGCGTGCAGAGGTTTGCGCTGGTCCTGACCTGCGCGGTCACGGTGCTGACCGCGTGTTCCCCGAGCGCGGCTCCTCCCACCACCGCCGTCGAGACCGGGCAGCGGCTGTACGTGTCGGTCGGCGACTCCTACGCCACCGGCGTCGGGCCGAACGGCACCGGCGAGGGGTTCGCCCAGATCGTCGCCCGGCAGTCGGGCCTCGGGCTGGTCAACCTCGCCTGCAACGGCGCCACCTCCGCGGACCTGCTGACCCAGGAGGCCTGCGAACCCGAGGCCGCCGGCAGGACGCAGGTCGACGAGGCCGCGGACACGTTGCGCTCCGGCCAGGTCGACCTGGTCACGATGGTGATCGGCAGCAACGACCTGCTGGAACCGTGCGCGGTGGCCCAGGACCCGAGGGACTGCGCGACCTCGGCGGTCGTCGACACCAAGACCAACATCGCCACCGCGCTCACCAGGTTCCGCGAGGCGGCGCCGAACGTGAAGATCGTCGGGCTGAGCTACCCGGACGTGTTCCTCGGCGCGTGGGTGAACCCGTCCCTCCCGGACGGCGAGGACCTCGCCCGCACGTCGGTCGCGCTGTACGAGGACTTCAACCGCGAGATCTCCGCCGAGTACGCGAAGTTCGGCGCGACGTTCGTCGACGTCACCGGCATGACCGGCGGCTACGGTGCGCTGACCGAGCTGACCGAGGATCCGAAGTACGGCCAGATCCCGGCCTCCGTCGCCGAGGTGTGCACGCTCACCTACTACTGCGACGACACCGACGTGCACCCCACACCGGCAGGCCACCAGGCCATCGCGGACGCCGTCATCGCGGCAGGTCGCGGAACTCCGCCCGCACCGTCGTCCCCCGCCCCGCCGACGAACTGACGGTCAGCCGCCCTCCCGCCGCCGCCACTCGGTCGTCCAGCGCGCGAAGTCCGGAAGCGCCGCCGGTTCCGTCGTCGCTCACCTCGACCGTGACCCGCCTGTCCACGCGGGTGACCTGGATGCGCACCTCGCGGGCCTGGGCGTGCTTCGCCGCGTTCGTGAGCGCCTCCGCGACCACGAAGTAGCAGGTGCGTTCGGCGACGGGCGAGAGCCGTTCTGCCGGCACGCCGACGAGCACCGCCGGCACCGCGGACCGTTCGACCAGCGACAACAGCGCCGGGCCGAGTCCGGCGTCCGTCAACAGCACCGGGTAGATGCCGCGGGCCAGCTCCCGCAGTTCGTCCAGCGCCCTGGCGAGCTCCTCCCGTGCCGCGACCAGCAGCTCCGGCGAGTTCTCCGCCAGCCGCAACGTCAGCAGCACCGACACCAGCCGCTGTTGCGCGCCGTCGTGGAGATCGCGTTCGACCTGCCTGCGCGCCTCGTCGGCAGCCTCCACGATCCGCCGCGCCCGCATCTCGTTCTGCACGGCCAGAGCCGCACTCGCCGCGACACCACGCACGAGCACCGGATCCAGCGCGGGATCGTGCACGAGCGCCCCCAGCCGCGTGCCACCCGCCTCCAGGTAGGTGACGCCACGGGAGGTCGGCGCCACCTCGCCGTGGACGATCTCCAGCGACGGGTCGTGCAACGTGCGGGCCAGCACCGATCGCAGGTCGTCCGGCAGCCCGGCGCCCAGCGACACCGCCAGCTCCCCCACCGCCGACCGGTCCAGCCGCGCCCGCACCAGCCCGTAGAGCAACGCCAGCGGCCACCCGACCAGCACGACCTCGGTCGACCACTGCAGCAGCACCTGCACCGCCGGAGGAAGCCCGATCAACGCCGCCACGTACGTGACGACCACCGTCAGCACGATGGCCGCGCCACCCCACACGACCGGGCCGAGATCGCGCCGGGCCACGCTCCCCGACCGCAGCCAGCGCGTGATCATCCGCGCCAGCAACGCCCCGAACAGCACGATGCCGCTGATCATCACGACGACCGCGACGGCCGGCACACCCGGCGACGTGACCTCGCGGATCACCACGGTGTTCTGCGGTCCGCCGACGGGCGACAACAGCAACCACGCCACGTTGACCGGCACTGTCAGCAGGTAGGCGACACCCACCACCACGCGCTGCCAACGACTCGTGATCCGCCCGCTCGGATAGGTGACCAGCAGGTGCCCGAGCACCGCCAGGTAGAGCGTCTTCGTGGCGACTCCGACGGCGAACGCCACGTCGTTCTCGATCGCCCCGGTCAGCCGGACGAACCACGCCAGCCCGACCGCGATCATCAGCTGCCCGGCGGCGCTGTCCGGGCGCCGGTCCGCGGCCTCGATCCCGGCACCGATGAACGCGAGCCCCACCGCCAGGTTCAGCACCACGGCCGGCACCGACACCTCGTAGCCGCCCCACACCAGCGCGGCCAGCGCGAGGAATCCGGTGCCCAGCCAGAGGATTCTCATCGCCGCAGGTAGGCGAGCACGGCCAGCACCCGCCGGTTGTCGTCGGGTCCCTGCTGCAGTCCGAGCTTCGTGAACACCGACCGCACGTACGCCTCGACCGTCTTGGGGCTCAGGAACAACCGCTCGCAGATCGCCTGGTTCGACCGTCCCTCTGCCATCACGGCGAGCACCTCGCGTTCCCGTTGCGACAACGACTCCAGCGGATCGTCGACCCGCCGCCTGCCCACCAGCGTCGCCACCACGCCGGGATCGATCACCAGTCCGCCCGCCGCGACCCGCCGGACCGCGTCGGCCAGTTCGGCCGCGTCCACCACCCGGTCCTTGAGCAGGTAACCGGTCCCGCGGGCGTCGGAATCCAGCAGCCGCAACGCGTAGTGCGGCTCGACGTGCGCGGACAGGACCAGCACACCGATGTCCGGATGGGTCCTGCGGATCTCCTGCGCGGCGTCGAGGCCCTCGGTGGCGAAGCCCGGCGGCATCCGGATGTCCACGACCACGACGTCCGGCGGGTCGGCGCGCACCAGAGCCAGCAGCTCTGCCGCGTCGCCCGCCTTCGCCACCACCTCGAAACCCGCGTCGGTGAGCAGCCGCGCCACGCCCTCGCGGAACAGCGCCGCGTCGTCAGCCAGTGCTACCCGCATGCGCCGATGGAACCACGTGTGCCGGGTGCCTGCGCCGCCACATGAACAACAGAACCGCGTTCACCACGACAAGCCCGGCCACCGCGGGGTAGAGGTGCTGCATCGCGCCCGCGGTGTCGCTCACCACGAACGTCCACACGATCTTGGACAGCCCGCCGCCGTTGATCGCGACCAGCGCCCACACCAGCGAACGCCGCCACAACGCCGCGGCCAGACCACCGAGCATCACCGGGACGAGGAAGGCGACCGCGATCTTCGCGGGCGTCCACTCCCCCAGCAGGTACTCGCGTTCGGCGGCGAGCATCTCGATCGCACCCGCGGTCGGGTGTTCGGGCGCCGGGAACCAGGCCATGCTCGTCGCCAGTGCGACGAGGGTCAGCGCCAGGCCCCACCAGCTGCGTTTGTAGCTGAAGTAGGCGAACGGCAGCAGGAACAGCGGCCGGATGTACCAGCTGAGCTCGTTGTGGTGCCTCGCCCACGCCCACGATCCCAGTTCGTTGAGCCACTCCATTTCGGAACTCCTTTCGAGTGGCTCCCAGGGTTCTCGTTCCCGATCACCGAAACTACGAGGGCATCCCGTGAACTGCGGGCAGGGTTGTCCCCGTATTACCCGAAAGCCTCTGTTCGTCGGACGCCCCGCCTGACAGGCTCTGGAACCGTTGCCACAGCGAGGAAGAGTGTTCTTTCGATGACCGTGCTCCCGCACAGCACTGACGCCCTGCACCGGCTCAGCGACGCCGTCGACGGCTTCCTGCGCACCGAGAAGGAGTTGAACCTCTCCGATCCTGCCTCGCAGAAGCTGCTCGGAGGCCGTTTCCGCACGTTGGGCGAGCAGATCCGGGCCGGCGTTATGGCCGGTGTCCCGGACGAGGACATCGCCGCGGTCGTCCAACCCGTCCGCTCCGCCTGCGCGCGCACCCCGTTCATGCGCAGCGAGGAGGAGTGGACGCGCGGCTACCCCACCGACTACCGGCTCGCCGAGCACGTGCTGGCCCAGGCCAACAACGTCACGCCGGGCACCCTCGCCTGGCACGTCGAGGCCATGCTGCAGAGCTCGCCGATGACCCAGCAGCTGCGCAACCGGGTGATGCACCAAACCCGGCTGATCGGCGACACGCTGACCGCCCCGCGCAACGGCCCTCGCTCGGTGCTGCTGATCGCGTCCGGTGCCGCGCCCGACCTGCGGGCCATCCCGCCGGGCATCCTCCGGCCGGGCGACCGGTTCGTGCTGACCGACGTGGACCCGGACGCCCTGGCGTTGGCCCAGAAGCGTCTCGGGCCGCTCAACGACGTCACCTCAGTGGTGCCAGGCAACATCTTCCGCGCGTTGAACCCGCTCGCCGAGCTCGGACCGTTCGACCTCGTGCTCGTCAACGGCCTGTACGACTACCTCAACGACCGCGCGGCCGTGCGGCTGACCGAGGCCGTGCTGACCCGGTTGTGCCGGCCTGGTGGGACGTTCTACTTCTCCAGCATCGTGCCCGGTAGTCCGTTCCGGTGGCCGTTGGAGTACCTGATGGAGTGGCAGGTGATCGAGCGCGACGAAGCGGCTGTCCGGGCACTGTTGCCGGGGTGCGACGTGTCGGTGGGCCGTGAGCCGACGGGGCTGGCGCTGCTCACCCACGTTCGGACTCGGCGCTGAACCCGCGCTGAACCGGCGCCGTGCTCAGCGCAGGCCGTGCGCGATCCGGGACACGAAGGCCACCAGCCGGTCCGGCGTGAACTTCTCCGGCTCGGTCAGCACCAGCCGTCCGGACATCTCGGCCAGCGCCAGCATCGCGTGCCCCAGCAGCCCGGAGTCCAGGTCGTCCAGCCCGCCGAGTTCCTTCAGGCCCAAGGCCGCCAGCTCCTCGATCTGAGCCAGGACGCCGGCGCGCACCAGCTCGACCTGGGCGCGGAACTCGTGCGGGGTGCCCTCGGGTGGGAGGAGCACCAGGCGCCAGCGGTCCGGGGCCTCGACCACGGCGTTGACGAAGACGCGGACGGCGTCGGCGAAGGCGTCGTCCGGGGAGCGGGTGGCGAAGTCGGTGGGCAGGGCGGCGATGACCTGGTCGGTGGCGCGGGCGGCTTCGCGTTCCAGGAGGGCGCTGATGAGTTCGGCTCGGTTGGCGAACAGGTCGTAGAGCACGGGCTTGGTGACTTCGGCCTGTTTGGCGACGGATTCCATGGTCACCGTGTCGAAGCCGGCCGGGATCAGGCTCAGGGCGGCGTCCAGCAGTTGCTCGCGGCGCTGCTCCGGGGGCAGGCGGCGGGCGTACTTCCGGCGCGTTGTGTTCACGGGTCCATATTGCTACGGTGGCGTAGCTTTCACAAAGCTACGCGGGCGTAGTAATTGCCGGGAGGTCTGCGATGGAGCCGGACAACCTCGTTCTGCAGCCGCGTGACGTGCAGTTCGACTGGTCGACCCTGCCGATGCACTGGGTCCCGGACGAGCCCGTCACCACGCACGTCATGAACGTTCTGCACCTGCTGCTGCCGGAGGGTGAGCGGTGGTTCGTGCGGACGTTCCAGCAGGCGGTGCCGCTGATCCAGGACGACACGTTGCGCGAGGACGTGCTCGGGTTCATCGGGCAGGAGGCGATGCACGCCGAGGCGCACAGCGAAGTGCTCGACCACCTCCTCGCCAACGGGCTGGATCCGCGGCCGTTCACGCGGCAGATGGAGCACGTGTTCCGGCGGATCCTCGCGCCCAAGTCCGGACTGAACGAGGAACAGGCGCGCGAGCAGTTGATCGAACGGGTCGCGATCGTCGCCGCCGTCGAGCACTTCACGGCCTATCTGGGCGACTGGATGCTGAACGCCGACGCGCTCGACAAGGCGGGCATCCACCCGGTGATGCTGGACCTGTTGCGCTGGCACGCGGCCGAGGAGGTCGAGCATCGCAGCGTCGCGTACGACCTGATGTGCCACCTCGATCGCCGGTACGTGCGGCGTGCGCGGACGATGTTGCTGGTGGCGCCCGTGCTGTTCTGGCTGTGGGTGCGGGGCGCGCGGTTCATGGTGCGGGCCGACAGGACCACCGAGGTGCGGCTGACCTGGCGTGAGTCGATGAGGGCTGGGCGGCGTGGGTTGCTGCCGAAGCTGTCGGACATCTTCCGGGCGTTCCTGCGGTACTTCCACCCCGCGTACCACCCCAAGCAGGAGGGATCCACGAGTCAGGCCATCGCCTATCTCGCGTCCTCCCCTGCCGCTCGCGAGGCGCACTGATGCTGGGCGGCCTCACGAGATTCGGCAACCTCTACGACGCCGCCGTCACGCGGTTCGGCGGGCGGGCTCGTCCTGGCGTCGCGCGGGATGCGTTGTGGCTCAACGTCGTGGAACGCACTGAGGTCGCGGACGGCGTGGTGAGCCTGCGGTTCGGTGGGACGACGCTGCCCGCGTGGCAGCCCGGTTGTCACGTCGACCTGCACCTGCCGTCCGGGCTGCGCCGCCAGTACTCGCTGTGCGGTGATCCGGCCGAGAACACCTACCGGATCGCGGTGCGCGAGGTCGGTGCCGGCTCGCGCGAGGTGCAGGCGCTCGAAGTCGGCGACCGGATTCAGGTGCGTGGACCGCGCAACGCGTTCCCGTTCGCCGGGATCGGGCCGATCGTGTTCGTGGCGGGCGGCATCGGGATCACGCCGATCCTGCCGATGGTGCACGCGGCCGCGCGCCGGGGGCTGGACTGGCGACTCGTGTACTGCGGGCGATCGATGGCGGCCATGCCGTTCCTGGACGAGCTGCCGGTCGGCCGCGTCGACGTGCGGATCGGCCGGGGCGGACCGCTGTTGAACGACTCCACGCCCGGTGGCGCGGTGTACTGCTGTGGTCCGGCGTCGATGCTGGAGCAGGTGCGCGAAGAGTTCTCGTCGCGGTGGCTGCACTTCGAACGGTTCAGCCCGCCGCCGATCGTGGACGGGCGCCCGTTCACGGTCGAACTGCGGCGCAGCGGGGTATCCCTGGACGTGCCGGCCGGCCGGTCGGCGCTGGACGTGATCAGGGACTTCCGGCCGGCGGTCGCCTACTCGTGCCGGCAGGGGTTCTGCGGCACGTGCGACGTCGGCGGCGTGCGGATCTGCGTGGACCGGCCCACCGGTGACCGGCTAGTTCTGGAGGAACTGTGAAGGTGCGTTCCGGGGAAGTCGAACTCGCCGTGCAGGTGCGCGGCACGGACGGGCCGACCGTGGTGCTCGTGCACGGCTATCCCGACACCCACGCCGTGTGGGATCGCGTGGCCGCGTTGCTGGAGAAGGACTTCAAGGTCGTCACCTACGACGTGCGCGGCGCGGGCGAGTCGACGGCGCCGTCCACTGAGGACGGTTACCGGCTCGAACACCTGGCGAAGGACCTGTTCGCGGTGATCGACGAGGTCAGCCCGGACGAACCGGTGCACGTCGTCGGCCACGACTGGGGTTCGATCCAGTCGTGGGAGGCCGTGACCACGCCCGGCGCGCGGATCAGGACGTTCACCTCGATCTCCGGGCCGTGCCTCGACCACATGGGGCACTGGTCGCGCAAACGCTTGTCGGTCGCGCACATCCGGCAGTTCTTCCGGTCCTGGTACATCGGCGCGTTCCACCTGCCGGTGCTCGCGCCGCTGTTCTGGCGGCTCTACCTCGGCCCGCGCTGGGGCGGCGTGCTGCGCCGGCTCGAAGGTGTCAGGACGACACCGGCCAAGACGATCACCCGGGACGCCGTGCGCGGGATCTCGTTGTATCGGGCCAACATCCGTCAGGTGATGGGCTCACCGCGGAACCGGCTCGCGCCCATGCCGGTGCAGGTGATCCAGCCGACCCGCGACCGCTACATCCGCACCGAGGCGCTGGACCTGGAGCGCTGGGTGCCGTCACTGCGCCGGCGCAAGATCGCTGCCGGGCACTGGGCGCCGCTCAGCCACCCCGTGCCGCTCGCCAGGATGATCAGCGAGTTCGTCGCGGACTCCACCGCACCGCGCGAACTCGTCGTGATCACCGGTGGTGGCAGCGGGATCGGGCGGGCGACGGCGGTCGCGTTCGCCAGGACGGGTGCGAACGTCGTGGTGTCCGATGTGGACTTCGCCGCGGCCAAGGAGACCGCGGACATGGTCGACGGCCACGCCTACGAGGTCGACGTGCGATCGGAAGAGGCGGTCAGGGCCTGGGCGCGGCAGGTCGCCGACGAACACGGCGTGCCCGATGTCGTCGTGAACAACGCCGGGATCGGCCACTCCGGGTCGTTCATGTCGACGTCGACCCAGCAGTGGCAACGGGTGCTGGACGTCAACCTGTGGGGCGTCGTGCACGGCTGCCGGGCGTTCGGTGAGCTGATGATCGAACGCGGAGAGGGCGGCCACATCGTGAACCTGTCCTCGGCGGCGGCCTACCTGCCGTCGAAGATCCTCTCCGCGTACGCCACCAGCAAAGCCGCGGTGTTCATGCTGTCGGACTGCCTGCGGGCCGAACTCGCGCCGCACGCCATCGGCGTCAGCGCGATCTGTCCGGGCCTGGTGAACACCAACATCACCGCGACCACCACGTTCTCCGGCGTCAGCACCGAGGAACAGAGCCGCAAGCAGGACCGCGCGTCCCGGATCTACGCCCGCCGCGGCTTCGGCCCGGAGGGTGTCGCCACGGAGATCGTGCGCGCCGTCCGCCGCAACCGGCCGGTGGTGCCGGTGACGGCGGAGGCGAAGGCCGCACGGTTGGCCAGCCGGGTCGCGCCGAGCTTGTTGCGCGCGTTCGCCAAGCTCGACGTCGGATAGCTGGTGTCTTGGGTCGTTGATTCGCTCGCGCCGCCGTGGCCTTGAGCGTCTGCAAGTACCACCAACTCTTGATCGAATCGCCGTCAACTACACCCAACTCAGCAAGCGTGGCCAGGACTGGCCGAGCTAGACCTCGGCCAGGTCCCCGCCGAACGCGGCGGCCAGCCGGAGCCAGGGCGCGGCCTCCTCAGGCCGTCCCTGCCGCTCCAGCGTCCGCCCGAGCAGCAGGTGGGCGTAGTGCTCGACCGGGTCGCGGTCCACGATCACGCGGAGCTGCGCCTCGGCCTTGCCCAGCTGCGCAGAGTGGAAGTACGCGCGGGCCAGCAGCAGGCAGAGGTCCGTCTGGAACGGCACTTCCTCGACCACCTCGGCGAGCAGCTGCGCGGCCTTGACATAGTCCCTGGCCTCGAACAGCAGCTGCGCGCGGTCCCACTTGTCGGCTGCGGTGTCCACGTGCCCGGCGTCGAACAGGTGCGTGGCGGTGACCCATCGGTCGGCCGCCACCTCACCGTTCGGCTGGTATGCGTTGAAGTCGTACCCCGTGCTGTCGTGCACCGCGAAGTCGTTGTCCCTCATCGAACCTCCCTTCCGGCGCGTACAACGTCAGCCGGCGGCAGGTATTCCCCCGATCAGCGGCAGCGGGGCGAAGCGGTGCCCGGCCCAGATCCGCCGCGACACCTCCTCCGGATACGCGGTCACGGTCGCCGGCACGTCGAAGAGCCGAGTGAGCCGGGAATCCGGGTCGTAGGCGGGCCAGCCGGGATCGCCGTGGATCGCGAAGGACGACCACGCCGTCCGCATCTGAGCGGACAGGTCCTCCGTGGCCGGCGTGATGTCGCCCAGCACCGCGGCGGTCTGCCCGCGCCCCGGATTGCCGAACACCAGCGGCACGTCGATCCCGTGACAGGCCCCGAACCGGTCGGGCGGCTCCCAGGTCACCTCGTAGACGTGCGCCCGGCCACCCGCGGCGACCTGGGCCTCCGCGAGGTGCAGCGACGGCATCCGGAACAGCCAGTCCGAGCAGACCTCCTCGAACAGCTTCTCCGGCCCCACTTCCGGATACACCAGACCCGGTGCGAGCACCCGCAAAGCCTCCGCGGCCTGCTCCTGCGTCACCTGGCCGAGCATTCCCTCGATCGCGGTGAGAAGCCGCTGCTCGTGGCGCGTGTGCCCGACGACGAGGTCGACATCGCCCGTCAGTCCGTCCCACGGCGCCACCGGCAGCACGTCACCGTCGACCACCGGCGCGAACGGGATGATCTTGTGCGCCGCCTGGCCCCAGCGACCGGCGAACTGCCCGATCTTGGCCATGACCTCGTCGCCCACGATCGGCAGCATCGCCGGGTCCACAGTGGACAGATCCGCGACCGTCGGGCGCAGACCCAGTTCGGCGGCACACACCACAGCGATGTCGGCGGCCAACTCCGGCGTGAAGAACACGCCCGGCACGCTGCTCGCGATCGCGCGGTGGAACAGCCCGGCGGCGCGGGGCATGGCCAGCAACGCCGCGACCGAGCCTCCGCCCGCCGACTGACCGAAGATCGTCACGCGGGCCGGATCTCCGCCGAACGCGCTGATGTTGTCGCGCACCCATTCCAGCGCCGCGACCTGGTCCAGCAGCCCGCGGTTGGCCGGAGCGCCCTCGATCGCCGCGAACCCCTCCATGCCGACGCGGTAGTTGAACGTCACCACGACGACGCCGTCCAACGCGAGCCGCGCGCCGTCGTACTCGGGCAGACCGGACATGCCGATTGTGTAGGCACCGCCCTGGATCCACACCATGACCGGCAGATCGCCGGCGAGATCGGGCGACCAGACGTTCACGGTCAGCCAGTCGTCGCCGGACTCCCCCAGCTCGTCCATGCCGAACACCGCTGCCTGCGGTGGGGGTGGGCCGAACGTCAACGCATCCCGCACGCCCTCCCACGCCAGCGCCGGCTGGGGTGCGGCGAACCGCAGGGCGCCGACCGGGGACGCGGCGAAGGGGATGCCGCGGAAGACCGCCATTCCTGCGTCCGAGGTGCCTCGAACCGTTCCGCCGCCTGCTCGAACCTCGACCATGACGCGGATGGTGGTCTCCCGAGCCTGGTGAGCGCCAGGGAATTTCCGGCCGGGCAGTTCCCAGCGGTCAGGCCGTGACCACGACCTTGGCCCGCGCGTGCTGGGACTCGACGTGCCGGATCGCGTCGGGCGCGTCAGTCAACGGATAGGTCCGCTCGATCACCGGTACCAGCTTCCCCGACTCGGCGAGGTCGCGCAGCGCGGCCAGGTTCTCCTTGCTGGGCTTGGCTTCCAGCACCACGAGCCGCTGCCGGGTGAACGGGCCGAGCACCTTGCCCTGGATGATCAACCGGTACGGGCCGAACAGCGCCCCGCCGGTGAAGCTGCCGCCGCCGGAGAGCACCAGGACGCCGTCCGGGGTGAGCAGGCCGCGCAACGCGCTCATCGACCGGTTGCCCACGAGGTCGAAGACGAGGTCGTAGCGCTCGTCACCGCTGGTGAAGTCCTCGGTCTTGTAGTCGATCACCACGTCAGCGCCGACCGAACGGACCTGCTCGACGTTGCGCGTGCTGCACACCCCGGTCACGATCGCCTTGCGCGCCTTGGCGATCTGCACCGCCAGCAGCCCGACACCGCCGGACGCGCCGTTGATCAGCACCTTCTGCCCCGCCTGCAGTTCGCGCAGGCCCATCCACGCGGTGTTGCCCGCCAGCGGCAGCGTCGCCGTCTGCTCGTACGTCAGGTTCACGGGCTTGCGCTCCACCAACCCCGCCGGCACCCGGACGTACTCGGCGAAGGACCCCTCGACCTCGCCGAACACCTCGTCGCCCACCTGCAGCATCCCGCTCACACCGGGCCCGACGGCCTCGATCACGCCCGCGAAGTCCATGCCCCGGATCCGCGACTTCGGCCCGCGCAGCCCCAAGAACAACCGCGCGAAGTACGGGTCACCGCGCATGATGTGCCAGTCGGCGGCGTTCACCGACGAGGCCCGCACGCGCACCAGCACCTCGCCGGCCGCCGGCACGGGCCGTTCGACCTCGCGCAGCTCCAGCACGTCCGCCGAGCCGTATCTGTCCTGGATGATCGCCTTCATTCGCGGCCTCCCTCGCTTGCTCAGGAAGTTAGGCCGCGCCAACGCCCTTCCACATCAGGGACGACCCCTAGGGTCACCCGACATCATGCTTCGGGCGAAGTCCTGGGCGTCGGCGAAGTCCTTCGCGTGGTGCTCGGCGCGGGCGGCGCGGAAGTCCGTCGTGGGCGGGTCGGGGTCCTGGTCCTCGTCCGGGAGGTAGTCGTAGTGCTTCACGTGCTGGAGGAACGCGACGAGCTCCGGCCGTCCGGTCCGGATCAGCTCCTCGTGCCGCTCGACCGGGAATCCGCAGGACGACCGGGAGCCGTGGTAGCCGTCGATCACACCGAGGTACATCGCGTCGAGGTTCGGGAACGACTCCTGCGCCACCACCTCGGCCGGCAGCGACGAGCTGTTGCGGCGGTGGTGCGCGGTCCAGACGTCCTGTTCCAGATCGAGTTCGAGCAACCGTTGTGCCGCACGGGATCGAGCGAGATCGACCAGGCCGTCGTCGTCGATCACGTTGTCGTGCAGGCTCAGTTCCCACAACTGTTGCAGCACCGGCCACGCGGCGAGCGCACGGGCGCCGGCAGAGCCGACGTTGTTGTAGGACAGCGAAACACTCTTCAGCGCAGGGGCTTGCGGCGGGAGCGACGTGAGGTCGGCGTCTCCGAGAGCGCAGTCGTCCATGCACAACGTCCGCAAGGTGCGCCACGCGGTCGCGTCCGGCGTGGGCGGCAAACCTCCCAACGGATTACCGGACACGTTCAAGGATTCCAGCGGCAGTTCCAGCACCGCGCTCAGACCTGCCTGGGTGAGCCCGGTGCCGGAGAGGTTCAGCGTCTTCAAGGCAAAGCCCGACCGTGCAACGGCTTCCGCTCCCGCGTCCCCGATCGGCTGCACGGCCCCGCGGCTGTAGTGCGGCGAACCGCCGGCACTGCCGCTGAGATCGAGGTGGTCGAGCGAGGGCATGCGTGCGGCGAGCAACTTGCGCACGCCGTCCGCGCCGAGGTAGTTCCTGCTGAGATCGAGGTGCCGCAGCCGGGGGTACTCCGCGGCGAACGCGTCAGCACAACGGTCCGTGGCGACGAGGTCGACGAGCGTGATCTTCTCGATCGTCGCGGAGTCGACGGCGCCCAGCACGCGGGTGATCGCGTCATCACCGAGGGGCAGAGTCTTGAACGACAGTTCGGACAACCGCGCCGGCACGCCACTGTCCGCGATCGCCTCCACGGCGCGTGCGCCCATCCCCTCGCGGTCTGTTCCCATCTGGGTGCCGTGGACGGTCAGGCTGCGCAGGTTCGTGAGTTTCGCACGGGAGAAGAACTCCTCGCACGCGACGTCGTCCTCCTCGATGACGTTGCCGAAGGACGGCTGCCCCAGCAGCGACCTGCCGTTGCGGCCGCAGCGGAACCCGAGCGCGAGCCGGTCCAACGAGGCGAGCTGCGTGCAGTCGGCGAGCTCGCGTGCCTCGTCGGCGCTCGTCACGAGCACCTCGGCGGACTTCAGGTCCGGCGCCAGGTCGTTGCGCAGCAGGTGGATCAGGTCGGGTGCGCGCAGTCCGGCGTGCCGCAACCGGGTCGGCCGTTCGATCCGGATCGGCGGGACCTTGAAGTGCCACAGGCTGTCCTGCGCCCGCACGGCGACCAGCGACTCGAGCCGCGTGACCGCCTCACCGGCCGCGAACCGGCCGAGAGCGGAGGCGTCGAACTCCATCAGACCGTGGAACTCGACGGACCGCAGCCGTTCCCAGTGCCCTGCCAGGTCCGCCAACGCCGATACCTGCTCGTTGTCGTACCAGGCCAGCTGCAGATGTCTCACCGCACGCACTTCCGGCTGGACGCGCGGGTCCGGCAACGTCAGATCGCGCAGCCCGTTGCGCGGGTCGCGCAGGTCGAGCGAGCGGACCAGCCCCCACACCGGTTTGGTGAAACCGGACTCCAGCGCGGCGAGCCACGACCACGGCGCCTGGCGCGTCTCGTCCGGCCACGAGGTGAGCTGTTCTTCGCACCACGCGAGGAGTTCCTGCCCGGCGCCAGCTCTGGTCACCGCAGCACAAAGCGCGCGGAACGCCGTTTTCGACGGCGTTCCGCGCAGCGCTTGTTCGACTTCTGGGATCACTCCCGCAACCTAGCGCGGCAGCTCTTCGCCCGTCTGCTCCTTGACCATGTACTCGGCGTACCAGTCGGGCCAGTTCTCGTCGAACTCGCCGCCGTTGCGCTTCTCGTGCTCGCCGTGGGCCAGCGCGGCCCTGCGCAACGCCGAGGACAGGTCGGTGATGGACCCGTAGGACGTGTCGTCGGCGTCGACGCGGCCAGGCAGGCGGGTCGTGACCTCCTGCAGGATCCACAGGTTGCCGTCCGGGTCGGCGAACTCGGCGCGGGTGAAGTAGCTGCGCCGCTCGGGGTCCGCGCCCTCGACCGGGCCGTCCGGACCGCCGTGGAACAGCGGACCGACCTTGACACCGGCGGCGAGCAGTGCCTCGTGCGTCTCGACGATGTCCGAGACGATCAGGAAGTGCCTGCCGGAACCGGGTTCCGCGGTCGTGACGCCCTCGCCGAAGTGGATGGACGCGTTCGAGCCGTGCGGGGTGAACTGCACGACCCACGGCGGGGTGACGTCCAGGCGCCAGCCCAGCCGGCTGTAGAACTCCTTGGCGCGCTCCACGTCCGTGACGGGGATGACGGTGACTTCGAGCTTCATGTCGATCTCTGCCAAGTTCTTCACTTCGCTACTTCCTTTGCCAGGTCGCGGAGGGCGTTGAGGAACGCCTCCGAAAAGGTGGGGAACGGCTGGATGACGTCGAGCAGCACGGACAGCGGGACCTTCGCGCGGATCGCGAGGGTGGCCTGCTGGAGCCACTCGCCTGCCTCGGGGCCGATGGCGTAGGCGCCGGTGAGGACTTCGCCGTCGGACACGAGGGTCAGGAAGCCGGGTCGCGTGTCGTACTCACGGGTGTAGGTGGCCGTGCGCGCGACGCCGGACAGGTGAGCTGTTGCGGTGTACTTTCCTTCTGCCGCACCGACTGCGGCGACCTCCGGCGAGGTGAACACGACCCTCGGGACGGCGCTGTAGTCGACCTTGGCCGGTTGGCCGAGGATGTTCGCGGCGGCGACGCGGCCCTGGTACTTGCCGACGTGGGTCAGGTTCCACTGGCCCGTGACGTCGCCGACCGCCCAGATGCCGTCCGTCACGTTCATCCGCTCGTCGGTGACCAGACCGTGCGGATTCGGTTCGACACCAACGGTCTCGAGCCCGATGTCCGCAACCCGCGGGCGGCGGCCGGTGGCGACGAGGAGCTTGTCGCCGCGCAACTGCTTGCCGTCCGCGAAGTCGAGCACGTACTCGCCGTTCTCGAAACGCGCCGCGGTGGCGTGTGCGCCGAGATGCAGTTCGACGCCGGTCAGTGCCACCCCGAGCGCGCGGCCGACCGCCTCCGGTTCGCGGGGCAGCAGGTGATCCGCGCCCTCGACCAGGGCGACCTCGGCACCTAGGCCCCGGAACGCCTGCGCCATCTCGACGCCCACCGGTCCGCCGCCGAGGATCAGCAGCCTGCGAGGGATCTCCTGGACGCCGGTGGCCTCGCGGTTCGTCCACACGTCCAGCTCGCGCAGGCCGGGGATCGGCGGGATGAACGGTTCCGAGCCGGTGGCGATCACGATGTGCTCGGTGGTGTAGGTCTGGTCGCCCACCGCCACGGTGTTCGGACCGGCGATGCGCCCGTCACCGCGCAACACGTCGATGCCGGCTTCCCGCGCCCACTTCTCGCCGCCCGCGTCGTCGTAGGACGAGACCATGAAGTCGCGCCAGGCCAGCACGGCCTTGGTGTCGACCTGCCCGGTGACGGCCTCCCTGGCGCCGGGGACGTCGAGCGCGGCCGCCACGGCCTCGCCCGGCCTCAGCAGCGTCTTGGACGGGATGCACGCCCAGAACGAGCACTCACCGCCGAGCAACTCGCGCTCGACCAGCGCCACCCGCAGTCCACCCTCGGCGACGGCGGCGGCGAAGTGCTCGCCGGGTGATCCGCCGCCGATGACGATCACGTCGTACTGGGTCATCACACACGTCCGGGGAGGCGCGTCGTGACCTCCTGCAGGACCCAGCCGTTGCCGTCGGGGTCGCTGAACGAGGCGAACGACCCGTAGCTGGAGCGGTCGGCGGCAGGCCCGTCGACCCGGCCCTCGGTGCCCGCGTGGTGGAAGACGCCCGTCTTGTCGTGGAAGATCTCGCTGACCTCCACACCGCGCCCGATCAGGTCCTCACGGGCGGCGACGATGTCGTCGACGATCAGGTGCAGCCCCTCGGCACTGCCCGGCGCCGCGTTAGTCACGCCGTTGCCGAAGATGATCGACGCAGGCGATCCGGGCGGGGTGAGCTGCGTGAGGCGGTAGCCCTCGTCGTTGGCGAACTCGGCGTCGAAGCGCCAGCCGAGCGCCTTGTAGAAGTGGATGGCCCGGTCGACATCGCTCACCGGGATGACCGCGACCTCGAACTTGTAGTCCATCGGGGTTCAACTCCTTCGCTTCGTTTCGTGTACCGCAAGAGTCGTCCCACCAGGGCGTCCTTCGAACCCGTGGAACACCCTGGTCACCCACTGGTGCCGAGAGCGGTGCCGGCCCGGGCCGCACGCCGCCGCACTAGGCTCGGACCCGTGTCGGACGAGGGACTGCTGGGCAGACGCACCGAGGGCGAGACGCTGGACCGCCTCCTCACGCAGGCGCGGACGGGCGCCGGGCAGGTGCTGGTCCTGCGCGGCGAGGCCGGGATCGGCAAGACCGCGCTGCTCGACCACGTGTCGGGGCGGGCCTCGGGGTTCCGGGTCGCGCGGGCCGCCGGGGTGGAGTCCGAGAGCGCGTTCCCCTATGCCGGGCTGCATCAGTTGTGCGTGCCGTTCCTCGACCGTCTGGACCGGCTGCCCGCTCCGCAGCGGGAGGCGCTCGGCACCGCGTTCGGGATGGCGTCCGGGCCTCGGCCCACGCGGTTCATGGTGGGGCTGGCGGTGCTGACGTTGCTCGCCGAGGTCGCCGACGAGCAGCCGCTGGTGTGCCTGGTGGACGACGCGCAGTGGCTCGACTCGATGTCGTCCGCGGTGCTCGGGTTCGTCGCGCGGAGGCTGCTCGCCGAACGGATCGCTTTGGTCTTCGTGCTGCGCGAGAGCAACGACTACCTCGACGGGCTGCCCGAGCTGCTGGTGCGCGGGCTGGACGACGCCGACGCCCGCTCGTTGCTGGAGTCGGTGATCAAGGGGCCGGTGGACGGCCGGGTGCGCGACCGGATCGTCGCCGAGGCCCGTGGCAACCCGCTGGCGCTGCTGGAGCTGCCGCGGGCGTGGACCACGGCCGAGCTGGTCGACGGGTTGGACGCCGAGCCGCTGACCAGCCGCATCGAGCAGAGCTTCGTCCGGCAGATCGAACCGCTGCCCGCCGACACTCGCCTGCTGCTGCTGACCGCCGCCGCCGAACCGCTCGGTGACGCGACCCTGCTGTGGCGCGCGGCCGGTCTGCTCGGGCTCGGCGCCGACCCGGCCGCTGCGGCGGTGGGCACCGGGCTGATCGAGTTCGGCGCACGGGTCCAGTTCCGGCACCCGCTGGTGCGCTCGGCCGTGTACCGCTCGGCGTCCACTGTGGACCGGCAGCGGGTGCACCGGGCGCTCGCGGACGTGACGGACCCGGCGATCGACCCGGACCGCCGCGCGTGGCATCGCGCGCACGGCACCACCTCACCCGACGAGGAGGTCGCGGCCGATCTGGAGATCTCGGCGTCGCGCGCCCAGGCCCGTGGTGGTCTGCTCGCCGCGGCAGCCTTCCTCGAACAGGCCGCGGTGCTCACCCCCGAGCCCGGCCGCCGCGCTTCCCGGGAGCTGGCGGCGGCACGGGCCAAGCGGGACGCGGGTGCGCTCGAAGCGTCGCTGCGGCTGCTCAGCGCCGTCGAGGCCGGGCCGCCGGACGAGCGCCGCAGCGCCGAGATCGAGCACCTGCGCGGGCACATCGCGTTCGACCAGCGCCGGGTCGCCGACGCCGCGCCCCTGTTGTTCAGCGCGGCTCGCCGGCTCGCCCCGTTCGACGCCGACCTGGCCCGCGTGACCCACCTCGAGGCCATGTCGGCCGCGATCTGGGCGGGTTCACCGCTGGAGGACGCCGCCCGCACCGCTCCCCCGCCGCGCACCCCGCCGTGCGCGATCGACCTCGTGCTGGTGGCCCTCACCACCCGCATCACCTCGGGCTACACGGCGTCCGTGCCGCACATGAAGCGCGCGCTGGACGAGGTGCGTGCGCTGAAGGTCGGCGCCGACGACATCAGCCGCCTGCCGTGGCTGTTCGGCAACCGCGCGGGCGGCATCGTCGCGAGCGAGATGTGGGACTTCGACACGCGCCGTGAGTTCGCCAGGCAACAGGTCCGCATGTCCCGCGACGCCGGTGCCCTCGTGCAGCTGCAGTTCGCGTTGAACTTCTTGGCGGACAACGAACTCATGGCCGGCGAACCCGCCGCCGCGCAGGCGTTGATCGAGGAGGACCGGCGCATCTCCGAGGTCACCGGCACCCCGCCGGTCGGCTACGCGGTCCTGCTGCAGGCCGCCTTCCGCGGTGAGGACATCGCCACCGCGGCCGGGGCGCAGGCGCGCGCGGAGGGTCAGGGACGGCTGGCGACCATCGCCGACTGGACCCTCGCGATCCTCCACAACGGACTCGGCAGGCACGACCTCGCCCGCGACGCCGCGCTGCGCGTGTTCAACTCCGACGCCCTGATCTACAGCTGCCTGGTCGCCGCGGAACTGGCCGAGGCCGCGTCCCGCACCGGCGACACCGCTCTGGTCGCCGAGGCACTCGAACGTGCGGAGCCGCTGGTCGACACCGCCTGGTCGGTGGGCGTCAAGGCCCGTCTGCGCGCGTTGAACGGTTCCCCGGAAGGCTTCCGCGAGTCGATCGACCACTTCGCCCGCACGAGCCTGAAGACCGAACTCGCCCGCGCGCATCTGTTGTACGGCGAGTGGCTGCGCCGCGAGGGCCAGCGCGTCGAGGCCCGCGAGCACCTCCGCACGGCGCACGAAATGCTGGGGGCGGCAGGCATGCCGACGTTCGCCGACCGCGCTCACCGCAAATTGCAGGCCACCGGCGAAACGGCCCGCAAGCGCACCGCCGAACCCACCGACGAGCTGACCGCGCAGGAGTACCAGATCGCCAGGCTGGCCCGGGAGGGGTACTCGAACCCGGAGATCGGCACGCGCCTGTTCATCAGCCCGCGCACCGTGGAATGGCACCTGCGCAAGGTGTTCGGCAAGGTCGGCGTGACCTCGCGCCGCCAGCTGCGCGACGCGAGGTTCTGACCACGCCTCAGGTCAGCTGACGACCCACTTGAAGGCCTGCTTGGGCCACTCCGGATCGTCGACACCCGTGAAGCCGACGACCACGCCGGCGTTGTTGATCCCGGTGAGTTGCCCGATGTACTTGCCCGCCGGCCAGCCGAGGTCACGCATCTCGTTGGTGGCGCTCCACAAAGTCGGCCGGTAGTCCACAGTGGCGATCACCGACCCGTTGTCGTTGATCGACACCAGGAGGCTCCTGTCGCCGAGCTGGGTCACCGATCCGTCCCGGTTCCACCTCACCGTGAACGTGGCCCTGTTGTGGTCCTGCGCGTAGCCGACCACGTCGCCGTGCCGGTTCACGCCACGGCCGCTGGCCGTACCGCCGCCGGGCAGCGCTGGCAGCAGGGTGAACGACCCGTCCGGGTTCCAGCGCACCGGCCGCGTCGGCTCGTTGGCCAGGTAGATCCAGCCGGTCGCGAAACCGTTCGGTGAGACCGCGTCGACCTGGCTCCCGGAGGCGCCTGCCGGTATCGGCAGCTCGGTCCGCACACCGTTCGCGTCCCACCGCCACGCACGCCACGAGTCGATGTTCGACGTGTCGAGGCTCCAGCCGTAGACCGTGCCGGAGTCGTCGATCCCGGTGACGCGCAACGTCCGGTGGCCGGGCGCCGCGTTCAGGACGGTGTGTGAACCGTCCACGTTGAACCGCAGCGGGACCGTGGCGGAACCCGGCGCCGACGTCTCCGCCGCGATGACACCCGTGCTGTTGATCGCTTTCGCTCTGACGAACCCGGCGTCGGCCGGACCGCCGAGGTCCGTCACGGTGCCGTCGGTGTCCCACCTGACCGCGCGGACCTTGCCGTCGACCGTCGCGGATCCCACGGTGACGCCCGCGTCGTTGATCGCTGCCGCTTCCTGGACGGTGGTGCCGGGAAGCGTGCCGAACTCGGTGACCGTTGTGGCCGCGTGCGCTGGTGTGGTGGCGAAAACCGTTGCCACCAATGCCGCGGACAACACAAAACCAGTTGATCGACTCATCTCATCCCCCCAGATCTGTGAGTCACGCCGACGTTACAGCGCGATGATCACCGATGTAAGGGCCGATCAGCCGGTGCGACGAGATGTGACCGATCGCGCACCGAGCCGGAGCGTTGCCACCACGATCGCCAGGATCAGCGCGGTGGACACGATCAACGACGCCCAGCCCGCGAGCAGTAGCCGGGGTGCATGGCGTTCTGGTCCAGCGGGTGCTTTAGCCAGTGCGCAACAACGCGGCGGCGTTCAGCGCGAGACCGGCGACGGCGAGCCAGATCAGCCACGGGGCCGAAGCGCCCAAAACCTTGGCGTAGTGGGCGATCAGCAGGATCGCGATCACCGGGAGGTACGCGGTGAGCGGACCGAGCAACGGATTTCGCAAGTCGACGTGGAAGCCACCGTTGCGTGGTCTGAACGTCCGGGCCAGGTACGACAGCGTGAACGCCGCGAAGATCAGAACAGGCTGATCGGCAGTGCCCAGCTCGGAGCCTTCACCGGGGTGAGAGTCGTGGTCATGGCACCACGATCGGTCAGGCAACCCCCTGCTCGCGCCAGGGGAACACACTGGTCGACACTCGACGTTCACGGGCAGGAGTGCGGCAGCTCCACCGGCCGCACTCCTGTTCACCGCTCAGTTGCCCGCGTCCAGCCAGTCCTTCAGGCTGGTCGGCTGCAGCTGCGCGCCCGAGTTCGGCACGAGCTGCTTACCGGTCAGGAACGTGCCGAAGTACTTGGCCTGCGGGTCGCCGACGACCTCGCGCTCGTCGTTGCGGTGGGTGAGAACGGTGCGGATCCACCCGTCCATGGTGAGCTCCTCCGGCCCACCGATCTCCAGCACTCCGTTGACCGGCTCGGTCGCCGCCGTCCTGCCGACCACCGCGGCGACGTCCGACGCCGCGATCGGCTGCACACCACCGTGCGGGAGGTGCACGGCGCCGTCGACCTCGGCCGAGTTCGCGATGGCACCCGCGAACTCGAAGAACTGGGTGGCGCGGATGATCGAGTACGTCAGGCCGGACTCGACGATGAGCTTCTCCTGCGCCACCTTCGCGCGCAGGTAGCCGGACTCGGGCAGTTCGTCCGTGCCGACGATCGACAGCGCGACGTAGTGGCCGACACCGGCGTCCTTGGCGGCCTGGGTCAGGTTGGTCGTGGCGGTGGTGAAGAAGTCCATGACGTCGGCGTCGGCGAACGACGGCGAGTTCGACACGTCGACGAGCACGTCGGCGCCTTCCAGAACCTCTTTGACACCCTCACCGGTCACGGTGTTGACGCCGCTGTTCGGGGACGCGGGCACGGCGTCGTGGCCGTGTTCGCCGAGCCGCTTCACGACCTGGCTGCCGATCAACCCGGTGCCGCCGATGACAACGATCCTCATGGGTCCGTCCCTCTCGTGAACCCGCCCCGTGCGGGTGTTCACGAGCTAAGACCGGACAGCTCCCGAAGTTGTGACAGGCCTACTCGAACGCACCCAGCTTCTCGGGGTTGACCAGCCACAACAGCTGGTCGATGCCTTCCTCGGAGGCGGTCACGGTGATCACCGCGTAGGTGCTGCCGTCCTTGCGCAACCGGAGTGCGGTGAACCCGTTCGCCTCGACGAACGACGCCTCCGCCCCGGCCCAGAACGACGGTGCCCAGCCGGAGATGATCTTCGCCAGGGAGGCGGCGCCGAACAGCGGACGACCGGCGGCCCGGATCGCGCCGTTGCTGTCGGAGTAGCTCACGACGTCCTGCGCGAACAGCTTCTCGAGCGCCGCCAGGTCGCCGGCCTGCGCGGCCGCGACGAACGCCTCCAGCAGTTTGCGCTGGTCAGCACGATCGACGGGCGCCCGCCGCTCGTCCGCGAGGTGCTTGCGCGCCCGGCTGACCAGCTGCCGCGTCGCCACCTCGCTGGTCTGCACGATCTCGGCGATCTCCCGGTACGGGTAGTCGAACGCCTCGCGCAGCACGTACGCGGCGCGTTCGGTCGGAGTCAGCTTCTCCAGCAGCATCAGCACCGCGAGCTCCAGCACCGCGCCCTGCTCGGCCCCCACCTGCGGGTCCGCGGACGTGTCCACCGGCTCGGGCAGCCACGGTCCGACGTAGGTCTCGCGGCGGGCCCGCGCGGTCTGCGACTCGTTGATCGCGAGCCGGGTGATGGCCGTCGCCAGGTAGGCCTCGGGGTTGAGCACGGCCTCGCGGTCCGCGAGCTGCCAGCGCAGCCAGACCTCCTGCACCAGGTCCTCGGCGTCCGCCACGCTGCCGGTCATGCGGTACGCGATGCCGAACAGCCTCGGCCGGGCCGCCGCGAACGCCGACTCGGCCTGCTCGAGCGTCGTCATCGAACCGCTCCCCTCTCCTCACCGGCAACGTTAGCGCCGATGAGGAGGGGGCGGCGGTGTGTCGCCCGGCACGTCAGCTCGGGTCGCCGACCTCCGGCCGGCAGTTCCAGCGCAGCGGGCCGTAGTTGCTCGCCTTGCTGTACAGGCTGTTGTCGTCGCCCGCGACGAACAGCTCGGAGACGAAGGTGACGCCGTCGGGCACCGGCAGTTCACCCAGGAAGGTGGTGTCCCGCCAGACCGACGCCTTGCCCGTCATCGTCGAACGTTCACCGGTGATCAGCCCGCCCGCGTTGATGGCGAACGCCGTGCCACCGTCCTCCACGTACCGGACGTTGCCGTCGGTGTCCCACAACAGCGACTGCGAGTCCGGCCACGGCGACTCGACCTGGTAGCCGACCACCTTGCCGTTGCGAATCGCCTCGACGAACAGCTGTTTGCTGGGATCCGCAGCGAGAGGAGTCACCTGACCGTTCCGCCACAGCGAGGCCGACCTGCTGTCACGACCGCTGAGCAGCACCGTGCCGTCGTCGTCCAGGTCCGTCGGCGCACCGAGTGAGGAGTCGATGACGATCGGGCCGGCCGCGAGCGTGGACCACAGCAGGGAAACCGCCTGTCCGTCCGAGATCCTCTCGCCGCGGCCCAACGCGTCCCCGCGTTCGTTGAGCGCCGTCACGCCGGAGACGCGGTAGCCGGCCGGCGGGACCAGTTCGGTGAACGAGCCCGCGCCCTGGTGCCCGCCGGAGTAGAGCATGGCCACCGTGCGTTGCTGCGCGGGCCAACCGGCGCTGAAGAGCACGGTGCCCGCCGAGTTCTCGTCGGCCATCTGCAGGTGCAGCAGGTGCTGCAGCCCGTCGACGACCCGTGGCTGCCCGTTGGTCCAGAGCACGAGGTCGAACGTGTTGGCGCCCGGCCGCAGCGAGGTGCCCGCGTAGTTGCCGTGGCTGTCGGTGCCCTGCACCTGCGTGAAGTCCGGGTTGTACCCGTCCGGTGTCAGCACCTTCGACACGACCCACGTGCACGGCGCCGGATCGACATCGGCCACTGCCGGTGCCGCGGCCAAAGTGGTGCACGCCAAACCCACTACCGCGATGAGCGCGAGACTGCGCATCTGGGATTCCCCCGAATCGCTAGACGACGGCACGGACACGCCCTCCCCTCGCGGCCGGTTGCCGTTGTGATCGATCACCACCCGAACGGTCTAAGCGAATGCGAGACTGGCCGCGTGACCATCGAACGCCCCGAGCCGCCGCTGCGGGGAGACGAGCGCGAGACCCTGCGCACGTTCCTCGACTTCCACCGCGCCACCCTCGCGATGAAGTGCGAAGGCCTGTCCGACGAGGACCTGCGCCGCCGCTCCATGCCACCGTCCACGCTGACGCTGCTCGGCCTGGTCCGGCACATGGCCGAGGTCGAGCGCACCTGGTTCCGCAAGGTCATCAACGGTGAGGACATTCCGTTGGTGTGGTCGGACGTCAACGATTACCAGGTGGCCTACGACGCCTCGGAATCGAGCCGCACCGAGGCGTTCGACGCGTGGCAGAACGAGGTCGAGCACGCCCGCAAGATCGAGCGCGAAGCGGAATCGCTGGACGTGACGGGGTATCAGCCGCGGTGGGCAGAACAGGTTTCCCTGCGGTTGGTCATGCACCACTTGTGCCACGAGTACGCGCGGCACAACGGCCACGCGGACTTCCTGCGCGAGGGCATCGACGGCGTCACAGGGGCGTGAGGCTCCGCTCGGCCGCCGCCACGACGGCCGGGTCGCGCAGCTCGCGGGCCAGTTCCAGCAACGCGGTCAGCTCGTCGTCCACAGTGGACGCGGCCGACCAGGCCGCGGTCTCGGACGGGTGCAACGCCTCCGGCGAGGCCAGGCCGATCCGCAGCACGCACGCGTCCAGCGCCAGCGGCTCGGTGATGCCGGCCTCCTCCAGGTTCATCGCGGCGAACGCCCGTGTGTCCGGCGAGACGCGGCCGGCCAGTTCCAGCTGGGCGTCGCGGATCTCGACGGTTCGCCGGTACAGCCGCAGTTCCAGCGAACCCGCGAACCACCGCGGCGGGTTCCCCAGCACCACCGCCGGCACGGCCGTGACGAGCTCCGTCCACAACGGACCGAGCCGCCGGTACCCGCGCAGCCGCCGCACCCACCGCGCCGCGTTCGTCCAGGCCTGGACGAGGCCGCCCAGCACCACCAGCAGCACGCCGAGCGCCGCCGCCAGCTCGGTGAACTGGCCGTAGGTCGCGTATCGGGTGCCGCGCGGGACGAACTCGAACCCGTACGCGATCACGTACCAGTACCGGCAGCCCGTGTACCCGATGAGCCACAGGAAACCCAGCCACAAAAGGAAGAGCGCCACGCGAAGCGAGCCGTGCGCCCGACGCCGCCACAACGGGTACAACACGACCACACCTGCCACCAGCGCCGCGGTCAGGCACGAGATGTTGACCAGGTGGAAGGTGATCGTCGCGGGGTGCGCAGGGTGCCAGTAGCCGAAGTCCGGCTCGTCCATCCTCCTCGGGACGATCACGAACATCGCGATCATCACCAGCACAGCGCCCGCCAGCACGACCCGTGCCACCCGCACGAACCGCACGTGCGTGCCTGCGACGAGCAACGCGAACTGCAGCACGAAAGCGATGCCCGCGAGCGTCATCACGCCCGCGACCAGGATCGTCAGGTCCGGCACGCCGGTGAGCTGGTCGAGCGCGTACCGCAGCTGGCGCACCACCAACGTTACCGAGGTGGCGATGCACAGCACCGCGAGTGCCGCGACCCTGCCCTGCGGGGAGCGGTTGATCAACCGCATGCGGAACAGCACGAATCCCCACGCGACGACGAGCACGGCGAACATCGCGAACGGGACTTCGAGCCCCGGAAACCGGGATATCACTATCTGTCTCCGGCAGGTCCGAACACGTCGTCGAGCACGCCGAGCGCACCGTCCGGGCGTGCCGTCCTGGCGTCCCAGCCCGCCTGCTCGCGGATGAGCGCGGCGACCATCTCCGCTTCCTGCTCCTCCGGCGTCGAATAGCGGGTGCGCATGAGCACGCGCCGCACCATCGCCGGGTCGAGGTCGCCGAGCAACGCGGTCAGGCCGTTGTCATCGTTCGCGAGCGTGTGGTCGCACAGCATGTGGCCTATCTCGTGCAGGATGATGTTCTGCTGGTGCAACGCACTCGCGCCACGCGCGTGAAAGATGTGGTCGGCCTTGGCTGTGGAGACCCACATTCCGCACGGCAGGTCCGCTGCCCCGGTGTGCGCCAGCGGGTGCAGGTGGAGATCACGCCCGCGGCTGGCCGAGACCTGCGTGCAGAGCGCCTCGATCGAGAACGGCTTCGGCACCTCGAAGCCGGCGAGCCGGTCCCGCGACCGTCTGCGCAGCGACCGCCACGAAGTCACGGCTCGTCCTGGTCGGGGGCGGGCGGCAGGCCCTCGATCGACCTGGCGTGCTGGACCATCCCGAGAACGGCCTTGATGCTCGCCGGGGACAGGCCGGACGCACGCAACGCGAGGGAGCGGACGTCGCTGTCGCGCAACGCGACCAGCAACTCCAGCTGATCTTCGATGCCGCTGGTGTCGTCGTTGAGGAAGTAGGACGCCGGCACGCCGAAGAAGTGCGCGAGGCCTTCCAGATGACGTTTCGTGGGGTTGTCCCGCAGTCCTTTGCGCAGCTGCCAGACGTAGGTGTGCGAGATCGAGACGCCGTCCTCGCGGATCGCGGAGGCCACCTCTTCGTAGGTGTACTCGCGCTGGCCCGCCGGGCGCACCGTCTTGAAAAGCCGATCCAGCCTGTCGGCCAGCGAGGCCGGCTGCTCCCCCTGGGCTACCACGCCGTCGATGCTAGTTGACGGCGATCACACAGGATCGGCTTGACCACCGTTTCGCGTGTCTGTGCCGTGACCTGCCGCGTTCGGCGGCAGGTCGGCCCTGGCCAGGCTGATGCCCATGTCCGGAACGACGCCGAAATGCGTGATCTGCCGCCCGGCGCCCAGTTCGGTGATCCAGTTCGCCGCCGTCCGGAACCGCCCGTACGGCAGATCCATCAGGTGGTAGCCCCGCGTCACGGCCTTGGCCGGCAGGCTCGTCAGCGGCACGCCCAGCGGGTTCGCGACCGCCTGCCACCCGCCCAGGTCGACCACGAACCCCAGGTCCTTGTGCTTGTACTCGCGCGCGGTGCCGTGGCCGAGCGACGCCGCGATGTTGATCGCCGCGACCCGCCCCTGCCGTTCGGCGTGCTGTGCGGTCATCGCGGTGATCTCACCGGGCCGCACCAGGTCCGGCACGGCCGCCGCGTCACCGGCCGCCCACACGTTCTCGCACACCTTCAAGTGCGTGTCGGTGTCGATACGGCCGTTCGTCGCGGACATGTTCAACGTGCTGACCAGCGGATCCGGCCGCACGCCCACACACCACACGACGGTTCGGGTCTGGATCTCCGTGCCGTCGGAGAGCCGCGCGCACGTGGCGGTCATTTCCTTGAGGCTGGTCTCGAGCTTGACCTCGGCACCGCGCCGCAGCAGCACCTTGTGGGTGGGGCCGGACAGCCGTGGGTCCAGGCCCGGCAGCACGCGCGGTGCGATGTCGACGAGGATCCACCGCGGCGGCACGTCTTTCAGGCCGGGCAGGTGCCGCCACGCGTCCTGGGTCAGCAGCTGGGTCTGCGCGAGCACCTCGGTGCCCGTGTAGCCGGCACCCACCACCACGAACGTGCACCGCGCGCGGCGTTCCTCAGGGTCGTCGGACTGGTCGGCCAGTTCCAGCTGCCGCAACACGTGGTCGCGCAGGTGGATCGCCTCGGCGACGGTCCGGAACCCCTTCGCGTGCTCGGCGACACCGGGGATCGACAGCAGCCGGGTCACGCTGCCGGACGCGATCAGCAACCGGTCGTAGGAGAGAGAACTGGCGCGGCCCTCGACGTCCGTCACGTGCACGCATTTCTGGTCCAGCGAGATCCCGGTCGCCGCGCCCAGCACCACCTTGGTGCGCTTCAGGGTGTTGCGCAACGGCACCGCGACCCGGCGCGGGTCGAGCACGCCGCCGGACACCTCCGGCAGCAGCGGGATGTAGAGCATGTAGTCGGCGGGGTTGATCGCGACCAGCTCGGCCGCGTCCTCCGGCAGCTTGCGTTCCAGCTTGCGCAGACAGTGGAATCCGGCGAACCCGGTGCCGATCACCAGAACCCGCGGCCGAGCGGACATCGGTCCTCCCTGAACGAACCTCAGCAAGCGCATCGCGTCACCAGATGATCGCCCCAGGGAGGTGCACAGCGCGAGCGCCGGCAGGGCTTCGATCGCCGCGGCGGCGGGTATTCCCTGCCACGACGACCGCGATCTGGCCCCTTTCACCCAGGAGGTGACCCGTGCTCTTCCACGTGCGGATGGACGTTTCCCTGCCCCACGATCTCGATCCGAACCGCCGCGCCGAACTCGTGGCAGCGGAGCAGGATCGGATGCTGGAACTGCAGAAACTCGGCGTGTGGCCACACCTGTGGCGGGTCGTCGGGCAGTCCAGCAACATCAGCGTCTTCGACGTGCCGTCCAACGACGAGTTACACGCGTTCCTCTCGTCGTTGCCGCTGTGGGAGTTCATGAGGGTCGAGGTGACACCGCTGGCGCAACACCCCTCTGATCTGGCAGCTCAGCCGTGACCGGCCGGATTTACCGCTGACCAACCGCCCCGCGCCACCGTGGGGCATGCGCAAAATCATGTTGATCCTGCCCGCCGTGGCGCTGTCCGCACTGGCCGCGGTCGGCACCGCCCAGGCCGAGTCGGCGCCGGGCTGTGCGGGCACCGTGCAGATCGGCTCCACCGGGTACGTGAAGAAGGGCAGCACGATCCTCGCCTCGGTGAAGCAGTTCAAGGGCTGCGGCAAGAACTGGGCCTACACCTACGTGTGGGACTCGCACGCTTCCCAGCCGGGCAGCTTCTTCTCCAGCGCCGCCATGGTCGTCAACGGCGACCGCGACTTCGGCAGCAACGTCAACGGCACCAACAAGCAGGACGTCTGGTCCAAGGGCACGAACACGCTCACCAAGTGCACCAGGGCTTACGGCGAGGTGTGGGGCGACGGCAACGTCTACTGGGGACAGACCGACGAACGCTGCTAGCTCTACGCTGGCAGACATGGGGATTCGCTTGTCGGTGCTGGACACGTCTCCGATCGTCCAGGGCTCGACACCGCGGCAGGCGCTGCTCAACACGGCCGACCTCGCGGAGCTGGCGGAGGAGCTGGGGTTTCACCGGTACTGGGTGCCGGAACACCACGGCATGCGCGGCGTCGCCAGCTCCTCCCCTGCCGTGCTCGTCGGACACCTGGCGACGCGCACCGAACGCCTGCGCATCGGGTCCGGCGGTGTACTGCTGCCGAACCATCCGCCGCTCGTGGTGGCCGAGCAGTTCGGCACGCTCGCGGCGCTGCACCCCGGCCGCATCGACCTCGGCATCGGCCGGGCGCCGGGTGGGGCGCCGCACGTGGTGTCCGCGTTGCGCCGCAGTTCCGCGCCCTACCGCGAGCAGCTGGAAGAGCTGCTCGCATTGCTCGACCCCGCGGACACCGTCGCGGTGCCGGTGAAGGGCGGGAACGTGCCACAGCCGTGGCTGCTCGGTTCGTCGCCCGGCACGGCTGAGCTGGCCAGAGAGCTGGGCGTGCCGTTCGCGTTCGCCCGGCACCTCAGTCCCGATCAGACGTGCAACGCGGACCTGGTCAGCGTGTCGGTGATCTGCGCGGAGGACGACGAACGGGCCGAGTGGCTGGCCGGGCCGATCCGGGCCAAGGTGCGCAGCCGCCGGGAAGGCAACCGGATCCTGTTGCCCAGCCCTGAGGACACACCCGCGCAGCCCGACGACGGCCGCGTGCTGGCCGGCGGGCCCGAGGCGATCACGCGCAAGCTCCAGGCGGTGCTCGACGAGACCGGCACCGAGGAGTTGATGATCACCACGCCCGTCTTCCACCACGGGGACCGCCGTCGCAGCTACGAGCTGATCGCGTCGATCAGTGGCTCGCTGACGCCCGTTGGTAGAGCGGTGCCGTGATCTTCCAGGAGAACTGCGGCCCGCCCAGGTGGCGGACGTCGCCGATCCGGAAGCTCTGGGTGTTCACGCCGACCGCCGCGCCACCGCTGATCCTGGGGCCGCCGCTGGAACCGCCGCCCATGTCGCACGGCACGCCCCACTGGTTCTCGTCCTGCGGCAGTTCGGGGTGTCCCGGGTTGCGCGCAGGCGTCCCCCAGCACTGCGCGAGCCGCTGACCGGTGAACTCCGGCCTGCCCTGATGGCCGGGCTGACCCGCCGCGCGCGGATAGCCGTACTCGTGCGCCGGCCGATCGCCCGGCCGGCCGAACGCGATGTTCTCGCTCACGGGGGACGGCTTGTCCAGCACCAGGAACGCCTGGTCGTACTCGGACTGCTGGTCGTCGGTGATCCAGGTCTGGTTCACCAACGCCCTGCGCACCACGAACTGCCCGAACGGCCTTGCGCCGTCCCGGAATCCCGGCACGAACAGCAGTTTGGAGTGCCACTTCGGGTCCTGGCCGATGAGGTTCGCCGTGTGCACGCAGTGCCCGCCGGTGACGGCCGTGCGCCTGTTAGCGCTCACCACGAGAGTCGCCGTGCAGCTCGAGTCCTCGCCGTCGCGGTCGACGAAGAACAACCGGCCGATCGTCCGGCTGAGCGGCCCCGGCGCGCCGTCCGGGCCGTCGACAGGCGGGGTGCCAGGCGGTGCGGACGGACCGGTCGGCATCGCCGCGATCCGTTCGGGCGTCCAGTAGGCCGCCACGCCGCCGGTGTCGAGATCATGCACAACCACATCCGAAGAAGAAGCCGCTGCCACTCCAGGCACGCCGAGGAGCAGCAACACGACCACGCTGAGCATTCGCATGCCGCGACCGTGGCAGTCAGTTGTGAGGATCTTGTGCGGGAGGCGTCCTCATCCCGTGCGGCGGCCACGCGAATGACTATCTTGCGACGCATGGGCATGTGCGTGCTGGTGGCCGAGGACAACGTGATGCAGGCCGACATGCTCGGGAGATACCTGCGGCAGGAGGGCTACCGGGTGCGGATCGTCCACGACGGATCGGCCGCGCTCGACGAGATCCGCCGCGACCCGCCGGACCTGCTCATCCTCGACGTGATGATGCCCGGAGTGGACGGTCTGAACGTGGTTCGGGTGCTGCGCAACGAATCGGACCTCCCGGTGCTCATGCTCACCGCGAAGTCCACAGAGGACGATCTGCTGCACGGCCTCGATCTCGGGGCCGACGACTACGTCACCAAGCCCTACAGCCCGCGCGAGCTGATGGCGCGGGTGCGCACGCTGCTCAGGCGGGTCCAGCGTCCGTCCGGCACTCCCGGCATCACGCTCGGTGAGCTCAGGATCGACCCCGACCGGCACGAGGTGGACGTGCGGGGCACCCCGGTCGAGTGCACCGCGTCGGAGTTCCGCATCCTGCACACGATGGCCGCGAGCCCTGGCCGGGTGTTCAGCCGCGCGCAGCTGCTCAGCGCCGTGCACGGGCTGGACGGGTACATCACCGCACGCACGATCGACGCGCACGTCATGAACCTGCGCAAGAAGATCGAGGTCCAGCCGCGCACACCCGTGTACCTGCTGACCGTGCACGGCGTCGGCTACAAGCTGGTGGACGGCTCCGGTGCATAGCGTCCTGGCACGGCTGCTGGCGGCGTCCGTGCTCGTCGCGCTCTGCTCGATCACCGCGACCGCGTGGCTCGCCGCCCAGAGCACGTCCACGTCGATCAGGCAGGAACTGGGCGCCGGCCTGGCCGCGGACGCCGCCACCTACCGGTCGCTGATCACGTTCGCCGTCGAGCACCGCGACTGGAACGGCGTCACCCTGCCGCCCGGCAACCGCCGGTTGATCCTCACCACCGCCGACCGCGAGGTCATCGCGGACACCGGCACGAACCTGGACCTCAGCCAGCTGCCCGCCACACCGTCGTCGGTGATCAACCCGCTGGAACTCGACCTGCTCCAGGCCCAGGACGCTCCCGCCGACCGGATCGACGCCCGCGTCACCGGCCCGTTCCAGCTCACCGCCCGCGAGAAGGGCAGCCTGCAGCAGGACGCCGAGCTCTACACGGCCCGGTGCCAGGGCTCGGCCGAGGCCGCCCAGCTGCAGACGACCGCCTGGGGCCGCCCGATTGTGAACGTGGACAGGACGGGGCCCGCGCCGACCGGACCCGCCTGCATCGAGGCGCAGGAGCGCCTGAGCACGCTCACACTGGGCGAGTCAGCGGCGTTCAACGAGCTCGGCCTCCTCGTCAACGACTGCCTGCGCCAGCGCGGCCTGCCCGCCGAGCAGATCAAGATGAACGCGCTCTGGCAGCCCACCGCGACCAACGCCGACTGCCTGGCCGGCGCTCGGCGGACCCAGCTGCGGCCTTACGTGGCACCGCCCGCGCTGCTGTTCGTCACCGACGCCGCCGGCAGGACCACGCAGGCGACCGTCGTGCGGTTCGACGTGGGCCGGATCGTGCTGGTGGCCGCGATCGTGCTGATCCTGACCGTGGGCGTGAGCGTGGTGGTCGCGCTGCGGATGACCAGGCCGTTGCGCACGCTCACGGCCGCCGCCGAACGCATGCAGCACGGCGCGGACGCCCAGGTCGACATCAGGTCGCGCAGCGAGATCGGCCAGCTCGCGCGGGCGTTCAACGACATGGCCGCGCACCGAGCCCGCACCGACGCCCAGCGCAAGGCCATGACCAGCGACATCTCGCACGAGCTGCGCAACCCGCTCGGCACGATCCGCAGCTGGCTGGAGGGTGCGCGGGACGGTGTGGTCGAACTGGACCGCACCACGGTGACCGCGCTGCTGGACGAGGCACTGGTGTTGCAACACCTCATCGACGACCTCCAGGACCTCGCGCTGGCCGACGCCGGCGAACTGCGCCTGCATCCCGAGCCCGTCGACCTGCGGGAGCTGTTCGACCAGCTGGTCGCCGCGCATCCCGGCCTGATCGCCGAGGGCGGCGGTGTCGTGCACGCGGATCCGGTGCGGCTGCGGCAGATCCTGACCAACCTCGTCACCAACGCCTTCCGCTACACGCCTTCTGACGGCACCGTGCGGCTTTCCGCTCAGGACGGCCGGATCACGGTGAGCGACACGGGTTCCGGCATCTCCGCCGAGGATCTCCCGCACGTGTTCGACCGGTTCTGGCGCGCGGACCGGTCCCGCACCCGTGACACCGGCGGCAGCGGTCTCGGTCTCGCGATCGTGCACGCCCTGGTGAGCGCTCACAACGGCACGATCACCGTGGCGAGCACCGCCGGGCGCGGGACGACGTTCACGATCACGCTGGCGGCACGATGAGCGCACATTTTCCTCACAACCGCCCGGCAGCATCGCCGCCATGAATCCCAGGGTGTTGATCGGCGCCGCCGTGCTGCTGCTGTCCGCGTGCGGCCAGGCCGCACCGCCGTCCTCCAACGTCGCCTCGCTCCAGTCGTCCGAGGTGGTCACGCCGTCCTCCGCCGCTGTCCCGAAGGACACCGAACAGCCCCGGCTGCGCATGGACATGACCGAGGAGGAGAAGCAACGGCTGTACGACGCTCACACCGCCTGCCTGGCCGAGAAGGACCCGAACGCCACGGGCACCGGCGCCGGTCCCGCCGGTCGCAGGCAGTACAGCGACGAGGCGTGGAAGGCGTGCGCGAAGACGTGGCCGCTGCCGCCGTGGGAGATGGACTCCAGCAACCCGACGTTCGCGGACAACTGGCACAAGAACGTCCAGTGCCTCAACAGCCGTGGCGTGAAGGTCATCGAGACCGAGCCCGGCAGCTGGACCTACGACGGCGAGCAGACCCTGCCGGAGGACCAGCGCCGCAAGATCGAGAAGGACTGCGAGCAGGAAGTCTTCGGCGGAGGACGTAAGTGAAGCGGTGGATCATCGCCGTCGTCGTGGCTGTGGTCGTGGCCGGTGGCGTGTTGGCGCTCACGTGGACGCGCCGAGCCCCCGCCCAGCCCACGCCGCCCTCCGCGCCTCAGACGGTCGCGGTCGTGAAGACCGACCTGACCGACGTGCGGGAGTTCAAGGCCACCTTGGGTTTCGGCGCCGCCCAGCAGGTGACCGGCCGTCGCGCCGGAACCCTGACCTGGCTGCCCGCACCCGGTACCGCCGTCGATCGCGGCGGCGCTGTGTACAAAGTGGACAATCGGCCGATGTGGCTGTTCTTCGGCGACACCCCGTTGTGGCGCAAGCTGGACACGCCCGGCTTGAAGGGTCCGGACGTGAAGATCGTGAAGGACAACCTCTCGGCTTTGGGCTACAAACTCGGTGGCGCGGCCGACGAACTCACGCCCGCGACCGTCGACGCGGTCAAACGGTGGCAGAAGGCCGAGAAGGTGGACCAGAGCGGCGTGATCGAACCCGGTGACGTCGTGGTGTTGTCCGGGAAGGTGCGGGTGGAGTCGGTCACGGCGAAGCTGTCGGCCTCCGGCGAGGGCCCGCTGATGACCGTGACCGCAACGGGCAAGGCGGTCGCCGCGTCCGTTGACGCACGGCAGGCTGAAGTGTTCAAAAAGGACCTGAAGGTCACCGTGGTGCTGCCGAACGGTGTGGAGACCGCAGGAACCGTGCGTTCGGTCAGCACCGAGACCAAAGCGGAGAAGAACGGCAACGGCGAGGAAACCCCGGTGATCGCCGTCGACATCGGTCTGGACGCCGAGGTGGGCGAGTTCGACTCGGGCCCGGTGCGCGTGCGTTTGACGAGCACCGCACGACAGGGCGTGCTGGCCGTGCCGGTGACCGCTCTGCTGGCGTTGCGGGAGGGCGGCTACGCCGTGCAAACCGCATCGGGCCAGCTGGTCGCGGTCAAGACCGGGCTCTTCGCCGGCGGACTCGTGGAGATCAGTGGCGGCGGGCTCAGCGAGGGCATGCAGGTGGTGACGACCTCATGACACCGGTCCTGGAGATCACCGACGCCGTCAAGGAGTATGCGGGCGGTGTGCGCGCACTCGACGGCGTTTCCCTGACCCTGCAAGAGGGTGAGGCCGTCGCGATCGTCGGCCCGTCCGGCTCCGGCAAGTCGACGCTGCTCAACCTGCTCGGCACGCTGGACCGCCCGTCCAGCGGCACGGTCCGCCTGGACGGCCACGACATCACCGCGCTGTCCGACCGCCGGCTGTCGGCGTTGCGCGGACGACGGATCGGCTTCGTGTTCCAGCAGTTCCACCTGGCCGACGGCCTCACCGCCCTGGACAACGTCGCCACGGGCCTGCTGTACGCGGGCATCGCGCGCAAGTGGCGATCCGCGATGGCGACCGAGGCGTTGCAGCGCGTGGGATTGAGCCATCGGTTGAAGCACCGGCCGCACGAACTGTCCGGCGGCGAACGCCAACGCGTCGCGATCGCCCGCGCGGTGGTGAACCGGCCCGCGCTGGTGCTCGCCGACGAACCCACCGGCGCCCTGGACACAGCGACCGGGCGGGCGGTGCTGGACCTGTTGCTCGACCTGAACCGGGAGGGGACCACGCTCGCCGTGATCACGCACGACCGCGAGGTGGCGGCCCGGCTGCCGCGTCAGGTGGAGCTCCGGGACGGCCGCATCCGGGCGGAGGTGCCGGCGTGAGCGCCACCACCGACGTCAAACCCACCCGGCTCAGTCCCGCCGACCTGCTGCTCCTCGGCCTCTCCCCGCTCCGCACCCGCCCGCTCCGCGCCGTCCTGTCCGCGCTCGGCATCTCCATCGGCATCGCCACCCTCGTCGTGGTCACCGGCATCCCCGCCTCCAGCCGGGCCGCCCTGATGGAGGAGTTCGCCGCACTGGGCACCAACCTCCTCCGCGCCGAAGCCGCCTCCGGCACCAACAACGAGGCCGCGTCCCTCCCGCCGGAGTCCGTCACGATGGTCGAGCGCATCGGCCCGGCCGAGCAGGTCAGCGCGGTGGCCAACACCCACGCGGTGGTGCGCCGATCGGACCAGATCCCGGACTCCGAGACGTCCGGACTGACCGTGCTCGCGGCCAAGCTGAACCTCCTGGACACGATCAACGGCCGCGTCCGCACCGGCACGTTCCTGACCGAGGCCACCGAGAAGTTCCCGGCCGTCGTGCTCGGCGACATCGCCGCGACGCGCCTCGGCATCACCGCGCCGGACGCCCAGGTCCGGATCGACGACCGGTGGTTCACGGTGATCGGCGTCCTCGATCCCCTGCCGCTGGCCCCGGAGATCGAGCGGTCCGCGCTGATCGGGTGGGAGGCGGCCAAGGACCTGGGCTTCGACCAGCGGCCCACCGTGCTCTACCTCAGAGCGGACGAACCGGCGATCGACGACGTGCGGGCGGTGCTGCCGCCGACCGTCTACCCGCAGAACCCGTCGCAGGTGCGGGTCAGCCGGCCGTCCGACGCACTCACGGCCAAGCGGCTCACCGAGAACACGTTCTCCGCGCTGATGCTCGGGCTGGCGGGCGTGGCACTGCTGGTCGGCGGGATCGGGGTGGCGAACACGATGGTGATCTCCGTGCTCGAACGCAAGCGCGAGATCGGCCTCCGGAGGGCGCTGGGGGCGAACCGGGGTCAGGTGCGGTCGCAGTTCCTGACCGAGTCGGTCGTGCTGTGCGTGCTCGGCGGCGTGGCCGGGGTGCTGCTGGGGCTCGCGGGGACGGCCGGGTACGCGTTCGCGTACGGCTGGCCTGCGGTGATTCCGATCGAGATGGTCGGGGCCGGACTGGGTGCGGCGGTGCTGACCGGTGTGGTCGCGGGCGTGTATCCGGCGGTCCGGGCGTCGCGGCTGACCCCGACGGAGGCGCTCGCCGCGCCGTGAGAAACATTGCGTGCTCGAATGTCGAGATCCAGACACCTCGTTCGTCCTCGGAACGACGACTGGAGGGCACGCATGCACTACATGTTCCTGATCTACAACTGCGAGGACCGGCCGAAGCCCGGTGATCCGCGGTTCGACGACATCCTCACGCGGGTCAACGCGTTCGCCGACGAGTGCCGGCGCCGGGGTGTTTACGTGTCCGGTGATCCGCTCAAGCCGGCCAGCACCGCGACCACCGTGCGGGTGCAGGCGGGCAAGACGATGCTGACGGACGGTCCGTTCGCCGAGACCCACGAGCACCTCGGCGGGTACTACCTGCTCAACTGCCGCGACCTCGACGAGGCGCTGGAGCTCGCGGAGATGTGCCCGCAGGCGCAGTTCGGCAGCACGATCGAGGTGCGCCCGGTCGACCACATCCCCGGCCTCAACCACGGGGTGGCATGAGCGACCTCGCGTCGGCGGCGGTCGAACGGGTGTACCGCGAGCACCGGACCCGGATGCTCGCGGCGCTCGTGCGGGCGCTGGGCGACTTCGAGCTGGCCGAGGACGCGCTGCAGGAGGCGTGTTCGCAGGCGTTGCGGAAGTGGCCGCGCTCGCGGGTGCCGGACGACCCGTTCGCCTGGCTGCTCACCGTCGCCCGCAACCACGCGCTCGACCGGCTGCGACACGCTCGGATGGCGCGCACCAAGCTGCCGGAGCCGCCACCGGACGTGGTCACCGTGACCGAGAAGCAGCTCGTCGACCTCGGCGACGAACGGCTGAGCCTGATCTTCACCTGCTGCCACCCCGCGCTGGCCGAGGAGTCGCGGGTGGCGCTGACACTTCAGGCCGTCGCGGGGTTCACCGCGGCGCAGATCGCGCGGACGTTCCTGGTGGCCGAACCCGCGCTGGCCCAGCGGCTGGTCAGGGCCAAGCGCAAGATCCGCGACGCCGGCATCACCTTCGAGGTGCCCGCCGACCACCTGCTGCCCGAACGGCTGCAGGGCGTGCTCGCGGTGCTGTACCTGATCTTCACGCGGGGGTACACGACGTCGGACGGGGATCTGCGGACGGAGGCGCTGCGGCTCGGCAAGCTCGTCGCCGCGTTGATGCCCGACGAACCGGAGGCGCACGGGCTGGTCGCGTTGATGCTGCTGCACAACTCGCGCAGCGCGGCCCGGCTCTCGTCCGGCGGCGACGTCGTGCTGCTCGCGGACCAGGACCGGACGCTCTGGAACGTCGACGAGATCTCCGAGGGCATGGCGCTGCTCGACCGCGCGCTGCGGTTCGGCTCCCCAGGCCCGTACGTGCTGCACGCCGTGATCGCCGCGCTGCACGTGCAAGATCCGGTCGACTGGCCTCGCGTGGCCGCCCTCTACGCCGAACTTCTCGCTGTGGCACCGACTCCGGTCATCGAACTCAACCACGCGGTCGCCGTGGCGATGGCCGAGGAACCTCTCGCGGGTCTGAAGTTGATCGACGGCATCACCGGTCTCGACGAGTACCACCTGCTGCACTCCGCCCGCGCCGACCTGCTGCGCCGCCTCGACCGGCGCGACGAAGCCGTTGCCGCGTACCGGCTTGCCCACGACCTGGCGACCAGCCCCGCCGATCGGCGCTTCCTCGCCGGGCGCCTGCGTTCCCTGGAGGTCCCCTGATGCGACTCACCGTGCTCGACCGCGGCCACCACCTGCCCGCGCGGATGTTCTTCGGCCTCACCTCGCTGGTCTCGCGGGTGCCGATGTCCGACGTGCCGAAAACCCTGTTGTACCGCCCCGATTTCTTCGGCGCGGTGTTCCTGGACCTGAGTGCGAAGGCGATGCGCGGGCCGTCGTTTTGGACGGCGGGCGAACGCGAGTACATGGCCATGCGCACGGCAGAGCGGTTGCAGTGCCCGTACTGCGCGGTCACGCACACCGAACTGGTCAAGATCGCCGGTGATCCGTCGCCGTTGCGCCCGGAACTGGTTGCCGCGCTGGCGTTTCTCGACGATCTGTCGCCACCCTCGGGTCTGCCGCACGACGCCGCCGTGGACGCGCTGAACGTGAGCCTGATCTGGCAGGTGGTGAACCGGCTCGCCAACGCGTTCGGGTTCGAGCTGTTGCCCGGCCAGCTGGAGTCCGGAACCCGTTCGCTGCACCGGTTCGGCTACCGCTTCCCCGGTTTCCTGACAGGCAAGGGCGTCGGCACCCCCGACTCGCTGCGCCACGCCGTCCTGGAAGCTCCCGCGCACACTTCCGCCGAACTCCGGCAGGCCGCCGCGGCCGGTGACGCCTGGGGTTCTTACGCGGCAACGGTTCGCACGGCCTCCTACCGCATCACCTCCGACGACATCGCCCGGTTGAAGCAGGACCACACCGAGGACGAGATCTTCGAGGTGACCGTCGCCGCCGCCGTCGGCGCAGCTCTCGACCACTACGACGCCGGCCAGAAAATTCTCGGCGGCTGATGTCGAGTTCCGGCTCGCTCGCTCGTCCTTCGCTCAAAGCACGACAACCGAAGGAGCGATCGAGATGTCCGGACAGGTCAACTGGTTCGAGCTGCCCGCCGACGACACGGCGCGGGCGCGGGCGTTCTACGCAGGCGTGTTCGGCTGGGAAACCAGCCCGATGGGCGAGGACTACCACTTCATCACCAACGGTGCCCGCGGCGCCATCGCGGCCAAGGACGCGCAGCTCACCCAGCCGCGCATCTACTTCCACACCACGGACATCGACGCGTCCGTGCGCAAGGTCGCCGAGCTCGGCGGCAAGGGCGACGACGTGCAGACCGTGCCGGACGTCGGCCGCATCGCGCACTGCTCGGACGACCAGGGCACGCCGTTCAGCCTCTACGAGCCCCAGAGCTGAGTAGCGGGACTGAGTTGCAGGGCTGAGTTGCCGAGTGGCCCGTCCTCGCGGGCGGGCCACTCAACATTTCCGGGTTTGGGAGCGTCTGACGGGCATGGAGCACTTCAGACCCGTGCGAGGCCTCGGTCTCGCTGCATCCGTTCTCGTCGGACTCGTCGCCCTCGGCAACATCGCGGAGGCGGCGGTCGGCTGGTTCACCTACGCGACCGTCGGCGACTACCGGGCCGGCACCGCGACGCGCGCCGACCTGAGGACCGTCGACCAGGTCAACGCCCTCGTCGACTGGCCGCTGACCCTGCTCGGTCTCGCCGCAATCGTCGTGTTCATCATGTGGCTGTACAACGCCCGCATCAACGCCGAGCGCCTCACGTACGCCAACGAACACCGCCACAGCCGCGTGTGGGTCTGGCTCTGCTGGTTCGTGCCGATCGTGAACCTCTGGTTCCCCAAGCACGTCGTCGACGACGTCTGGCGGGCCAGCGATCCCCAGCAGCAGGAAGTACCGCTGCAACAACGCGTTCAGTCCAGGACGACCACCCGCTGGTGGACCGCCTACATCCTGATGTGGCTCTTCGACCTGGCGTACGTGCGGTTCTTCGAGAACGGCCAGTTGACGACCGAGTCGTTCCAGATCGCCGCGGTGCTGAGCACCATCAGCGCCGCCGTCGGAATCGTCGCCGCCCTCCTCGCCGTGCAGGTGGTGCACCGAATCTCGGAGTTCCAAAGCACTCCGCTCAGTCCTCTTCGGACCGAGCAGCTGCCGGGTTAACATGCTCGGCATGTCGGACATCGGCGTGCTCTCCGCGCATCTACTCTCGGGCTTCCAGAAGGAGCTCTTCACCCGCCTGTCCGAGGCGGGTCACGAGCACCTGCGCCCACGCCACGGCGCGATCATGGCCTACATCGCCCCCGACGGCACCCGCGCGAGCGAGCTGTCCGAGCGCTCCGGCCAGCACAAGCAGGTCGTGGGCACGCTGATCGACGAGCTGGAGCGCCTCGGCTACGTCGTCCGCCAGCCCGACCCCGCGGACCGGCGGGCGAAGCTGGTCGTGCCCACCGAAATGGGGCGCGACCAGATGGTCCAGGCCAAGAAGATCATCGCCGACATCGAGGACCGGCTGGCCCGCCAGGTCGGGCCCGAGCGGTTCGCCGAGTTCAAGAAGGTGTTCGCGGAGATCACTGACCGACCGTGATCTCCTCGCGGTGCGCCGCCAGGAACTCCTCGAGCGTCAGCCAGGTGGGCACGATCTCGCGGGTCAGCCCGGCGTCGCGGCGCGGCAGGATGTGGTCGGAGAACTCCGCGTAGTACTGGAACATGTTGCCCAGCTCCACCGCCGCCGGGAAGCCGAGCGCGCGGAAGTCGTTGTGGGACATGGGTTCGTACTGGACGGTCTCACCCAGCACCGCACTGAAAGCCTCCGCCACCTGCTCGCCGGTCAGGTGCTCGGAGCCCAGCCCGATCGTGTGCCCGATGGTCTCGGCCGGCCGCTTGAGCACGCTCACGATCGCCTTGCCGATGTCCTCGCTCGCGATGCCGGAGATCTTGCTCTCCCCCATCGGCAACGACAGCTTCAGCGCACCGTCGGCCGCGCGGCGCGGCGCCAGGTCACGCAGCAAGTTGTTCCAGTAGAAGGACATCCGCACGTACGTCGTCGGCAACCCGGCCTGCTCGAACAACGCGTCCGCCTCGCCGCCCTTCACGTCGAAGTGCGGCACCTTGTACTTCTCGTCGAGCGTCGGCATCCGGTCGTCGTCCAGCGAGATCACCTCGCGGGTGTCCTCCAGCGTCGACCACACGACGTGCTGCAGACCCTTGGCCGCCTCGACGAGATTCGTGACCTCTTCCAGCTCCTTCGCCGCCGACAGGTGCGTGAAGAACGGCGTCACCAGGTACGCCCCGTACGCGCCGTCGAACGCCCTCCGCAGGCTGTCGACGTCGTAAAGGTCGGCCGCGACGACCTCGGCCCCCAGTTCGGAGAGCTTGCGAGCGGCGTCCGACTCGGTGTTGCGGGTGAGCGCGCGCACCGCGAACTCCCCGTCGGCCAGCAACGCCCGTGCGACCGCCCCGCCCTGCTCGCCGGTCGAACCCACCACAGCAATGATCTTCTTCTCGGTCATGCCTCCACCATATAGTCACCAATCAGTGACTATCAAGCTGAGTGACCAAAGCGACTCCGCGCCTCCTCGATCTCGCTCAGATACCGCGTCGTCCATGCGCACATCGCGTCCACGGTCGCCCGCAACGCCTGACCGGGCTCGGTCAGCGTGTAGTCGACGCGCGGCGGCACGGTCGGATGCACGACCCGGGTCACCAGCCCGTTGCGCTCCAGCAGCCGCAGGTTCTGGGTCAGCATCTTGTGACTGATGCCGTCGACCTCGGTCTTCAGCTCGGTGAAGCGCTTCGTGGAGTCGCCGATGGTCTCGACGATCAGCAGCGCCCACTTGTTGGCGATGTCCGAGAAGATCTCGCGCGCCAGCGAATCCGCGCGGGCCAGATCCCCGCTGAGCTGCTTGCTCACCTTGTGGTTCCTCACTCACGAAAAAGTGCGTTCTTCCAGGTCGAAGCCCACTCTCCTACGGTTACCGAGTAACCACAAGAGAGCAGGAAGAGAGTCATGATCACGCTCATCAACTCCGACGAGCTGCCGAAGATCGACGTCTACCACCACGTGGCCGTCGCCACCGGGTCGAAGACCGTCTACCTGGCCGGTCAGGTCGCCTGGGACACCGAGCTGGACCTCGCCGCGCAGGTCGAGCAGGCCTACGTGAACGTGCACACCGCGCTCAAGGCCGCCGGCGCGACGTTCCGCGACCTGGCGAGGGTCAGGATCTACGTCGTCGACTGGACGCCGGACAAGATGCCCGAGCTGCTCAAGGGCATCGAGAACGCCATGACCCGGCTCGGCGAGTCCGCGAAGGCACCCGCCGCGCTCATCGGGGTGCAGGCGCTGGACGTGCCGGAGCACCTCGTCGAGATCGAGGCGACCGCCGTGATCGACTGATTTACCGGCGGCTAACCGCGGCAGCAGAAGCTCCGAACCAAACGAGGAGGAGCACCATGCGCAAGATCCTGGCCGCCGGAGCCGTCGCGGGGGCAGTGGCGACACTGCTGAGCACCGGCACCGCCCACGCCGAGTCCAACCAGTACTGCGGCAACGTCACGCAGATCGGGTCGACGGCCTACGTGAAGAACTACGACGAGACCGTGGCGTCGGTGAAGCAGTACAAGGGCTGCGGCAAGAACTTCTCCTACATCTACGTGTGGGACTCGTGGATCGCCACCGCGGGCCGGGACTTCATCCTCCGCACGCACATCTACACCCGCGACAACAACACGCACGGGTACAAGACGGGTGCGCGGGGGCAGCGCGAACTGTGGGGTGGCCCCGCGGACACGCTGGACCGGTGCACGCGTGCGCACGGCGAGGTCGACGGCAGCAGCTACTTCCTGTTCGCCAAGACCGGTGAGCGTTGCTGATCAGCAGAACTCCGCGAGACCGTCGGACACCCTGACCGACACGGTGATGCGCCCGGCCGGACTGTGCCGGTCGGGCCCGTACTCCGGCAGCAGGGTCTTGGCAGCCCTGATGCTCGTGTCGTAGGCGCGGACGTGCTGGGCGCACCCGCACCGGTGGTTCAGCGGAGCAGGACACGCGAACAGGGAACGCAACCGTTCGACGTCCTCGGACTCGACAACGGCCGACCACACCATGACGTCGTCTTCCTCGCCGTAAGCCACGAAGTCGTCGTAGCTGAACGACCGGAGCTCGCCGACGTCACAGGCCGCGCAGAACAACACGCGCTTGTAGTCGTGCATCCGCTCGTGCGGTCCGCGTTCATGGATGCCGATGACGACTTCTTGCTCGCCCTTGCAGATCAGGCAGTTGTCCGACGGCACGTGCCTCAGGCTCATCTGCGCATGCTGATCAGCAAGGCCAGGCCGGCCGACAGCGCGATCACCGCCGCCGCAACGAGCTGGTTGAGCCAAACGGCCCAAAGGCCGCCCTCTCCCGCACGCAGCGCCACGATGATCAGCCACAGCGCCAGCGCGATCGACAGCGGCTGGACGAACGGCACGTCCAGCGGTGCCATCGCCCGCACCATGCCGAGCAGCATCAGCACGACGGCCAGCCCCATGGACCACCAGTAGGGCCGGAAAGCGTGCGTGGCCGCGCTGAAGTGCAGGACCGGTGGCGCGGCGATCAGCCACACGCCAGCCAGAAAGGCGGCGACACCGGCCCTGCTCTCGACGGTTCGTCCGTGTACGTCCCCCACGCGAGTAATTCTCACCTCCGAACGGCCGTCAGGGAACACCTCATTCGTTCCGGTACGCCTTCATGTTCCGCAGCAACAGATAGGTGTCCTGCAGTTGCGCTGAGTCGCTGATGGACCGGTAGATGCCCCACTTCGGATGCGCCTGGTCACCGCCCAGCCACATGTCGATGCCGGTGCGCGACGCGTTGACCACGGTGGTGCCGCCGTCCTTCAACGCGAACCGCGCGCTGCCCGAATCGCCGACCTTGATCTCGATCTCCACGTCGATCCACTTGTTGCGCAGCGGCGCCAGCGCGGTGCTGCCGAGCTTCGACTGTCCCGCACCGAAGAGCCGCAGCTCGATGGACTCGTTCGAGCCGGAGCGGAACAACGACACCGTGATCACAGGTGAGGCGACCCCGGTGTGCTTGACCTGGAAGATGTGCGTGAAGCTGGTGGTGCCCTTCAACGAGCTCGGGATGTACATCTGGTAGTTGAAGCGCCAGGTCTCATTCTTCTTCATGTCCTGGCGGCTGCCGTTCTTCTGGATCGCGCGCACCTCGTTGCGCTGCCGGTCCGAACCGTCCCGATCGGACTTGTGCATCACGAACCGGTACTGGTCCTGCTCCGCGAAGATGTGCGTGGCGGACGGGTGGGAGTTCGAGCGGTCGTCCTCGATGCCCACGAACGCCTTGAGCCCGTCGACACCCGGATTCGGGCCCCACTTCTCCGTGAACGCGGTCGCTCCTACCTCTGCGGACGCGACACCGGCCGCGAACGGCGTCGCCGCGATGGCGAGCGCTCCTCGCATTGCCGTGCGGCGGTTGAACAGCTCCATCGGCTCCTCCTCGAACCTAGGCGGCGGTTCGAGGCGGCGGTACCCACCACGATCGCGACAGACCTCCGATGTGTCAAGGGCTCACATATGTGGAGGAACCTTGCAGATCCGGTGAAGGTGTTGCCGGGAAACGGGAACCGCCCGGTAGATCGGTTCTACGGTCAGGCATGGACACCGTGGACGTGCTCGTCGTCGGCGCCGGTCTGGCCGGGCTCAACACCGCCCGCCTGCTCGCCGAAGCAGGCCTCGACGTGGCGGTCTGCGAACGCAGGACCAGCCTCGACACCGGCATTCGGACCACGGGCATCTTCGTCCGGCGCACCCTCGCCGACTACGAGCTGCCACACCTCGGACCTGCTGTGCGGCGAGTGCTGCTCTACCCGCCGTCGCTCGCGGAACCGGTCGAGCTGCTCAGCGATCGCGACGAGTTCCGGGTCGGTGACATGGCGGGCATCTACGCCCAGGCGGTGAAGGACGCCGAACGGGCAGGGGCGCAGGTCCACCTCAACGCCGGTTATCCACTCAAGGCGACCAAAGCCCGGTTCACCATCGGCGCGGACGGCGCTCGCTCGACCGTCGCGAAGAAGCTCGGCCTCGACGTCAACCGGCAGCTGATCACCGGGATCGAGGAGGTCTACCCGATCAGGACCGGCTCCACGCCGACGTTCCACTGCGTCGTCGACCCGCGGCTCGCACCCGGCTACATCGCCTGGGTCATCGACGACGGCGAGCACGCGCACGTCGGCCTGGCAGGCCGCGCCGACCGCTTCACCGCACCTCTTCCCCAGCTGCTGCAACGGTTCCGCGACAGCTTCCCCACCCCGGAACCCGCCGGGCCCGCCAAGCGCAGGGGCGGTCCGATCCCGGTCGGCGGGCTGCTGCGCAACATCGTGTCACCGCAAGGGCTGCTGGTCGGCGACGCGGCGGGCGCGGTCTCCCCGCTCACCGCCGGCGGGCTCGACCCGTGCATGCGGATGTCCGAGCTCGCCGCCACGGTCACGTTCGACTACCTGCGCAGCGGCAACAAGTACGTGCTGGAGCACTACGGCGCGGCGCTGCGACGCCGTTACCTCATCCGATCGACGATGCGGCGCGGTCTGTCGCTCGTTCGCCGGCCGAGCCTGGCCGAGCTGGCGTTCACCGGGCTGCGCACGCCGCTCGGGAAGGCCGTGGCGAAGCGGATTCTGTTCACCTAGGACGATTCGGCAAGGCTCCGCGTGGCGCTTCAGGGCCGCGTTTCCACTCGCATGCCGTCGCACATCGCCTCGCCCATGACCTGGTTCGCTTCCAAGGACACAAACCGTCGATCAGCAGTTCGTTGGTAACCAGCACGGTGCCGTCGGGCTTTGATGTGAGCGTTCGGCACGCCATTGAGCGCGGCTTGCTCGGCGGCCATGGTGACGGAGCCGAGGATCGTGTCGACTTTCATTTCGTCGTCCGGCGAGGTGCCGCCCACGGCCTTGGTCACACCACAGGTTCCAGCGCGGGTGGCCGGCGAAGTCGGCGATGAGACCGCAGATCCGCTCCTGAGGCGCCGAGATGACCGCGTCGACGCGACAGACCACCGAGCGAGCACCAAACCGACTGCCAACACGTGACCACCTCAGAAAGATCCCACCGGGACGCAGACACGAAGACACATGCGTCTACGTCCCGGCGGACATGAGCAGATCAACCGGTCATCGGCCGATCAGGCGGTCAGCAGCGTCAGCCCGTAAACACGCAGGATCTCGTTGACGGGCTGGAACCACGTGCGGCCACCGCCGGAGCAGTTGCCGTACCCGCCGGACGTCACGCCCTGCGCCTGGTCACCGGTGATGAACGAGCCACCGGAGTCGCCAGGCTCGGCGCACACGCTGGTGCCGACCATCTCGTAGACCGCGCCCTGCTGGTAGTTCACGGTCTCGTTGCGGCCCTGGACCACGCCGCAGTGCCAGTGCGTGGTCGAGCCCGAGCGGCACACCGAGGTGCCGGGCGGGGCCTCCCACGAGCCGCGCACCAGGGCGTCGCTCACCTGGCCCCAGCCGAGCACGACCGGGACGTTCCACCAGCCGCCGCCGGTGCGGACCCAGCCGTAGTCGTTGGTGGGGAAGGAAGAGCCGACGAACTCGCCCTGCCACGACCGGTCCCAGCCGTAGACGTTCCAGGCGCCGACGTTGCAGTGCCCGGCGGTGACGTAGCCGCCGTGCACGGAGAAGCCGATCGAGCAGCGGACGTTGCCCGTGTAGAACGGGTCACCGCCCACGGTGCCGGCCGCGAACGGCTGCGGCCGCTGGACGCCTTCGGTGTTGACGACGACGTCCTTGGGCAGCCCCGAGACGTCGGCACCCGGCAGGGCGTCGACCACCACGGCGCCGCGCTGGACGTCGACCCGCCACCCGGCGACGTCCTTGGACACCGAACCGGCCTTCGACAGTCTGTCGATGCCGTTCTTCACCGCGTTCAGCGATGCGAAGGTCTTCGTGCGCAGCACCGGCTGGGCGCCTGCGGCCTTGACCGCGTCGACCTTCGCCGGGTCGGTCACCGCGACCTGGAGCTTGCCGTCGGCGAACCAGCTGCCGCCGTATGCGTCGGCGGCGGCTTCCTGGGCGGCCGGCGCGATCTTCAGCGCCACCTTCTCGTCGCGGATCCTGGTCAGCGCCTGCGCGGCGGTGATGCCGAAGTCGCGGCTCATGGCGTCGACGACCTCGGTCGACGCCGCTGCGGCAGGGACGGTGATCGTGCTCAGCACGATCGCGGACACGGAAACTATGCGTAGCAGCATGTTTTCTCTCCTACGGTGCCCAAGGTGAGCTCACGGCCCAGCTCACGTCTTGGTTGTACGAGGCAGGGTTGTCGTACGTGTGCGCGCCGCCGTTCGAGGCGACCCAGACCTCCTCCTGGTAGTGCCGGATGTTGGTGCCGAGCTCGTTGACCGACTCCAGCCGCACGCCACCGTTGCCCGGCTGGGCGCAGAACGTGGCGTCACGGCGGAACAGGTCGGTGTTGTCGTTGGTGCCCAGGCGAACGCGGAAGTCGGCGTGCCGCAGGAAGTTGCCCGGGAGGTTGCGGGACTCGAGCGAGTAGCAGGTCGGGTCGGCGAGTCCGCGCCTGATCACGAACGTCGAGTCGCCCTTGAGCAGGCCGTCGCTCGTGCTCGTCACGACGTCCGTGCGCGCCAGGCCGTCGCGGTGCCGCAGGTAGCGATCCGTGAAGCCGGGCGTAGTCACCCGGAACGACCTGGCCTGGTCCACCGGCAGGTCCGCGCCGCTGTGCCACAACGCGACGCCGATCGCCCAGGTGGTGTCCGCGGCGAACGAGTTCGGCGTGTCCCAAGGGTTCGGGCCGCCGGAGCGCGCCAGGTAGACGCCCTCGTTGTAGTGCCGGACGAACGAACCACGCACGTTGAACGACTCCAGCGCGGTGCCGCCCGAGCCTTCTCGTGCGCAGAACGTGGCATCGGCGGCGATCGTGCCGTTGTTCACGTCCGTGCGGATGCGTCCGTTGCTGTGCCTGAGGAACTGGCCCGGGAAGTTCCGCGCCTCGAACGAGTAGCAGGCCGCATCGGCGAGACCGGGACGCACGTGGAACGTAGCGTCCAGCCTGCCCAGGTCCGTGCTGATCACGTCGGTGCGCGCGAGGCTGTCCTGATGGCGCAGGTACCGGTCGGTGTAGCCGGACGTGGTGACGCGCAACGACGCCAGGTCGTCCGGGCCCACCGAGGTGCCCTTCGCGACCGCCAGCACCTTCAGGTTGATGTCCCGCACCCGTGCCTCGGTCATCTTCAGCACGCGCCGGTCGTAGGTGTAGAAGCCGTTGACCTCGTTCTCCACGTCGTAAGGCTCGGTGTAGACCGCTGCGGACAACCCGCGCGTGTGGACCAGGCGCGCGACCTGTTTGACGATCTCCTCGTACCGCTTGGTCAGCGACTGCTCGTCCGGATACAAGGCGCCGTAAGCGAATCCCGCACCCGGCTGGTACTCGTGGCCGACGACCCTGCGGCCCAGGCCACCGAACTCGCCGAGCATCGCGACCCTGGTGGCGTCGGGAAGCCGGTTCGCCGTCGTGATCTGGTAGGCGTGGTCGTCGATGATGTCGCCGTTGCCCGGATCAGGGTCCGAGACGCAGCAGTTGGAGCCCGAGTTGTGGTTGATCAGGCGGGTGTTGTCGATCCACCGGATCAGGTTCACGATCCGGCCCGCTTCGTACTCGCCCCAGCCCTCGTTGAACGGCACCCACTGCACGATCGACGTGATGCCCTTGAGCTGGTCGATCATCCGGCGCAGCTCGGACTCGTAGTTGGCGTGCGAGTTCGGTGCCTCGTCGATCGAGTCGACGGACGGCATGTCCTGCCAGACCATCAGGCCCAGCCGGTCCGCGTGGTAGAACCAGCGCGCCGGTTCGACCTTGATGTGCTTGCGGACCATGTTGAACCCCAGGGCTTTCTGGCGTTCGAGGTCGAAGCGCAGCGCCTCGTCGGTCGGCGCGGTGTAGATGCCGTCCGGCCAGTAGCCCTGGTCGAGCGTGCCGTTCTGGAAGACGAACTTCCCGTTCAGCAACGGCCGCATGACGCCGCCGACCATCGCCTTGCCGAGCGAGCGCATGCCGAAGTAGCCGGTCACGACGTCCCCGCCGGCCAGCGTCACGCGCAGGTCGTAGAGGAACGGGTCGTCCGGCGACCACAGTCTGGCGTTCGGCACCGGCACCCGCAGCAAGTTGCCGGTGATGCCGGTCTGCCTGCCGACCACCTGTCCGCCGCTGAGCACCTCTGCGGTGAGCGACTGCCCGGTGGTGCCCTGCACGACCAGGTCGAGGGTGCCCGCGCCGACGTTCGGAGTGGTGTCGAGGCGCGTGATGTTCGCGGCTCGCACCGGTTCCAGCCACACGGTCTGCCAGATGCCCGACGCCGCGGTGTAGAAGATCCCGCTCGGGTTCCGGCGCTGCTTGCCGATCGGGTAACGGCTGCCGTCCACCGGTGAACTGACGCCGACGACGATCTCGTTCGCGCCCGCCTGGAGCGCGGGCGTGATGTCGAACGAGAACGCGTCGAAGCCGCCGGTGTGCGTGCCGACCTGCCTGCCGTTGACCCAGACTCTGGTCTCCCAGGTCACGGCACCGAAGTTGAGCCGCACGTTCCGGCCGTTCCAGGTGGAGGGAACGGTGAAGGTGCGGCGGTAGAACATGTTGTCCTCGTGCCGCTTGATGCCCGACAGAGCGGACTCGATCGGGTACGGCACCAGGACGCCCTCGGCCAGCGGCCTGCCGATGGGCGGGCTGTTCAGGTTCGGCGCCCCGGCGAACTCCCAGACACCGTTGAGGTTCTGCCACTCGGTGCGCACCAGCTGCGGGCGCGGGTACTCGGGCAGGGCGTTCGTCGGCGACACCTGGGAGGTCCAGGGTGTCGAGAGCGGAGGGACTTTCGGTACCCACTCCACGGCATGCGCTGTTGGCGTCAGGAAGGTCGCTGAGATCAGGATCGAGACCAACACGCCCAGGACGCGTCTGGTCATGGCTCTCCTATCTTCGGAGTATCCGTTGCAGGACAACGACGATGAGCAGGAAGACGCCGCTGACCACTGACTGGTAGTTGCTGTCGAGCGTGCCGATCTGGTTGATGACGTTCTGGATGACCTTGATCAGGCCGACGCCGATCACCGTGCCGAGGACCGTGCCCATGCCGCCGGTCAGCAGGGTGCCGCCGATGACCACCACCGCGATCGCGTCCAGCTCGGTGCCGACGCCGATGACCGTGACCCCGGACTGGAGATAAGCGGCGGTCAGGGCGCCGGCGAGACCCGCCAGCGTGCCGCTCATCGTGTAGACGAGGATCTTGGTCTTGGCGACGGGAACACCCAGCAGGACCGCGGACTGCTCCGCGCCGCCGGTCGCGAACACGTTCTGGCCGAAGCTCGTGCGGTTCAGGACCATTCCACCGAGGACGGCGAGCACCGCCGCGATGAAGATCGGATAACCGAAGCCGAGCACCGTGCCCCGGCCCAGTTCGACGAACGCGCTGTCTCCCGCGATCTTGTACGTGGTGGAGCCCTCGTCGGTGATCGCGAGCAGGAGTCCGCGGGCGAACAGCAGCGATGCCAGCGTGACGATGAACGGCGCCATGTTCGTGCGGGCGATCAGCAGGCCGTTGATCAGCCCGATCAGGCCGCAGACGAGCAACGGCAGGGCCAGCGCGACCAGGAAGCCGTACTGCGAGCCCCAGGCCGCCAGCACGCCGCCCAGGGCGTAGAGCGAGCCGACGGACAGGTCGATGCCGCCGGTGATGATCACGAACGTCATGCCGATCGCGATCACCGCGAGGAACGAGCCCTGCAGGACGAGGTCGCGCAGGTTGTCGAGGCTGCCGAAGCGAGGGAAGACCAGCCAGGACACCGCGACCATCAGCACCAGAGCGACGGCGGCGCCCTGGCGTTGCAGGACCTTGGTCCTCGCCGCCGCCCTGGGAACAGCCGGAGTGGTTGCGGTGATCATCGGCGCTCCCGTGCCACGTACACGGCGGCGATGATGATCGCGGCCTGGATCATCTGCGCGATCGAGTCCGGCAGGTTGTGCTTGATCAGGGTGGCCCGGACGAGCTGCATCAGGATCACGCCGAACACCGTGCCGAGCACGCGCACTTTGCCGCCGGTGAGCGGGGTTCCGCCGACGACCACCGCGGTGATCGCGGACAGTTCCATCAGCAGGCCCATGTCCGCAGGATCGCTGGCGGCGAGCCTGGAGGTGGCCAGCACGCCGGCGACCGCCGCGAGCACGCCGCAGATGGCGTAGACGCCGACCAGCACCCGGTTGACCGGGAGTCCGGCCAGTGTGGCGGCCTTGCGGTTGCCGCCGATCGCGACGAGCTGGCGGCCGAACGTCGTGCGGTTCGTGAGAGCGGCGACCATTATCGCCAGCAAGCCCGCTATCAGCACGCTGATCGGGATGCCGAGCACGTCGTCGGTGCCGAGCGCGAGGAACGTGGGGTCGTGCAGCTGGACCAGCTGGCCGTTCGCGATGACCAGTGCCAGGCCGCGACCGCCCACCAGCAGGGCGAGGGTCGCGACGATCGGCTGGATGCCGACCTTGGCGACGAGGAAACCGTTGAAGGCTCCCGCCAGCAGGCCGACCACGAGCGCCATCGTGATCGCGACGAGCGGACCGGCGCCGAGGTAGAGCGGGATGATCGCGGCGGCCAGCGCCATGACCGCGCCGACGCTCAGGTCGACGCCTTCGGTGCCGATCACGAGCGCCATGCCGAGCGCGACGATCAGCACGGGTGCGGCCTGGACGAGCTGGGTGGTCACGTTGCCCAGCGTCAGGAAGTTGGCCGTGAACAGGGCGTTGAACAGCAGCAGGACGGCAACGGCGAGGTAGACACCGTTGTCCTGCAACCAGCGCGTCCTAGTGGCTGTTCTGGTGGCTGCCGTGGTGGCTGTCTGCGTCATCGATCACCTCCGCCGCGATGGCCTCGAGCACGTGTTCCCTGGTGAGCTGGGCTCCCTCCAGCTCACCCGCCACCTCCCCGTCCCTCAGCACGATGAGCCGGTCCGCGCCGTCGAGCAGTTCGTCGAGTTCGGAACTGATCAGCAGCACCGCCAGGCCTTCCCGCGCGAGCTCGTCGATCAGCGCCTGCACTTCCGCCTTGGCGCCGACGTCGATGCCGCGCGTGGGTTCGTCGAGCAGCAGGATCTTCGGCTCGGTGCACAACCATCTGGCCAGCAACACCTTCTGCTGGTTGCCGCCGGACAGTTCCGCTACCTTCTGTTCGGGGCTGGAAACCTTGATGCGCAGGCGTTTGACGAACGTGTCGACGATCCGGTCCTGTTTGGACCTGCTGATCACGCCGAACCTGCTCAGCCTCGGCAGCGCGGCCAGCACGATGTTCTCGCGCACGGACAGGTTCGGGATGATCCCCTCCGTCTTGCGATCCTCCGCCAGCATGCTGATGCCGGCTCTGGTCGCCGCCTTCACGTTGTGCGGTACCGGTTTGCCCGCGACGAGCACGGTGCCGTGGTCGAGCGGGAGCGCGCCGATGATCGCCTTCGCGGTCTCCGTGCGCCCCGATCCGAGCAGGCCGGCGAGGCCGACGACCTCGCCGGGCCGGATCGAGACGTCGACGCCCCTGATGCGCGGCTTGCTGGTCAGACCCCGTGCTTCGAGCACCGGCTGGGTGTCGGCGTGGTGACTTTCACCGAACGCCGTGGTGCCGTGCTGCTCGATCTCGCCGACCGATCGGCCGAGCATCAGCGAGACGAGTTCGATGCGCGGAAGTTCTTTGAGAGGACCGCTGTGCACCTTCCGCCCGTCTCTCAGCACCGTGACGGCGTCGCAGATCCGGTAGAGCTCGTCCATCCGGTGGCTGACGTAGATGATCGCGATGCCCTCCTCGTGCAGCTTGCGCACGACGTCGAGCAGCGTCTCCACCTCTCGCGGTTCGAGCGACGACGTGGGTTCGTCCATGATCACGACGTCCGCGTCCGCCTCGACCGCCCTGGCCAGCGCCACCATCTGCTGCTCGCCGACCGCGAGTGTCCCGAGTGGACTGCGCACGTCCGCCGTGATGCCGTAGCCGCGCAGCAGTTCGGAGGCTTCGGCGTCGCGGCGGGCGCGGTCGATCAGGCCGAACCGGTTGCGCGGCTCGCGGCCCAGGAACAGGTTGGCGGCCACGCTCATCAGCGGGACGAGGTTGACCTCCTGGTAGATCGTGGAGATGTGGCCGTGACGCTCGACGCGACCGGCATCCGGGGTGTGGATGCCGGTCAGCACCTTGATCAGCGTCGACTTGCCGGCGCCGTTCTCACCGACCAGCGCGTGGATCTCGCCCCGGTGGAGGGTGAAGTCCACGTCGTCGAGTGCGCGGACGCCGGCGAAGGTCTTGGTGACGCCGGCGACCTCGATCACCGGATCAGTAGGCATTGCCGAGCTTCTGCTGGGCGTTCGTGCTGTCGTACTCGTCGTCGGAGATCACGATGTTCTGCGGGATCTCGTCGCCCTTGCCGAACTTCTCCAGCGTGTCGAACGCGAGCGGCCCGAAGCGCGGGTTCGACTCGACCACCGCGGTGTAGCTGCCGTCCGCGACGAGCTGCACGGCGTTGCGCGTGCCGTCGACGGACACGATCTTGATGTCCTTGCCCGGCTGCTTGCCCGCGGCCTTGAGAGCGATGACGGCGCCCAGGCCCATCTCGTCGTTCTCCGCGTACACGGCGGTGATGTCCGGGTGGCTCTGGATCAGCTGTTCCATCACGGCCTGGCCCTTGGACCTGTCGAACTCGCCGGTCTGCTCGGCCACGACCTGCAGGCCGCTGGTGCCCGCGATCCCGTCCTTGAAGCCCTTGGTCCGGTCGGTGGTGACGTTGTTGCCCGACGCGCCGAGCAGGATCGCGACCTTGCCGGTGCCGCCGGTCGCCTTGATCATCTGCTGCGCGGCCCGTTTGCCCTGCTCGACGAAGTCGGAGCCGATGAACGTGAGGTAGTCCGTGCAGGGCTGCGAGGTCACCTTGCGGTCGATGGTGATCACCGGGACCTGCTTGGCCTTGGCCGCGTCGAACGCGGGCTGCAGGCCGTCGGAGTTGAGCGGCGCCACGATCAGCAGCTTCGCCCCGCGGTCGATCAGCGACTTGATGTCGCTGATCTGCTTGTTCAGGTCGCTCTGCGCGTTCGTGTACAGCAGCTCGGCGCCCCGCTTCGCGGCCTCGTCCCTGATCGACTGCGTCTCCGCGGTGCGGAACGGGTTCGCTTCCTTCTCCGACTGGGAGAAGCCGACCATCGCACCCTTCACGTCGATCTGCGGATACCCGATCTTGCTCCGCGCACAGCCCGGACCAGCGCTTTGTTGCTGTGCGGCCGACGCGGCCGGCCCACCGCTGGACGCGGTCGTGGGGCTCTCTCTACTGGTGCAGCTCGTGACGAGCAGTGCGGTGACGGCGATCAGCAGGATGCGAGACATCGTTGGCTCCTACATACACGGGCTGTGCGTGGACGCGCTCTCACCGCTAGATTTGCATCGTTGTTCCAACGATGTAAAGACCGAGAGTTCCCGGTACTTTTCCCGGTACTTTTTCTGGAGGCTGCGTTGGCCACGCTCAAGGACGTCGCCCGGCTGGCGGGCGTCTCGGTGAAGACCGTGTCGAACGTGGTCAACGGCTACTCGTTCGTCAAACCCGACAACCGCCGCCGCGTGGAAGCAGCCCTGGAGGCCACCGGCTACCGCCCCAACCTGGGCGCCCGCAACCTGCGCCGCGGCCGCACGGGCTTCATCGCCCTGGTCCTCCCCGAACTCTCCATCCCCTACTTCGCCGAACTGGCCGGCCTGGTGATCGCCGCCGCCCAGGAACACGAGTGGAACGTGCTCATCGAGCAGACCTTCGGCACCCTGTCCGGCGAACGCCTGGCCCTGGCCTCACTCGGCCCGCACCTGGTGGACGCCGCGATCCTGAGCCCGGAAGCGCTCCAGGCGGACGACTTCCAGCTCTCGGTCCCCGCGGTCCTGCTGGGCGAGCACGCCGTGGACGTCCCGATCTCGCGCGTGGGCATCGACAACGTGGCCGCCTCCATGGCCGCCGTCCGCCACCTGATCTCGCTGGGCCGCACCCGAATCGCCGCGATCGGCGCCCACCCCCAACGCGGTACCGCCGCGCTGCGTCTCGAGGGCTACCGCGCGGCGTTGGCCGAGGCTGATCTGGCTTTCGACCCGTCGTTCGTGGTGCCTGCCCTGAACTACCACCGGGCGGACGGTGCCGCGGCGATGAAGTCGTTGCTGGACATGCGGAACCCACCCGACGCCGTGTTCTGCTTCAACGACCTGCTGGCGATCGGCGCGATGCGGGCCGCTGCCGAACGGTTCGTGCGGGTGCCGCGCGACCTGGCGATCGTCGGGTTCGACAACAACGAGGAGAGCGTTTACAGCTCCCCTTCGTTGACGTCGATCGCGCCGGACAAAGCGGCTATCGCTTCTGCGGCTGTCGATCTGCTGCATGCACGGGTCGGGTCGCCTGATCTGGTGCTGGACGACGTGCAGACGCCGTTCTCGTTGCTGGTCAGGGAGAGCACGGTGGCCCGGTGAAGTTCGGCCCGAACCACATCGTGTTCGTCGGGTACGAGATCGCGGACTACGGCCGCGCGTAGGCGTTGTACGCCGCCTGGTCGAACAGCACGAACCTGACCAGCTCGACCGGCGCGTCCTGCACCGCGGCGCGCGCGATCTCGGCGGCGTCCTCGACCGGCCAGCGGTAGATGCCGGTGGAGATGGCAGGGAACGCCACCGCTTTGGCGCCGAGCTCGGCCGCCACGAGCAGCGAGTTGCGGTGGCAGTCGGCCAGAAGCTCCGAACGGTCCTCGGTGGCCGACCAGACCGGGCCGACGGTGTGCACGACCCACCGTGCGGGCAGGCGTCCGGCGGTGGTGGCGACGGCCTGGCCGGTTTTGAGGCCGCCGCCGTAGTGGCCGGCGCGGAGTTTGCGGCATTCCGCGAGGATTTCCGGGCCGCCCTTGCGGTGGATCGCTCCGTCCACGCCTCCGCCGCCGAGCAGGGAGGAGTTGGCGGCGTTCACGATCACGTCGACTTCCTGCTCGGTGATGTCGCCGAGGACGTACTCGATGGTGGCCACGTCCCCGATTGGATCACGACAGCGGGCAGGTCGACACGTCGGCCGGCCGTGACAGCGTCGCGGACGCCGGTGGCGCCACCCCGTCCAGCCACCGCTCCAAAGCCACGAACGCCGAACGGTGACAAGGCGCCAACGGCCGCAACCGATCCGGATAAGCGTCCACGAGCCCGTCCACGTGCGTGCCCTGCTCAACCCGGTAGTACCGATGCAGCCGATCAGGCGTCATAGCCGCGTACACGTCCGAATCCTGGCTGATCGGCAGCAACACGTCATAAGTCCCGTGCACCGTCAGCAACGGCCGCTGAACCCGCCCAGTCAACCCAACGCGGGACACCGCGGGCCCTGCGATTCGACGTCGTGCGGCATACGAGTAGTCGGCGTCGCAGGAAGGCGTCCCGGAGGCGCAGAACGGCACCCCGGCCTCCAGCTCACCGTCGAACCGAGGATCGAACTCCTCGCGGTAGATCCGCTGCGTGAGGTCCCAGTAGTAGCGGTAGTGGTAGTCCCACAAGAACTCCGTACCCGCGGGAAAACCGGCCGCCACCATCGCGGCGTGCGCAGAGGGATCACCAGCGACATGGGCCGGGTAGGCGCGCAGCACAGGAGGCAGGAACGTCAACGGGTTCGGACCGTCGACCGTCCACAGTGTCCCCTCCCAGTCGACGCCGCCGTCGTAGAGGTGCGGGCGGTTCTCCAGCTGCCAGCGGACCAGGTAGCCGCCGTTGGAGATGCCGGTGGCGATGGTGCGGCGCGGGGCGTGGCCGTAGCGGGACCGGACGGCGGTGCGGGCGGCGAGGGTGAGCTGGGTGAAGCGGTGGTTCCACTCCTCCATCGCGCGGCCGTCGCGGTAGAACTGCGCGCCGGTGTTGCCCTTGTCGGTGGCGGCGAAGGCGTAGCCGCGGGACAGGACCCAGTCGGAGATGGCGCGGTCGTTGGCGTATTGCTCGCGCACGCCGGGGGCGCCGGTCACGACCAGGCCGCCGTTCCAGCGGTCCGGCAGCCTGAGCACGAACTGCGAGTCGTGTTGCCAGCCGTGGTTGGTGTTGGTGCTGGAGGTGTCCGGGAAGTAGCCGTCGATCTGGATGCCCGGGACGGCGGAGGGTGCGGGCAGGGTGGCGCTGGTGAGGCCCGCCCAGTCGGCCGGGTCGGTGTGGCCGGACTGCGTGGTGCCGGTGGTGGTGAGGTCGGCGAGGCGGGCGAGTTGCTGACGTTCAGCGCCCGGCACGGTGACCGGCACCGTGACCGCGGCCGTGGGCGACGTCAGCGCGAGTACTAGTGCCAGCGGGAGCAACATAGCTGGTCAAGCTAGTGAGCGCGGCCCCTCGGCGACATGGTTGCCTCCCACACAAGGCCCGCTTTGAAGGTGGTGAAGCCGAACAGGTCCAGCACGCGGCGCACCTGGGGCTGGGTGCGGTGGAGGTCGAACGACTTGCCGTTGTAGTGCGCGGCGCACAGCAGGAGCAGCAGGCTGCGCAGGCCACTGGCCGACAGGAAGGTCACCTCGGCCAGGTCGACGGACACGCGGTTGGTCGCGGTGTCGGTGATGCCGGGCAGCACCGCCGCGAAGAACAGGTCGCAGGTCGTCACGTCCATCTCGCCGCGGCACGTGGCCACGAAACTGGTGCCCGAGCGCTGTGTCTGCACGGCGAACGGGCTGGTCTCACAGCCGGTCATCGGACCTCACCTCAAAGAGCGGGGGTCCACCTCACCGCACCGCGGCGGCCCGTCGATAGCAGCGCAAACGAAGGCGGGACCGGGAAAACGAAGTGCGTCAGCCTGACCGCAAGGTCTGCGATGGCGAGACACCGTAGGCGGCGCGGTAGTGAGCGGCGAAGACACTCGCGCGGGCGTACCCCCACCGGACGGCGATCGCGGTGACAGTTCCGTTCGCGGCGCGTAGGTCGGCATCGGCACACGAGAGGCGCACGCGTCGGAGGTAAGCCATCGGCGTCGTGTCGAGGTGACGGCGGAACGCGAGTTGTATTGCGCGGATGGACACGCGTGCGGCACGCGCGATGTCAGCGACGGTGATGTCCTTCGTGGCGTTGTCGTCGATGAACGCGACAGCGCGCCGCACGGTCCGAGGGTGCGCATCACGGCGTTCTGCGGCCGTCCACTCCACCAGCGTGCTGTTGGGGAACGTCGCGAGTGTGGTGGCGACCAACAGCCGTATCGCGTTCGCCACCACAAGAGGGTGGCTCTCGAACATCGGCAGCACCTGGTTCTGCAAATGCTCGATCGTCGACCGCCACACAGCAGCAGCACCAGGCGAGAGAGGACTGCAGCCATCGAAGCGAACGTCGTCCGCGACCTCGTCCACTACGTCCTGGCCGAACACCACCATGGACGCCTGCGGGTCCTCGGCGCCCACCGTGAAAGGCCGGCCGGGAGGCATCGCCAGGAAGACGTCGTCGGACGCCACGAACCGGTCCTCGTCGTCCGAGGTGTACCAGAGCCGGCCGGACGTCAGATGCCCGAAGACGTACGCATCGAGCGGATCACCCAGGGCCTCGAACCCGATGTGACCGCGGAGCTGGTCGAACCGGACCGGCCCGAGCCTGCGCGACTCCAGCCGCAGCGACGGGCTCCGCGCTCCGCTGTTGAACCGCAACCGCGTGTACGCCGAGCTCAGCACCTCGTGCGCCTCGTCCAAGTCCGTCATCTCGACGACCTGCTCCACCTGCTGCACGATCCTCGCCCGGTCCGGCGCTGTCCATCACCAGAGGGGCGGAACGCTCTGCCTCAAAGCCATTGCAGAGCGTTCCGCCGTTCAGCCCAGCAAGTCCGGCTCAGTAAGCCCGGACGAGCGTCGCCAGGGCCGTCTGTCCCTGCTGGTTCGGGTGGAACACCGCCTCCGGGCCCTCCTGACCGGGCGCCAGCGCGTCGAAGCCGCGCAGGAACGGCGTGTCCGACTCGCACAGCGCGTGGCCGTTGAAGGTGTCGGGGCGGGAGAACGGACTGGAGAAGGTCACGAACACCCCCGCGCGGCGGGCCGCGGTCACCGCCGAGCGCAGCGTCGCGTCGAGGCCGTCAGCGACCTTGTTGCCTTCACGGCGTTCCGCGGTGGTGAGGATGCCGTCGCCGCAGATCGGGTCGAGAGTGGCGCCGGGAGGGTTGTCCGAAGTGGACACCTGACGGCCGTAGCCCACGAGAACGACGCGGGCGTGCGGGCTGCGCTTGCCGATCTCGGTCAGCAGAGCGGTGACGTTGCTGCCCATCTGCGGCAGCCTGGCCAGAATCGCGTCCGTGGGAGCGCCGGTGCAGTCGGCCTGGATGCACGTGCCGCCGTAGGTCGAGTAGTCGATGTCGTTGGTGCCCACGGTGAGCAGCACGAGGCCGGTGTCGCGCTTCAGGGCGTCGAGCTGGGCCGGGCGGTCCTTGAACGGACGGGAGAAGTCGGCGGTCGCGGCACCGCTGCAGCTCACGTTCGCGAACGAGCCGAGCCTGCCCGCGGCGCGCAGCCGGGCGGCCACCTGTTCGCCGTAGGAGTTGTTGCTGCGCCAGCAGTTGCCGGCCGTTCCGTCCTGGTAGTCGCCCGCCCCCGTGCCGGACGCGTAGGAGTCGCCGAGCACCACGAGCGACGTGGAATACGAGGCGTTGGCCGTGGGAGCGATCCCAAGAGCGGCCAGAACAGCAGTTAGGACAACAATAGTTCTTTTCACGGAACCCCCATGTTGATGTTGTGCCGTCACCATCCTGCCCGAGACGGGCATCGGCGCGCCGCCAATCGAGATACTGTGGCCGGATGAGGGCGGCGCTGGTGATCGTCGACATGCAGGAAGTGCTGATCCCCCACATGTGGCGGGGCGAGGAGCTGGCGGACCGGATCGCCGAACTCGCGGACAGGGCACGCGAACGCGGAGTGCCGGTGGTCGCGTTGCAACAGATCGGTGGCGCCATGTTCGCGCCAGAGGCACCCGGCACGCGGCTCTCCGCGCACCTTCGCCTGCAGCCGAACGACATCGTCGTCCAGAAGAGCGCGACCGACGGCTTCTACCGCAGCGCTCTCGCGGAGGTCCTCGACGGCTTCGACACCGTCGTGCTGACCGGGGTGGGCACCGACTACTGCGTGGACGCGACCGCGCGGTCCGCCGTGAGCCACGGGTTGGACGTGGTGCTGGTCGAGGACGGCCACTCGACCGCGGCGAACGGCGACCAGGAGGCCGGGCTCACCGCCGAGCAGATCATCGCGCGGCACAACCGGTTGCTCAGCGCGATGATCCACCCCGGCGGCACCGTGACCCTGCGCTCAGCAGCGGAGATCTTCCGCTGAACCCCGGTGACAACCGCGATCCGAGATGACACGATCCGCGCGGAAGTTCGTCTCTAGGGGGATCAGTGAGAACGTCTGGCAGACCCCGGCGTGGCGCCGGGGCACTCGTCGCCGCGCTCGTGGCAGGGCTCGTGGTAGTGGTACCGGGCACCGCGAACGCCGCCCAGCAACCGAACTGGGCGATGCCCCTCCCGGTCAAGTGGTCGACCACCGACTCCAAGCGGCCGCACGAGGAGATCACGACAGGCGACCAGAGGGTCGGGGCCTGGCGGGACGACAAGCACCACATCGGCAAGTCGTACCTCACCTTCGACATCACGCGGTTCAAGGGCACTCAGCTGTTCACCGCGAACCTGCGCACGCCGGAGAAGGCCGCGAACGACTGCACCAAGCCGCGCTCCACGCAGCTGTGGGTCGTGCAGCCGCAGGACAAGATCACCTGGGCGCACCAGCCGGCGGAGATCACGAACGTCGCGCCGAACCCGGTTCCTGACCAGGACTGCGTGTCGCAGGCGGTCACCTGGAACGTCGTCGAGCCCGTCAAGCAGGCCCTGGAGAAGGGCCAGACGACGATCACGTTCGCGCTCCGGATCGCCGAGCAGTTCCAGGGCGAGGCCGAGTACGGCCGCGCCTACGAGCCGACCGGAAGGCTCAACGCGACGTTCAACACGCCGCCGGGCACGCCGACCGATCTGAAGATCGACATCCACAGCTGCAACGGCACCACCACGCCCGTCATCCCCAGCCTCACGCCGCGTGTCAAGGCGACCCTGCACGACGCCGACCCCGACAACGGCGGTGTCAGCGGGCGGGTGGCGTTCTGGCCGGTGAACGCGCCGGAGCAGCGGACCGAGGTCGTGGCCCCCTGGGCTCCCGGGGTGGTCGACACCCTGTTCCCCGCGGGTCTGGTCCAGGACGGTGGCACCTACGCGTTCGCGGTGCGCACCGAGGACGGGTTCACGAACTCCGAGTGGTCCGCGCCGTGCCGATTCACCGCTGACGTCACCGCCCCCGCCACCCCGCCGGTGATCTCCTCGACCACCTACCGGGAGAACGGCGGCCCGCCCGGTGACGGCGGCGAGGGCATGCCGGGTGACTTCACCTTCGACGCGAACGGCGTGACGGACGTCGTCGCGTTCGAGTACGACGGTCTCGGCATCCCGTCCGGCCGGGTCAACGCGGACGCTCCCGGTGGCAAGGCGACGATCACGATCACGCCGACCACCGACGGCCCCGTCTCGATCCAGGCCCGCTCCCTCGACCGCGCCGGGCTGCGGTCGGAGACCAGGACCTACCGGTACTGGGTGCGCACGACCGGGCCGTGGGTGCAGCTCCCGCAGTTCGAGCTCGGCACGCCGGGCGAGGTCGTGTTCAACGCCAACCAGGACGGCGCCACGCGGTTCGTCTACCAGCTCGACAGCGGCCAGGAGCAGACGGTGCCCGTCGGCGAGGACCGCAAGGCTCGCCACACGTTCCTGTTCACCGAGCCGGGCAGCGAGTACCACTACCTGAAGGTCTGGACGGTCGACAGCGCCGGCACCAAGTCCGGTGTGTTCGACACGAGCTTCTACGTCGATCAGCTGCGGCCGTGGGTCGACGTCGACCCGTGGGACGGGATCGTCGGCCAGAAGCGCACGATCACCGTGTCGCCCAACAGGGACGGCGTTGTGTCCTATGTGTACAAGATCGGCGACGATCCCGAGAAGGTGCTGCCCGCGGCCGCGGACGGTTCGTTGACGTTCGAGTACACGCCGACGACCAAGGGCTACCTCGACGTGCTGGTGGCGAGCGTCAACGCGGCCGGCGTCCGGTCCGGCTGGGGCGACGGCACGGTCGTCGCCGAGGCACCGGCACCCACGGTGACGAGCAACGATTACAAGTACGAGCCGCAGGGCGCTCCTGGCCAAGCCGGGATGTTCACGTTCTCGTCGCCGCGGATCCCCGTCGTGTCGTACAAGTACCGGTTCAACGGCGATCCGTGGCAGACCACCACGGGCACGCAGGTCCAGTGGGCGCCCAAGAAGCCCGGCTACCACTACCTCTACGTGCGCGGCGTGACCGAGAGCGGCTTCGAGACCGACGAGCAGTCGTACATGTTCCAGGTGAAGCCGTTGCTGCCCACCGTGACCAGCCCGCAGTTCCCGGACGGCGGACCGGTGACGGCACGACCGAACCAGCCGGTCGAGTTCGTGGTGACACCGGCGCTGCCCGGTTCGCACGAGGTGCTGTGGTCCATCTCGTTCGGTGCGCCGACGGTCGTCCCGGTCGGCGAGGACGGCAAGGCGCGGTTCACCTACACACCCGGCGGGTCGTTCGAGCTGACGGTGTCGAGCCGGACGCCGGACGGCATCGTGTCCGGTGACGTCAAGCGCACGTACTCCGTGCCGACGTCGTGACGGGTGGTGGTCCGCCGGTGCGTCCACCGGCGGGCCACCTGCCGCGCCACGGGCAAAAGTGGTGGACCGCTCCAGGTTCCGGTGATTTCCTTCGCGGGTGATCGCGAAGGACGTGCTCGGCATCTTGGCGGCGTTGGACGGCAACGACATCTGGATCGGCGGCGGCTGGGGCATCGACGCGCTGGTGGGTGAACAGACCCGCCCGCACGAAGACCTCGACCTGATGCACCGCGAGGAGCAGGAACCGGAAGTCCTCGCAGCGCTGGGCAAGCTCGGGTTCGCCGAAACCCTGTCGTGGCGGCCGGTGCGGTTCGTGCTCACCGACGCGGGCGGCCGCGAGATCGACCTGCACCCGCTGCGGTTCGCGCCGGACGGCAGCGCCGAGCAGTCCTCGCTGACGCCCGGCGAACCGTTCCGCTACCCCGCCAATGCCTTCGTCACCGGCACCATCCTCGGCGTCACCGTGCCGTGCCTGTCGGTGGAGCAGCAGATCCACTTCCACCAGGGGTACGAGCCGCGCGAACGGGACCTGCACGACCTGGCGCTGCTGCGAAAGCTGGCGGAACCCATTTGAAATTCCGATGGCCCGCCGCCCAAAAGTGCAGAGCTTCCGGAACGCGCGCCGGTTCAGTTCTTTCCCCAGTTCGTCGCGGTTTAGAACTCGCCCATGACAACAGCCCCGCCGCCCGACGCCGCCCTCGACGCGATGAGACCCGTCTTACCGGCCGACCTCATGGACCGCGCGAGCACGTTCGATCCCGCGCCACGTCTCGCCGCCCTCAGCGCGGCCGGCCCGATCCACAAGATCGAGCACAACGACGAACCGCTCTGGCTCGTCACGAGTCAGGACACCGCCCGTGCGCTGCTGTCCGACCCGCGGATGAGCGCTGACCGGTACAAGGTCAAACGGTTGCGGGACAAGCTCGATCCGGAGATGCGCGACAAGTTCGCGGCCGCCGAGAGCCGCGCCGGTTCGTTCATCACCACGGACCCGCCGGAGCACACCCGGTACCGCAGGCTGCTCGCCCGGCAGTTCACCATGCGCCGGATGCGCGCGCTGACCGAGCAGATCGAGCAGATCGTCGCGGCCAGGATCGACGCGATGATCGCCGCGGGCCCGCCGGCGGACCTGATCCGCGACTTCGCGCTGCCCGTGCCGTCACTGGTGATCTGCGAACTGCTCGGCGTGCCGGTCGCCGACCGCGGGCACTTCCAGGACGACACCGTCCAACTGCTCGACATGGCCACCGACCTGGAGGGGCTGATCGAGGTCGGCACCCGCATGCACCGCTACATGTGGGACCTGGTGCAGGTGAAGCGCGCCAACCGCGAAGACGACCTGCTGTCCGAACTGGCCTGCACCAGCGACATGTCCGACGACGAGATGGTCGGCCTCGCGAACCTGTTGCTGATCGCCGGCCACGAGACGACGACCAACATGCTCGGCCTCGGCGTGCTCGCGTTGCTGGACCACCCCGGGCAACTCGCTGCCCTGCGCGAGGATCCGGACGGCCTGATGGACACCGCCGTCGAGGAGATGCTGCGCTATCTGTCCATTGTCGACACCGGGATCGTGCGGTACGCGTTGCGGGAAGTGCGAATCGGTGGCGTCACGATCGCCGAGGGCGACACCGTGATGTGCTCGGTGATCGCCGCCAACCGCGACCCGGCGGAATGCCCGGCGCCCGACGAGTTCCGCATCGACCGCCCGCGCACCAGGCATCTCTCGCTGGGCCACGGCGTGCATCAGTGTCTGGGCAACGAACTCGCGCGCATCGAGATGTCCGTTGCCTTCCGCGAACTGCTGCGGCGCCTGCCGGGTCTGAGGCTCGCCGTGCCTGCCGAAGAGGTGCACGTCCGCACCACGTCGACGATCTTCGGCGTGAAGCACCTGCCGATCACGTGGGACGTGCCGTGAGCACGTCGAGGTCGCGCTCGGCGAAGAGCCGGTGCTGCCACTCCTCGTTGAGGATGCAGCGCAGGCACCTGGTCACGGGACAGCTCTTCGAGCGACGGACGGGCCGCGAGGTCCCGCGGGATGTTCGGGCTGTCGTCCATCCCGTCGCACCCCAGACCGAGCGGATGCCCGTCTGACCGCGAATTCGCTCGCAACGTTCTGGGCCACGCCGCTAGCGTGGCGTTTGTGCAGGGATTCAACCCGAGTTTCAGTCCCGAAGCAGCAGCCACCTACGACAACTCGCCCCGAGGCGACGAGGCCGACACGGTCAGATTCCTGGCGGGGTTCGGCAAGACCGCCCTGGAGTTCGCCATCGGCACCGGCCGCATCGCGTTGCCTCTCATCGCGGAAGGCGTTGCGGTGGACGGCATCGAGCTCTCCCCCGACATGGTCGCGAAGATGCGGGAGAAACCCGGCGGTGACGCCGTCGACGTGACGATGGGCGACATGTCCCGCATCGGCACCGGCCGCACGTACGAGCTGGTGTACCTGATCTACAACACGATCTGCAACCTCCTCACCCAGGACGACCAGGTCCGCTGCTTCGAGAACGCGGCACGCCACCTCGAACCGGGTGGCGTGTTCGTGATCGAGTCCGGGCTGCCGACCTGGGCCGCGCGGCCACGCCACCAGTTCATCGACGTGGAGACGCTGGAGGTCGACCACGTCGGGTTCGACGTCAACCGGTACGACCCGGTGACCCAGATGCTCGACGAGAACCACGTGGAGATCAGCGCGAACGGCATCCGGTTCGGCCCGATCCGGCAACGGCTGACCTACCCGGCCGAGTTCGATCTCATGGCACGGATCGCGGGGCTGCGGCTGCGTGATCGTTGGGGTGGCTGGAACGGCGAGCCCTTCACGGCGGACAGCAGGCGACATGTGAGCGTGTACGAAGTCGCCGCGTAACGTTCTCGCGCCACGGTCGAGTTCCTCTGTGTCCACTTGAGGCGGCACAGAGGAGGCGATCATGATCGCGGTCGTTCCGGTGAAGTACGCGGCCACGGACAGTGTCTGGTCACGCGAACAGTTCGAGAACTGGATGCGTCCGGGCATCGCCCACAGCCTGGGCGACTTCTGGTGGCGGTGCTCGCGCGGGATCTTCGACGTGAGCAGCCAGGTGTACGACCCGGTCGTCATCCCCGACCCGGGTCAGGTGACCAACGACGACCGGGACGATCTGCAGGACGCGGTGGTGAAGGCCGCCACGCAGGTCGACTGGGCGCACACGGACGTCCTGCTGATCTGGCTCGCGCGCCCGACCGGCTGGTGGGGCGGCGGCTTGGTGTGGGTTCCGGGTCCCGACGGCCAGCAGAAGCAGATCAGGGCGACCGTGGTCGACTCGATCACGCCGTTCGACGCGGCGTGCCAGGAGCTCGGGCACGGCTTCGGCCTCGACCACGAACTCGACCTCAACGGGGTGTCGTACACCTCGCCGTACTCCGTGATGAGCGCTCGCACCTACGGCTCGGCGCGGGCGAGCTGGATCCGCAAGTCGGTCGTGGAGTTGCCCGACGGCGGTCTGAACAAGGAATCGCCGTACGACAACATCCCGGCGAACCTCATCGTCGGACCGCTGGTGCCGGGTGCGCACCTGTACCGGGACGCGCGGTTCCGCGACAGCTCGTCGGTGGTGAACGTGCGCGACCTGCCCGCGAAAGTGCGGCTGTACAAGCCCGACTACACGGCACAGGGTTCGGGCAAACCCGTGATGATCGCTGTCCCGTCGCAACGGCACGATGGACGGGTGTTCTGCGTGGAGGTGCGGCGCGCGGCCACGAAGGCCTACGACCAGGGGATCACGAACGAAGGCCTGGTCGTGCACTCCATCAACCCCGACGGCCGGATCCGCTACGACGGCGCGGCAGGCCTGGCGCTCGGCGACTGGGCCTGTTCCGCGGGCGACTTCGCCCTGCGGCTCACCACCGTGACCGACGACTTCGTCGACGTGGAGGTGCGCGCGGGGTCGGTGGTCTCGTTCCCGATCCGCGGTGTACTGCTGGCCGGCGGGTTCCGCACACAGCACCAGCTCAACACCATGACGCACGACCAGATGCGCAACACCCTGATCGTGTGCATGGCTTCGCTGAGCAAGCAGAACGACTACCAGCGCTACGACAACGACACGCTGGCGGGCATGGGCGCTGTCATGGTCTTCCTGCGGCGCAACGGACTCCGCGACGACGCGGCGCTCAAGAGCATGACCGCCGACGACCAGCGCAACGTGGCGATCGTCGAACTCGGCGCTCAAACCGGCGCCGGGCAGGCGCTGCAGGGGTTCACGAACCTGCAGCTGGCCCAGATCGCGCTCGGCAGCGACCTCGCCACCCGCGGGCGCCGGCCCGGCTCGACCCCGTTCTACGGCCGCGGCGTGCTGCTGGCAGGGCGGTTCCGCACCCAGCACCAGCTCAACACGATGTCCCGGGACGACATGCGCAACACGTTGATCGTGGTGATGGCCTCGCTCAGCAACCAGAAGGACTACCAGGCCTACAGCGACGCGGAACTCGCCGGGGTGGGCGCGGTGATGGTGTTCCTGCGGGAGAACGGGCTTCGCGATGACGCGGCGCTCAAGAAGATGTCGGCCGACGACCAGCGCAACGTGGCGATCGTGGAGCTGGCCGCGCAGACCAAGCGCAACCTGCAGGGGCTGAGCAACCTCGACCTGGCGCTGACTGCTTTAGGAGTTGAACGCTTCTAGCGCCTCGGCCTTGATCTGGTCGAACTGCGCGGCCATCGCCTCGCACAACGCCTGGGCTCCGGACAACGGGCGCACCATCACGGTGAACTCGTCGATCAGCCCGTTCTCGTCGAGGTGCAGGAAGTCGCAGCCCTGGATCTCCTTGCCGCCCACCTCGGTGCGGAACACCAGGGCGTGGTTCCGGCCGTCGATGATCTCGCGCTCGTAGCGGAAGTTCTCGAACACCCGCATCACGCCGCGCAGGATCGCGGCGGTCAGCGGCTTGCCGGGGTACGGCGCGAACGCGACCGGGCTGGTGAACACCACGTTGTCCGCGAGGCAGGCCGCCATCGCGTCGGTGTCGCGTGCTTCGACTGCCTTGCGGAATGCGTTCACGGGCACGTCCTCGCATACTCAACTTGTTGACTAGGTCGACGCACCGTAACCTGCGGGTATGTCACTGCGCAACGCCGTGATGGCCGCCCTGCTCGACGGGGCGGCGTCCGGCTACGACCTGGCCAAGGCGTTCGACGCGTCCGTGGCGAACTTCTGGATGTGCACGCCGCAGCAGCTCTACCGCGAGCTGGACCGGATGGAGAGCGACGGGCTGATCGAGGCCAGGACCGTCGAGCAGGAGCGCCGCCCGAACAAGCGGCTGTTCTCGCTCACCACGGCGGGACTGGAGGCGTTGGCGGCGTTCACGGCCGAGCCGCACAAGCCCACCGCGATCCGCGACGAGCTGCTGGTCGCGGTGATGGCCGCGGACGCCGGCGATCTGGAGGCGGTGAAGGCGTCGCTGCGGGAACGCAAGCAGTGGGCCGAGGCGAAGATCACGCGGTACGAACGTCTCAAGGCCAAGCTGCTCGACGGTCGCACCGAGGAGGAGTTCCTCGTCGAGGCCGACCGCGTCGGGCCGTACCTGACTTTGTTGCGCGGCTTGTCGTTCGAGCGGGACAACGTGCGGTGGTGCGCGCGCAGCCTCGCCGTGCTGGAGCGGCGTGGTGCCCGGCTCGACGCGCCCACGTGAGGTTGAATCGGGTCCATGAACGGCATTTCGTTGTTGCAGGAGGCACTCAGCGCACCCGCGGAAGAGGCGCGCAACCGGTTCGCGGGGCGGCTCAACGGCTACCTCGAGGGGTCCGACGTCGTGCACGCCGTGCGGCTGCAGGGCTGGCTCGGGCTGGAGGTGCCCGGTCCCGGCTGTCACGTCGGCACGGGCAGCTGGGACTTCACCCGCTTCAAGGCGACGACCTCACCGGTGACGTGCGGGCGGTGCCGGTCGGCAGGCCTGCTCACCAGCTCGTTCACGGGCGGCCCGCACCAGCAGACGCTGGACCTGGAGGGAATCTGATGGCGGCGCGGTTGCGCACGCCCATCGCGGTGAACGCGATCATGCCAAGACGTTCGTAGTACGGCCGCAGCTCGTCGTCACACGCCAGGTCCACCGAGTAGAAGTGCTCGCCCTCGGCCAGTATCCGCCGCATCAGCTCGGTCCCGATGCCCTGGCCCTGGAAGTCCGGCCGCACCTCCAGCCACGGGACGAACGCCGTCAGCACGCCGTCGCTGATCATGTTCACGAAGCCGACGACCTCGCCGTCCGACAGCGCGAGCACGACGCGATAGCTTCCGCGCAGCACGGCGAGATGCTGTGCAGGCGACGGCGGTGTGGGCCATCCCACGAAGAAACCGGCCAGATCGTCCTCGGCGAGGCCGTCAACATCTGTGCGATAAGAAATCACGGCTGCATTGAACCGTGGGACCGAAACATTCGTAGGGTGGTTTCGACCAATTTCCCAGTTAAGCTGCTGGTCGTGACCCTGCCACCAGTTCCGCTGCGCCGTGCGCGCTGTGCGGCTGTTGGCATCGTCACCGGGGCACTGGCCGTGCTCGCGCACTCGTCGGCGGACGGCCGCTTACCCGACGCCGGCCTGATCTTCTCCCTCGTCGCGCTGCTGACGTGGGCCTGCGCCGGTTTCGCCCGGCACGAGCTCACCCCCGGCCGGCTGCTGATGCTGGTCGGCGGCGGGCAGCTGGCGATGCACCTCATGGTGTCGCTCGCCGTGTCCCGGCACTCGCACGAACCTGATCCCTCACGCATGGTCGCCTCGCACGTCGTCGCGACCGTGCTGACCGTCGCCGTGCTCGCCGTCGCCGAACGCACGGTGCTCTCGCTGGCCCGCGCCATCGCGGCGGTGCTGCCCCGCAGGCTCACTCCCCTGCCCGCCACGGCACCCCTGGTCGTCGCGACGCCTCGCCGCGTGCCGGCGACGATCACCTTCCTGGACGTGCTGTCGTGGCGCGGTCCTCCGGCTGAACAGGTCTGAATCCCCTTCACAGGGCCGCCTGACGGGCGGTCCTGCCCCTGTTCACGCCCATTTGGAGCGCCCGGATGACCGACACAGCCACCACACCCACCACAGCCAGTCCGCCACGCACGTCGTTCGCGTGGCGGGGACTCTTCCTGCGTCTGCACTTCTACGCCGGCGTGCTCGTCGGCCCGTTCGTCCTCATCGCCGCGCTGACCGGCGTGCTCTACGCCCTCACCCCTCAGCTGGAGTCCTGGGTCTACTCGGACGAGCTCCGCGTTCCCGCTTCCTCCCAGCAACTCCCGCTCTCGAAGCAGATCGACGCCGCGATCGCGACCTCGCCACAGGGGTCGCTGGTCGCCGTGCGCCCGGCTCCCGAACCGGGCGACACCACCCGCGTGCTGTTCTCCGAGGAGGGACTCGGCGAGTCCGAACGCCGGGCGGTGTTCGTCGATCCCGGCACCGGAAAGGTCACCGGTGATCTCGTCGTCTACGGGACGAGCGGCGTGCTGCCGTTGCGCACGACGCTGGATCAGTTGCACCGCAACCTGTTGCTCGGCGAACCCGGCCGCCTGTACAGCGAACTCGCCGCTTCCTGGCTGTGGGTCGTCGCTCTCGGCGGCCTGGTGCTGTGGATCACGCGAGCTCGCAACAGCAAGCGCGTCCGGACGCACGGTCTGATCGGCGTTTGGGTGCTCGCCGGTGCGTTGTTCCTGTCCGCCACGGGCCTCACGTGGTCCGCGTACGCCGGTGAGAACGTCGCGTCGCTCCGCCAGGCCATCGGCTGGGCCACGCCGAAGTTGACGATGCCCGGTGGCAGCGGCGGTGGTGATCACGGCGAGCACGGTGAGCACACGTCGGCCGGTTCGGGCCACAGCGACGTCGACACCGTGCTCTGGGCGGCCCGCGCCTCGGGCATCGACGCTCAGAAGGTCGAGATCGGCCTGCCCAAGTCCCCCGACGAAGCCTGGAAGGTGGCCGAGATCCAGCCAGGCCTGCCCACGCAGGTCGACTCGGTGGCGATCCAGGACGGGGCCGTGGTCAGCTCGGTGAAGTTCGCCGACTACCCGCTCGGCGCGAAGCTGGCCAGGTGGGGCATCGACGGCCACATGGGCGTGCTGTTCGGCTGGCCCAACCAGTTGCTGCTGTTGCTCCTCGGCGGCGGGCTCGCCTGGCTGGTCGTGCTCGGCTACCGGATGTGGTGGAAGCGCCGGCCCACCAGCGGCTTCGGCCGGCCCACGCCGCGTGGCCAGTGGCGCAAGGCCCCGCCTGCCGCACTGGCCGGGCTGGGTGTCGGCGCACTGGTCATCGGGTGGTTCGTACCGCTGCTCGGGGTCAGTCTCGTGGTCTTTTTGGTGATCGACGCGGTGCTCGGCAGGCGGGCGAAGACGGCCTGACACAACGGGATCGGTGTGGCGCGCGGGCTCGTGCGCCACACCGTCCGCAGTGGACAAGGCTTGCCTGATCTGGACATTTACGTCATATTTACGCGTAGGTGCGCCGGGAAGCCTGGTCGGCCCGCACGTCACATCGCGTGACGGCGGAGAGCTGACGAGGGGCGCGCAAATGACGTTACTTCCCCACGCCATTCCTCTGATCAACGATCCCCAGGTCGTGCACGCGCTGGCCGCTCGCTGGCGCCGCGCCAGGACGTTGCTGATCCTCTCCGCCGGTGTGCTGCCCGTCGCGATCGGGCTGGTCTGCATCGTGCTCGCCGGGATGACCTCCGCCGGGCAGCGGGTCATGCCGTGGTGGTCGGCGATTCCCGCCGTCGCCGCGGCGGCGTGCGCGTGGGCGTTGCTGAGCTGGTTGCGCCGCAACGGGTTGAGCGACCCGCACTCGTGGTTGCCCGCGACCACCCTGATGACCGGCGCGCAGCTCGTGCTCGGTGTGCTGCCGGGTTCGGGCATCGCGTTGCGGCTCAGTCCCGGCGCGGCGATTGCGGTGAAGGCGTTGTGCGCGGCCGGGGTGCTGGGCGCGGGTTCGGCGTCGTGGCTCGCCCGGCTGGCCCACCGCTCGTTGCTCTCGGCGCCGATCCTGGAACTCGGCTCGACGGCGTTCCCGCTCGTGCTGGAGGATCACGGCTCGCGCGTGGTGATCGGCACCGACCGCGTCGACTGGACCACGCGGACCGGCGGCCGGCTCGACGTCGGCGTCGCGTTCGCCCGCATCCTCCGCGTGAGCACCGAGGCGAACGCACTAGTGCTGCACACCGTGTCCGGTTCGTGGACCGTTCCGGTGGCCGATCCCGCGACCACGCAAGCGTTGTTGCGCCGCCGGCTCTCGTGGTGGGAGGAACGCGGGGTGGCCGCGGAGGAGCGCGAGCGCCGCCGTTACGTCGATCTGGTCCGGTTGCTCGCGGCGGTCAGCGGCGAGGCAACGCGCGGCGGCGTCACCGTGACCGTGGACTCGAACGGCGTCACGACGGGTGTCTCGCTCAGCCCTGCCGTGCGCGAACTCGAACCGGAAGTGCTCGCCACGCATCTGATGGCGTGCGTGGACAAGGCCCGAACGGACGCACGTCGTCAGGTCCAGGACCTCGTCCTCGAGCACGCCGCGGCCAAAGCCAGCCACTAGTCGGTTGTCCGCCACCTCCCGTCCTGCCTACGTTCGGCGGGCTGGAACATCGTGAGATGGGGGACGAGATGCGCAGACGTGACTTCCTCGCGGCGGCGGCCGGGGTGGCCGCCGTCGTGGCCAACCCCGCGGGCGCGCTCGCGGCCACCGAACAACGACCGGGCGCCTCGCACCTGCCGAACCTGGATCTCGGCGATTTCCCCGTGGTGGCAAGGGTCCGGGCGCGTCACGCGCTGGAACACCTGAAGGTGCTGAGCAACAAGATCGGGCCGCGCATCGGCGGCACCGAGTCCGAGCACCGCGCCCGCGACTACCTCGTCCGCGAGCTCAAGGCGTTGCGGTACCAGGTGACGACGCAGCCGTTCACCGTGCCGGACAAGTACCTCGCCGACTTCCCCGGCCTCGGGCAGGCCGGCGCGTCCCGGTTCGGGTCCCTCGGTGTGACGGTCAAGGCGCCGTTCGTCGAGGTGGTGAACGGCCAGTTGCCGGACCTCACGGGCAAGATCGCGTTCTACGTCAACGCTCCTACCGGTTCGGCGCACGTGCACGCGGCGATCGAACGCGGTGCGGTGGCCGTGATCCTCGGCCGGATCTCCGCCACCACGAGCAAGTCCAGCGCGTTCTCGCCGACCCTCGACCGCAACGTCACCGTGCCGGTCATCGGACTGGCCCAGGTGCACACGGAGAAGCTGCGCGCTTCGGGCTTCGGCGAGCTGACGATCACCACCACGCACCACCCGAACCTGACGTCCTACAACGTGATCGCGGAACGGCCGGCGACGTTCCCATGGCGGGACAACGGGGTCGTGATGGTCACCGCGCACTACGACAGCGTGCCGGGGTCGCCGGGCGCGAACGACGACGGCAGCGGCACCGTGCTGTGCCTGGAACTGGCGCGGGTGCTGCGGTACCTGCCGACGCACAAGGCTTTGCGGTTCGCGTTGTGGGGCTCGGAGGAACAGGGCCTGCTCGGATCGCGGCACTACGTCTCGCAGTTGCCCGCCGAGGAGATCGCGCGGATCAAGGGCGTGTTCCAGAACGACATGGTCGCCACGAGCCACGACCCGGCCACCGCGTACTGGCTGCTGTCCGTCGACGGCGCCGACAACGCGACGACGGCCGGGGTGCGGGCGGCGGCGCAACGCCTCGGGTACGACCCGCGGGTGCACGGTCCGGTGGCACGCGGGTCGAGCGACCACGTGCCGTTCCACGAGAAGGGCATGGCGTCGGCGAACTTCAGCTGGCGCGGCGAGGGCGGGCCGGCGTTGCTGGAGCCGATCTACCACACGCCGGAGGACACGATCCGGGACAACATCAGCCTGGAACGGCTGCAGGTGTCGCTGGAGCTGATCGGCGCGGCGGCCTACCGGCTGGCCTGCCAGCGGTAGGCAGCCGTCACGGCGTGGAGGTGGGCACGGTCAGCTCGGTGAGCGTGCGGTCCCGCAGCCAGGTCGCGAACTCGTCCGCCGGCAACGGTTTGCTCAGGCAGTACCCCTGCACGATGTCGCAGCCGAGGGCGGCGAGGACGTTCCAGGTCTCCTGGTCCTCGACGCCCTCGGCGACGACCTCGAGCTCCAGGTTGTGGGCGAGGCCGAGCAACGAGCGGGTGATCGCGCCGCTCGACGCGTCCGTGCGCATGTTGGTGGTGAAGGAGCGGTCGATCTTCATCTCGTGCACCGGCATCGTGCGCAGGTAGGCGATGGACGAGTAGCCGGTGCCGAAGTCGTCGATGGACAGCCGCACACCAAGTTCCCGCAGGCGCAGCAGCACTTCGCTCGCCCGGTGCGGGTCGGCGATGATCGCGCTCTCGGTGATCTCCAGGGTCAGCACTTCCGGTGGGCGGCCGTGCAGTTTCAGCGCGGTGGCGACCTGGTCGGGGAACGTCAGGTCGTGCAGGCACTGGGCGCCGACGTTGACCGAGACCGGGACGTCCCAGCCGGCCAGGTGCCAGGCGTGGCACTGGGCCAGCGCGTGGTCCAGCACGTACTGGGTCAGCGGCTCGATCAGGCCGGTCTCCTCCGCGGCGGGGATGAACCGGTCGGGGCCGAGCAGGCCGAGCCGCGGGTGCTGCCAGCGGCACAGGACCTCGGCGCCGCAGACCGATCCGGTGCGCACGTCGGCCTTGGGCTGGTAGTGCAGCACGAGTTCGCCGTGGTCGATGGCGTGCCGCAGGTCGCTGATGACAGTGAGCTGGGCGGCGCTGTGGTCGTCGCGGCCGGGTTCGTAGACGGACGTGCCGAGGCGGGCGCGCTTGGCCGCGTACATGGCGATGTCCGCGTGCTTCAACAACTCGTGCGCGTCCGAGGAGTCGCTCGGGTACATCGCCACGCCGATGCTGCAGCCGATGTCGACCGACAACCCGTCCAGGTCGACGGCTTCCTCCAACGCCCGGTGCACCCGCTCGGCGACGATGAGTGCGTTCGCCGAGCTGTTCACCGACGGCAGCAGGACGGCGAACTCGTCGCCACCGAGTCTGGCCACCGTGTCGACGTCGCGGACGGCACCGGTCAGCCGGTTCGCGACGTGTTGCAGCAGCCGGTCGCCGAACGCGTGGCCGAGGGTGTCGTTGATCGGCTTGAAGCGGTTGAGGTCGATCAGGAACAGGCCGAGCGGGTCGCCGTTCTGGTTGGAACGGCGGATGGCCTGCTCGGTGCGCTGGGTGAGCAGCGTGCGGTTGGCGAGGCCGGTCAACGCGTCGTGCATCGCCTCGTGCTCGCTCCTGGCGGCCTGGCGGAGGATCTTGCGGCGGTGCCCGAGGAGCACCACGCCGCAGAGCCCGACCAGGCCGAGGTCGATGATGAACGCGATGAGGGCGGCGAGGCGGAGACGGCCGTTCTGGGTTTCCGCGGCACGCAGGTATTCGGTGGTCTCCAGTCGTTTCAGCTGCACGACCGTGGAGAGCTGCTTGCGCAACGAGACCAGCGTGAGCTCGGCCTGGTCCGCCTTGCGCAGGGCGCCGATGGTGTCACCGCGGTCGCCTGCCGTGACGGCCTCGCGCAGCAGGATCGAGTAGTCGCCGTAGAGGTCACCGACGATCGTGGCGGCGCGGATGTCCGCGGTGCCACCGTTGTCGCGCAGCCAGCGCAGGCTCTCGTCGGCGGCACCGGCGGCGTGCGCGACGGGCTGGCGCATCACGGGCGTGCCGGAGCGCAGGTAGTCGGCGAGGGCGTGGTCGGCGACGTCGACGTTCTGGACGACCAGACCCCAGCGGTCGCTGATCTCGTTGAGCTCGTGCAGGTGCGTGGCCGCGCGCTGCATGCTGAGACTCGTCCACAGCGCGAGACCCGCCAGCGCGGCGAGCCCGATCGTCAGGCTGACGACAGTGGTCTGCGCGGTGGTGCGGGCCTCGACCCAGTTGGACAGCATCCAGAACGCCTCACGGTGGACATCGCTTTCCGGCGAAGGTGCTATTGGTACGCAGCCAAAGGATTCCACGCAAGCCGACACCTCGTTTGCGCCGTGCACTACTCTCGTTCGCTTCCAACCGTCAACGGATGGGGCTCCCCCGTGGTTCGCCTGGCCCGTCTCGCTCTACCTGCGCTTTTGATCGCGGTGGCGGGGGTGAGCGGGTGCGGCACGGCACAGACGTCCGATGACCCTCCCACGATCGGATTCATCGCCCAGAACAACAGCCGCGACTTCTCCAAGGAGATGAGCGAGGGGTTCCGGGCGGGTTCGGCCATCGCCGGTGGCGTCAAGGCGGAGATCACCGGGCCGGACACGCACGACGGCCTCAAGCAGGTCGAACTGCTGCGCGACCTCGCCACGCGGGCGAAGGGCGGTATCGGGCTGTCCGCCGTCGCCCCCGAGCTGGTGGCCGAGCCGATGGCGCAGGTGATCGAGCAGGGTGTTCCGGTGATCGCGGTCGCCGGCGGCCAGGTCGCGCCGGGCAGCAGGGTCACGTTGATGATCGAGAACGACAGCTTCGAGATGGGCAAGCTGCTCGCGGACGCCGCGGCGGACCGGTTGCCGCCGGACAGCGCGGGCAAGATCGTCATCGGCAGCAACTCCCCCGCGATGCCCGCGCTGGACCAGCGGTCGCTGGGGATGCGGGCGCGGTTGCTCGAACGACTGCCGAAGCTGCAGGTCATCGGGCCACTGGACACCGGGCGCGACCAGCCGGCGAACCTCGCGACGTGGCAACGGCTCGCCGACGCGAACCCGGACGCGCTCGCGCTGCTGGGCGCCGGTGACGTCGACGCGATCAACCTCGCCGCCGTGCACGCGGAGAAGAACGCGAAGTGGCTGGCCGGGGCGTTCAGCGTGGATCCGAAGGCGCTGCGGGGCGTCAAGGACGGGCACCTGTTCGCGTCGGTGTCGGCCGAGCACTTCCTCAAGGGCGCGGTGGCCGGGTACATGCTGGCCCAGCACGCCAAGTCCGGCAGGAAGATGCCGGAGGGCTGGTTCGTCGCGCCGGGACTGCTGGTGCAGGCGTCCAACGTCGACGAGATCATCCGCCGGCAGGCCACCGGGACGAGCAAGCTCGAGGCCGCCCGGCCGCAGATGGACGCTCTCACGGCGGATCCGACGAAGTACATTCGCCCACTCGACCAGGCGCGGTGAGCCGTTTGCCCGATGGATCTTCCACGCGGGTGACACGGCGCTGATCTGGAGCGAGCATGCAGGCTCTCCCTGCCTTTGGAGGCCGCATGATCAACCGAAGGACACTCACCAAATCCCTTGGTGCCGCAATAGCAATCTCGGCCACGTCCACTGTGCCCGCCGCTGCCGACTCCGCTGACGGCTCCGCTGACAACGATGACGTGCGCCGCGGCCGGTACCTGATCCGGGGCGGCGCGGTCGTGACCGTCGACAAGGCGCTCGGGGTGCTGCCGCGCGCGGACGTGCTGATCGGCAACGGCAGGATCGAGGCCGTCGGCAGGGATCTGCCCGCCCGCGGGGCGAAGATCGTCGACGCGACCGACATGATCGTCATGCCTGGCTTCGTCAACACCCACTTCCACATGTGGAGCGCGCTGGGCCGCAACTTCGTGGCCGACGGCTTCCCGTATTTCGCGGCCAAGCGGGCCACGTCCACGTTGTACAGCGCCGCAGACGTCTATCGCAGCGTGCTGCTGGGGTTGGCGGAGCTGGCGAACGCGGGCGTGACCACCGTGCACAACTGGTCGAACAACACCCGCTCCCCCGCGCACGCCGACGCCGAACTCCGCGCGCACCGCGACGGGTTGTTGCGCGCCCGGTTCTCCTACGGGCACGTGGACCAGATGTCACGTGACGCGCCGATGGACCTCACGGACGTGGATCGCGTGCGGCAGCAGTACTTCGCGGGCGGCAGCGCGTTCGACGGGCTGGTGCACCTGGGCGTCAACGTGCGCGGGTTGTCGCAGAGCAACGAGCCGGCGTTCTTCGCGGACATGGAAGCGGTCCTGCGGCGCGGGCTGCCGGTCGCGATCCACGCCGGTCAGGCACCGCCGCGGACGGTCGACGCCGCGGACTACGAACGGCGGGGCTGGCTCGGGCCCAAGACGTTGCTGTGCCACTACGTCACGGCGTTGGACAGCGACATGGAGATCATGGCGCGGACCGGCACGCCGCTGTCGTGGTCGCCGCACTCGGAGTTCCGGCTGGGCACGGCCGGCGATCCGCGCGACACGCTGCTGCGGTTCCGCAAGGCCGGTGTGCCGGTGTCGCTGTCCTCGGACGCCACGTCCATCGCGCCGTCGGACATGTTCGAGGCGATGCGGCTCGTCTGGAACACCGGGATTCCGTGGCAGGGCACGCCTTCCGCCGGTCTGCCGGAGGTCGGTTTCCGCGACGTGCTGGAGATGGCGACGCTGAACGGTGCCCGCGCGTTGGGGCTCGGCGACGTCACCGGGTCGATCACGGCAGGCAAGCGCGCGGACGTGATCCTGGTGCGCACCAACGACATCAACCTCGCGCCGGGCGGGTTGTTCGAGACCACGCTGGTGCAGGCGGCTACCCCTGCGAACGTGGACACGGTGTTCTCGGACGGCCGGATCGTCAAGCGCGGCGGCAGACTGGTCGCCTACGACGTCGACCGGATCGTGCGTGATGCGAAGATTTCCTCCCTCCGCATCCGCACTTCCGCCGGCGGGATCCTGACGCCGCCCGTGGTGTGATCGCTGCCGGAGGCGTTCAGCGGCTCGCGTCGAGCACGGCGCGGGTGAACGCCTCCGGCGCCTCCTGCGGCACGTTGTGGCCGATGCCGTCGAGGATCCGGTGCTCGTAACGTCCGGTGAACCGGTCGCGGTAGCCTGCGCCGCTCTTGTTCGGGCCGTCGAAGTCGCTGGCGATCGTGATCGTCGGAACGCTGATCTTCGGCCTGGCCTGCAGCTTCCGTTCGAGGCCGGCGTAGCGGTGCTCGCCCTCCGCGAGCTCGAGCCGCCAGCGGTAGTTGTGGATGACGATCGCGACGTGGTCCGGGTTCTTCCAGGCCGTGGCGCTCTGGGCGTAGGTGGCCTCGTCGAAGTTCCACTGCGGCGAGGCGAGCTTCCAGATCAGCTTGTTGAACTCGTAGGTGTTCTGCGTGTAGCCCTTCTCGCCGCGCTCGGTGGAGAAGTAGAACTGGTACCACCAGCCGAGTTCGGCCTGCGGGCTCAGCGGTTCCCGGTTGGCGGCGAGGCTGATGATCAGGTATCCGCTGACCGACACCAGCGCCTCGACCCGCTCCGGCCACAGCGCCGCGGTGACGCACGCCGTCCGCGCACCCCAGTCGAACCCGGCGAGGGTGGCTTTCTGGATCTTGAGCGCGTCCATGAAGGCGATCAGGTCGCTCGCGACGGCGGCCGGCTGCCCGTTGCGCTTCGTGTGTGCGTGCAGGAACCGCGTCGGGCCGTAGCCGCGGAGGTACGGGATGAGCACGCGGTGGCCCTGCGCGGCGAGTGCCGGTGCCACGTCCACGAAGCTGTGGATGTCGTACGGCCAGCCGTGCAGGAGGATCGTGACGGGGCCGTCCGCGGGGCCCATCTCCGCGTAGCCGACGTCCAGCACCCCGGCCCTGACCTGCTTGATCGGTCCCCACGCGGGCTTGCCCGACTGCTGCACGGTCTTTTGGCTGGTCTGCGCTGTCGCGGTTCCTGCTCCTGCCGCTGCGACGAGGGGTGCCGCCACGCCCGTCACGGCCAGCGCCTGGGAGAACTGTCGCCTGCTGATCATGACCTCGACCGTAGGACGTCTTGCTGCGCGTTCGCGCCCGTCACGTGACGGTGTCGTCGTACGTCATCAGCGCTTGCTTGAGGTCGGTGCGCGCCACCACGCCGAGCTTCGGGAAGATCCGGTGCAGGTGCGTGCTGACCGTCCGGTGCGACAGGTGCAGCCGCTCGCCGATCTCCTTGTTCGTCAACCCGTCCGACGCCATCCGCGCGATGGTCAACTCGTGCTCGGTCAACTCGCCGTTGCCACTGCGCGACTCACCCGAGGCCCGCAACTCCTCGCCGGCCCGCTCCGCCCAGTCCTTGGTGCCGAACGCCTCGAACGCCTCTTTCGCAGCCTTGAGATGCGGCCGCGCCTGAGCCGCCTTGCGCTGCCGGCGCAACCAAGCCCCGAACGCCAGCTGCGTCCGCGCCCGCTCCCACGGCGAACTCCGGTTGTCCAGCGCGGCCGCGAACAACGCCTCGGCCTGCCCGTCCTCAGCCAGCAAAGCCCGCGCGTACCTCAACCCACTGGCCAGCGCAGGCGAACTGGTGGCGGTGTCGAGCCCTTCGACGATCTTGCCTGCGTCATCGGAGTTGCCGCTGCGAGTGGCCGCCTCAACCAGCTCGGGCAACACGTACCGGCGCAACGCCAGCTGGTAGGCCGGATCCGCGGGGTCGTGAACCCGGCGAACAGCCGCGAACGCGTCGCCGTACCTGCCCTCCCCCAGCGCGGCAAGGCTTCTGGCCAACTGCACGGTCGCGAGGACGGGCCGCGCACCCGCCGCGAGCCCGATCCGTTCGGCTTCTCCGGCCTTTGCGGCGGCCAGCTCGTAGTCACCTCGCAGCGCCGCGATCTCAGCCTGCACCGCCGCCGCCAGCCCACGCATGTACGGCTGCCCGGTCTCCTCCGCAAGCCTGGCCGCTTCCGCGGCGGCGGGTTCGGCGGCCGCGATGTCGCCCAGCCGGGTCCGGCTCCAGGCCTCGACGGCCAGCGCGCGGGTCAGCAGCCCGAACTGGCCTTGGGCACGCAGACCCCGTTGCGCGGCAAGGGAGAACCGGACGGACTCCTCGAACGCGCCAACCTGGAGCGCCGCACTGCCGAGCAACCGGAACGTGGCGGGGTCGTCGGCGCTCGGCCCGGAACAGACCTCGCCGCGCCGACCAGCACGTGACGGTGTCGCGCCGAGGGCGGTCGGCGCCGCCACGTCGTCACCGCCGACCTCGTGTTGCCCGGTCGACGGTTGTTGACGATCACCTCGAATCGCTGGCGGCACGGCGCTCCGACCGTCCCCGACCTCAAGCGGCCCCGACAACACGTCCACACGACCGCCTTGGACCGTGGGCGGCACAGCATCCCGACCATCCTCGCCCCCACGCGGCCCTCCCGACACGTCAGCACCGCCGACCCCACGCAGCCCCACCCGCACGTCCGCCCCGTCACCCTGGGCCCCACGCGGGCCCGCCGGCGCCGCGCCCCGGTCGCCCCGGATCGCCCGCAGCCCTGCCACCACCGCGTCGCCGTGCTCGACCGGGCACACGTACGCCGTCATCGCCAGCATCCGCGGGTCCTGCGGGTCGATCGGCAGCCGGCACGCCACCGCGGCGATCCGTTCCCGGACTGCGGCACCCGGCTCCACCCAGAAGCACCGCATCGCGACACTCCAGAAGATCCGCATCCCCAGCTCGACGTCGCCGTCGGCGACCACCGCCTCGGCCAGCCCGACCAGCTCGCCCGGCCCGGCCGCGCCCTCCCCCACGCCGTCGTCGAACGCGGTCGGCAGCCAGGTCACCAACGCCCGCTCCCGCGCCGTGAGGTCCAGCCCGCGCACGTCCAGCAGGATCCGCTCGACGTCGTCCCGGCTGCCCGCGTCCGCCGCCAGTTCGGCCGCCCGCAACAGCCGCCGGGGCCGTTCGCAACCGTCGCCCAACCGCGCCGCCCGTTCCAACGCGCTCACCGCCGCCGCCGCGCCGCCCCGCCGGAGTGCGCGGTCCGCCGTCTGCTCCAGCAGGCGGGCCACCTTCTCGTCGCTGCCGCGCACCGCACCGGCGAGGTGCCACGCCCGCCGGTCCGGCTGGTCCGTCGCGGCCGCGAGCGCTTCGTGCGCTTCCCGCAGTTCGGCAGCGCTCGCCGCCCGCACCACCGCCGACCTGATCAACGGATGCCGGAACGCGCCGTCCCGATCGACCAGCCTGGCCTCGACCGCGGGCTCCAGGTCTGCCGCACTCCCGCCGAGGGCCGCCCTGAGCAACGCCGCCCGCACGTCGGCAGGCAGCGTCGAGGCACGCGCCGCGAAGGCCTCCTCCAGCGAGTTGCCGCCGAAGGGCAGTTCGGTGAGCGCCAACGGATTCCCAGCCGCCTGCCCGAGCACCCACGCCCGGCGTTCGGCGTCCAGATCGGGCGCGACCGCGGCGAGCAACGCGTTGGCGTCGTGAGTGGTCAGCGGTTCCAACGAGAGCGTGGGCACGCCCGCGAACACAGCCGTCCGGGCCGTCACCACGAGCGCAGCGCCAGTCAACCGACGCGCCACGAACCCCAGCACGTCCTGACTCGCCCGGTCCAGCCACTGCGCGTCGTCCACCAGCACGACCGACCCGGCCGCGCTCAACAGCTCGAGCGCGGCCAGCCCGACCAGATGCACGGGCGGCGCAGCTCCCTCGGACAGTCCGAAAACGACCTCCAACGCACCGCGCCGCACCCCGGACAAAGTGGACAGATCCAGAAACGGGTGCAGAACCTGATGCAGCCCGGCGTACGGCAGGTCCCGCTCAGCCTCGACACCGACGACCAGGTGCCCGTCGAGGCAGGACAGCAGCGCCGACTTGCCCACGCCGGGCTCGCCGACGATCTGCAGCGCCCCACCGGACACCACCACGGCGGCAAGCCGTTCCCGTTCCCGCTCACGCCCGACCAGCGACACCAGCCCGACACCCCGTTCGTTGATCCGTATGGACCAAGAGTGTCAGAAAGTCACCTCCACCCGCCGCCCAGGCCCACGACCAGCGCGGACGTGCCGTTCACCCAGGCCCGCCGACCACGCGCGGATACCGGCCGCTCGAAACGTGACCGGCCAACACCCCCGCCCGCGACCAACGCACGCACCCGCCGTGGAACGCGCACCGCCAAACGCCCGCACCACACACGCGCCACGACCAACCACCAGCGCGCACGCACCCGCCGCGGAACATGCACAGCCAGACGCCTAGCCCGTCGCGAACGTCAGAACGTCCACACCGCCCGTGCGCCCGGCCCCACCACCAGCGTGGAAGTACCGAGCCGCTCCACATGCCGGCCCACCGCGTGGTTGAGCGAGAACTCCACCCGTTTGAGCCCGGTCTGCCCCGCCGCCACCGAGTCGAACCGCATGGTCGTGCCCCCACGCGACGCCACCACTCCGCCCGGCGACGAAACCACCGCGAAGCCGCCGGCACGCAGCAGCGGCAGGGTGGCGGTGAGGTCCGCGGCGGTGACGGCGAGGTGGATCAGGGTGACGTCGCGCATCAGGCGGTTCTGGTACGTGTCGGGCAGGTAGCGCTCGCGGGTGACGTCGCCGGGGAAGCGGGCGGGGGCCACCTTGCTGCGCGCGTCGTTCAGGTACTCGTCTCGGTACTCCATGGCCCAGGCGCCGAACCTGTCGTACTGCTCGATCAGGAACACCGAGTCGAACCACGGCACCGGCTTGCCGTCGCCGAAGTCGCGGGTCTGCAGGAAGTCGATCGGCTTCTGGCCCGCGGCGCGCAGCCTGGTCTTCAGCGTGTCGAGGTCGCCGTCGCGTTCGGTCGAGAGGCCGAGGCCGGCGGCGCCCAGTTCGCCGTCCTTGCCAGGGATGTCGCCGATGCCGAAGACCTCCAGGTAGGTCTCGCGGCCGCGTAGGTAGCGGCCTGTCCACACCCTGCCGTCGGCGCCGGTGGTGGTGCGGACCTCGAAGTCAGCGAACTTCTTGAGGTAGGCGGAGTGCTCGACCGCGTCGGCGGTGGCGCGGTCGAACGTTCCCCAAGCGTGGTTGTAGAACAACAACTGACGCTCTCCTGCCTGCGCCGGTCCCACGGCGGCCAGAACCAGCAGGACGGCCAAGATCATGCATGACACTCGTCGGATCCCCATGCTGGGATCGTATGACCGGGGCACTCAAGCCGGACTCAAGTCAGACAAGGGGACTCTGTGTTCGACACCGAACGGTGGGCCGTTCTCGCTCCGCTGCTGCAGGCCGCCACGGCCGGGCGCGATCTGCTGGACGAGACGATTCGCCGGCTCACGCCCGAAGCGGTCGCGCGGGCCGTTGCCGACGAGATCAAACCCGTCAAGGCGGACGTCCGGCTCGACCTGCGGTTCGACGGCAAGATCACGAGCCATCTCACGACCGGTGCGGAGGTCGTGATCGCGCTTGACCTCGCGGACGCCGTGCGAGGTCTCTACGGCACCGACGAACGGCCGTGGCCGAGTCTTGCGGTTCAGACGCCCCGAGGCGAAGTGGATCCCGCCAACCCCGGCGGGTGGTTCCGCGCCCGCACCGGCATCGGGCCGGCGGTCGGCGAGGTGCTGTCCGCGCTCAGGCCCGGCCGCGAGGACCTCGGTTCGCTCGCCGTGGCGTTCGGTTCGGACAAGTGGGGCGACCTGCACTGGTACACGCAGCACTACGAACGCCACTTCGCCCGGCTGCGCACCGAACCCGTGCGGGTGCTCGAGATCGGCATCGGCGGCTACGGCGACCCCGACCGCGGCGGCGGTTCGCTGCGGATGTGGCAGCGGTTCTTCCGGCGCGGGCTGGTGCACGGCCTCGACACCACGGCCAAGAACGTCACGGGCCCGCGGATGATGACGATCCAGGGCGACCAGTCCGACGCCGAGTTCCTCGACCGGCTGGGCAGGGAGCTCGGCCCGTTCGACGTGATCATCGACGACGGCAGCCACCTCAACAAGCACGTGCGGATCTCGTTCCACGCGCTGTTCCCGCACGTCCGCGCGGGCGGTCTCTACGTGGTCGAGGACCTGCAGACCGCGTACTGGCCGAACTGGGGCGGTCACCCCGAGGCGGGCCAGGGCACGTCGATGGGCATGCTCAAGTCCTTTGTGGACGGGCTGAACCGCGCGGAGGTGGGCGATCCGCGCGGCGAGGGTTCCTACCTGGAGCGCAACATCAGCGGAATCTCGTTCCACCACAACATCGCGTTCGTCGAGAAAGGACTCAACGCGGAGGAAGGCGGCCCGGCCTTCCTGCGCACCCTGTTCTAGTGTCCTGAGTCGCTGGTTCACGGTCAGCTTGTGGCGTGTGCAAGTACCACCAACTTAAGATCATCGGGCGTGTAACTACACCCAACCGACCTGTCTGCTCCGGCGGTCACGGACCGCGGACCTGCTTGTTGGGTGTAGTTACAGGCGATTTGATCAAGAGTTGGCGGTACTTGCAGACGCCACCCAGCCAGACGGGATGACTGGCAGCGAACTTGCGACTCAGGACACTAGAGTCCGGCCATCCGGTTCCACGCCGGCGACGACGCTCCGGCCGCGGACATCGCCAGCGCGGCGATCTCCTGATCCGCCACCGGCATCTCCGGCCGGGACGACATCCACGCGGCCGCCCGCCTCGCCAGCGCGGGCAGCCGCGGGTCGTCCGGCGACCAGCCGAAAGCCTCGTCGTAGTCCAGGTAGATCTGCCGGAACTCGGGATCGGCGAGCGACTCGGTCTTGTCCGCGAGCCACACCGCCGCGTCGTCCGGCGCGACGGCCTGCATCAGCACCCAGACCTCGCGTTCCATCCGCACACCCCGCTCGCTCACACCGATTTCCCTGAGCTGGTCGAGCAACGCGGCGGCCTCGGCGGACAAGAACAACGCGTTGCCCGCCCGCAGACGCACGACCCGTTCGCGGGCGAGCCGGATCTCCTCTTCCCGCCGGCGCAGCGCCTCGTCGATCTCGGTGATCGACGAGGCGAACTCCTCCTCGCCCGCCACGAGCAGTTCCTGCACGCGGGCGAGCGGCACCCCGGCCTCGGCGAGCGTGCGGATCTTGACCAGGTCGATCGCGTCCTGCGCGGAATAGCGGCGGTAGCCGGAGGCGTCACGCGCGGGTTCCTCCAGCAGCCCCACCTTGTGGTAGTGCCGCACCGCTTTGATCGTCACGCCCGCGTACCGGGCGAGCTGACCGATCGTGATCATGCCGCAATCATCCCACCCGGCTGAACATCCGACCGGCGAGATCGACCCCGATGATCACGCCCTCCGCGTCGCGCGTGAAGAACCCGCGCTGCCCGGTGAACGCGCCTTCCGTGATCACGTACTCGTCACGCGGCAGCAGCCCCATCGGGAACGGCGCGTGGTCGGCCGGCAGCTCCATCTCCGCGGACTCCCGGATCTCCGGCCGGATCAGCACCTCCAGCACCAGCCCGGAACCGGTGTCGTCGATGGTCATCACCATCGCGTCGTTGTCGTAGCCGCCCGCGACCTCCTGCGCCGCGACAGCGTTGTACGGCAACGGCTCCGGGTCCCGGTCGAGCACGCCGATGTAGTGCTCCAAGGCGCGACGGACCATCGCCTGGTTGAACGGAATCCCGTCCGGCCCCTGGTTCGCGATCGACACGACCGCGAAGTTCCGCGACGGCACGATCAGCAGCTCGGCGAACTGCCCGTTGGACGAACCTCCGTGCCCGATCGCCTCCACGCCTTCGATCTCGCGCAGGAACCAGCCGACCCCGATGGCGTCACCGAGGTTGGAGCCGCGCAGGAACGCCGTCGACCTCCGCATCTCCGCCAGATCGATCCCGTCACCGTCACCGAGGTGAAAACGGGCCCACGCCAGGAGATCCGACGCCGAAGCCGCGATACCGCCGCCGGGGTTGTTGGCGCGCCAGTGCCGCCACGGCCGGGCGATCTGGCCCTTCTCGTGCCCGGCGGCGAACCGGCGCGTCATCACCGCGTCCCGGTCGAAGTGCGTGTTGCCCAGCCCGAGCGGCTCCAGCAGCAGCGCCGTCATCGCCTGCTCGTAGGTCTGCCCGGTGACGTTCTCGATGATCCGCCCGGCCAGGTTGAAGCCGGACTGGCTGTAGGAAGGACGTTCCCCGACCGGCGCGATCAACGTCAGCGAGGCGAGCTCGGCGACGTGCCTGGCCAGCGCGTCGTCGCCCTCGCCGGTGTCCACCAGGGTGCCCCAGTCGAGCCCGGACGTGTGGTTGAGCAGCTGCCGGACGGTGAACTCGCGATCGTCCAGCAGCTTCAGCTCCGGCACGTACGTGCGCACCGGCGCGTCCAGCGAGACCCTGCCGTCCGAAACCAGCCGCATGATCGCGGTGGCGGTGAAGGTCTTCGTGACCGAGCCGAGCAGGAAGAGCGTGTCCTCGTTGACCGGCAACGGGTTCTCGACGCTCGTCACGCCGTGGCTGAAGAAGTGCTCCTGCCCGTCGTGGAAGACGCCGACGGCGGCGCCGGGGATGTCGAAGCGGGTGGCGGTCTCTGCGATGAAGTCGTTGTCCATGCCGAGAACTCTCCAACCTTGCCCTTAGGTCAAGGTCAACCCCCGAGACCGCGGCGATCTGAACCACGATCACCCTTCTGCCCACTCCCACATCAAATGTCCACTATTTGTCCAGAATTTCCGTTAACACCCCGATCGCACGTCACGATGTAGTGCGCAGAATCGCAACGACCCATCAGGAAATGCAATGCGAGCCACTGCGGGAAATGTAGAAGGAAAGGGGTGCCTAGGTTGGGACACCTGATCGGCATCGACCTGGGCACCACCTTCTCGGCCGTCGCCGTGATGGGTGAGCTGGGAAGACCGGAGATAATCCCGAACCGAGAGGGTGAGAACATCACGCCCTCCGTGGTTCTGTTCCAATCCGACACAACACTCGTCGGCACCATGGCGAAGCGGTCGGCAGCAATGGCGCCGCTCGACACCGTGCAATTTGTCAAGCGCGCCATGGGTGATGCGACGTGGCGTTTCGAGACGAGCGACGGCGTCACGTTCCGCCCGGAGGAAATCTCCGCGCTGATCATCAAACGGCTCAAGGAGGACGCCGAGCTGCACCTCGGCGGCCCCGTCGACCAGGCGGTGATCACGGTGCCGGCGTACTTCGACGACGGCGCACGGCGGGCGACCAAGGACGCGGGCGCGATCGCCGGGCTCACCGTGCACCGAGTGCTGAACGAGCCCACGGCCGCCGCACTCGCGTACGGCCTGGACACGGCCGATGCGGGCACGGTGCTCGTATACGACCTCGGCGGCGGCACGTTCGACGTGACGGTCATGCGGATCAAGAACCGCGAGTTCGCCACCATCGCCACGAACGGTGACCGCAACCTCGGCGGCTTCGACTGGGACAACGCGCTCATGAACCTGCTCAACGCCCGGTTCCAGGAGCACGGCGGACCTGACCTGCTCGACGACGACCACTCAGAGGCCGACCTGCGGGAGAAGTCAGAGATCGCCAAACGTGCGCTGACCACCATCCAGAAGACCAAGGTAGTGCTCAGCGCGGGCGGGGTGACCAGGACGGTCGACGTGACGCGCGAGGAGTTCGAGGAGGCCACGTCCAGCCTGCTCAGCCGCACGCGGGACCTGACCGCGATCGTGCTGGAGGACGCGAACCTGTCCTGGTCCGATGTGGACACCGTCCTCCTGGCCGGCGGGTCGACCCGCATGCCCATGGTGCACGAGATGATGGAGTCGTTCTCCGGCAAGAAGCCTGAACGGGCATTTAACCCGGACGAGGTCGTCGCACTCGGTGCCGCCGTGCAGGCCCACATCGTCGAGGTGGAGCGCACCGGCGCGAAGTCGGCCCTGCCCGCCATCACCATCAGGGACGTGACGTCGCAGGGACTCGGCATCCTGGCCCGCGCGGACGGCGGGGGCATGGAGAACGCCGTCATCATCGCGCCCAACACCAGAATTCCGGCCAAGCACACGGACTCGTTCCGCACCGTCTCGGACAACCAGACGGAGATCAGGGTCTCGGTGACCCAGGGAGATGACGCAGATCCGTCGTTCGTGAAGGTGATCGGCGAGCAGGTCCTGCCGATACCCGCATATCCGGCGGGCGCACCGGTCGACGTGACGTTCGCCTACGACATCGACCAGACGGTCTTCATCGAGGTCGCCGACCTCACCACGAATCGTTCTCTCGGCACGTTCGAGGTCCACGACGTGTCCAGCATGGACAGTGCGGAGAAGGACCTGGCAACCGGCAAGATCCGCACGTTGGAAGTGAGCTGACCATGACCACCTTCCAGTTCGTCAACCTCTACGAGGTGCTCCAGGTCGGCCAGACCGCGGAGACCGACGAGATCCGCAAGGCCATCACCAAGCAGCGCAGGCAGTGGATCAAACGGCAGGGCAGCGCTGATCCCGACCGCCGAACCGAGGCCGAGGCCCGCGTCCGCGACATCGACCGCGCGGAGAAGGTGCTGCTCGACGTGAGCGCACGGGCGGCGTTCGACCGCGAACTGGCCGACTACCGGCCACCTGCGGGGCCGGCCGCGGGCGGCAACGGTATCGACTGGCTCGACCGCGCCCGCGCCTATCTCGACCAGGACAACCCGAACGCCGCCAACTACGCCGCCCGCGAGGCGATCAACCTGCGGGGCAACGACGACGCCGCCTGGTTCTTGCGGGCGCACTCGTCGTTCCTCATGGGCAACGCCGGCGACGCCGAGTACGAGTTCTCCGAGGCGATCCGGCTGTCCCCGCAGAACTCGCTGTACCACTACGGGCTCGGTGAGGCCTACGCCGCGATGGGCAACTGGCAGCAGGCGATGCGCAAGTACGAGGAGGCGCTGCGGCTCGATCCTGGCAACCCCGAGTACCGGACGTCGATCGCCCAGGTGTTCCTGCAGAACGACATGGGCGGCAAGGCGCTGGAGATCATGCAGTCGGTGGTGCGCGAGAACCCGGACAACCCGGCCTTCCGCTACTACCTCGCCATCGCACTGCACGACGAGCTGATGGACCATCTGGGCAAGCTCGGGCCGTTCGTGGCGTACGGCCAGATGATCAATGAAGGCGGCTTCTACGTCCTGTCCGAGGAGCAGGCGTCGCTGGTCGCGAAGCGTGCAGACAGCATCGCGAACCTCAAGACCGGCGACCCCGACATCGCGACACTGGTCGGGGAACTCCGTGAGATGGCCAATGAGGCACGCAAGCCGACGTGGGACTGGGTCAACTGGCACAAGTGGTTCCTGGCCCTGCTGATCTTCGGCATTTTCCCGTTCCTCGGAGGGATGGGCTCCGGCAGTCCCGGCAGCGTGTTCATGGGCTTCCTGATGATGGTGCTCATCGGCGGCTTGTTCTACGTCCTGCGCTACAAGCCCATGTGGAAGCACCGGCTCAAGGCGGCCACCGCACTCGGCCGCGTCGAGCGGAAGGGGCGCTGAATGGACGCGGGCACAGTCGAGCAGGAACTCGCCGAGCTGCGCGATCTGTTCCAGCGCAGGCTGCTCAACGACCGGCTGCAGAAGCAGATGTACGACGAGCTGTGCCGGCAGCTCGACCAGGCGGGCGACGACCGGGCCCGGCAGATCCTCGAACCCGTACTGCGCCAAGTGATCCTCGTGCTAGATCGGATCGAGACAGCGCCGCAGTGCGGTGACGTGGACTCGATCTCGAACGAGCTGGAGGAGCTGCTCGCGCGGCAGGGCATCAACCGGATGAACTGCGTCGGCACGCCGTTCGAGCCGAGCCTGCACCAGGCGGTGCGCGTCGCCGAAGTGAACAGCGCCGAGCACGACGGCGTGGTGCTGCGCGAGGTGCGTGGCGGTTACCTGCACGGCGACAAGGTGTTGCGCGCGGCCGAGGTCGAGGTCGGCCGGCTCACGTCCGTCGAGGGAGGTGAACCGTGCGCCGGATCTTCCTGAGCTACCGGATCAAGGACAGCGTGCACGCGACTGCGGCGATCTTCGGTCTGCTCGCCCAGCAGTACGGCACGGAGAACGTGTTCCGCGACCGGGACTCGTTGCCGTTGGGCGCTGTGTACCCGCGGAGGATCCGGCGCGAGCTGGAACGCGCGGACGTGGTGCTCGCCGTGATCGGGCCGTCGTGGCTGTCCATCAAGAACAAGAACGGCGTGCGATGTCTGGACGACGAGCGCGACTGGGTGCGCACGGAACTGCGGATGGCGTTCAAGCGAGACATGCAGGTGGTGCCGGTGTTGCTGGACGACACCCCGTTGCCCGACCGCGCCCTGCTCCCGGCCGACATCGCGCTGCTCAGCCTCTCCATGTACTGGCAGGTGCGGCACCGGACCTTCGAGTCCGACGTCCGCGGGCTGATCGCGGAGTTGGAGGGTGAGGGCGGGCGGGACACGCCAGCTGATCACGGACAGGCGGAGATGCAGATCAACAACACCGCGTCCCACGGCGGAACCGTCTTCTCCAGCAACGGCCCGATGAACGTCAACCAGGGCACCGGCCGGATGGACGTCCGGGGAGGAGGTGGCGGATGAACTCCCCGAATGATCCTTTCGGACGCAACGCTCACAACAGCGCGTCCGGCGGCAGCAACATCTTCAACCAGCAGGGCAACGGTCCGATGAACATCAATCAGGGCCCCGGCCACATGACCGTCGACAACAGCACCCACATCAACGCGAAATACCGCACGTGGACCGGCTGGGCCATCGTCGTGATGCTCGTCGCCGACATAGCCTTCTTCATCTACGGGGCTTCGGCGTACACCGGCGGCCGCGACGTGAACGGTGATGGGATCAGGGCCTTCGCCTACCTGCTCATGCTCGGCATCACCATCGGACTGATCCGCCGGTGGTTCCGCCAGAAGTTGTGAACGGAGTTGGTGACAGGGGTTCTGCCCCGGAGCGGGACCAGCCCCGGGACAGAACCCGTCACTCACGACGCACCTCAGGTCACGGGATCCAGTGGTTGCCGGACACCGTGATCATCACCTGGAGCTGGATGCTCGCACCGAAGTACGTGTCCGTGGCGATCGGCGTGCTGACCATCTTGTTCCACAACGCGTCCAGCCAGGCCTGGCTGCCCGGATCCGTCGTGGCCGCCACCGCGAACGGCGCGACGAACGCCGAGTCGCTGCCGCTGTTGATCTGCGTGCCGTTGAGCTGGTAGCCGACTGCGATCTTGCTCGGGTCGCCGCCGGTCTTGCCCTTGATCCACGTGTTCAGCTTGCGCGCCGCCGCCAGCGACTTCGCGTCACCGGTCAGTGCCGCGTCCGCGCCGATGCGCCACGGGTCGCGGCAGGCGTTGTACCAGTACTTGCCGTCGGTGGCGGCCTCTTCGAGCATCTCCCCCACGGCGGGTTTGGCCGTGGAGTTGGTGTCCTGCACGAAGTCCGGCAGCAGGCCGGTGCTCGCCGCGTACTTCGACTGCAGCGAGGCGATCAGGTCCTGGTGCTTGCTGCGGATCGTGTCCCAGGCCGAGTCGCCGGTCGCCTTGCGGAACGCGCGGAAGTGGTCGGCCATCCAGTCGGACGACCTGGAGCCGTAGTACTGCCTGCTGTTGTCCGGGCCGGACCAGTCGCCCATCAGCAGCAGGTTCGTGTTCGGGTTGATCAGGCTGTTCTTGATCGCGTTGACGTTCTTCACCGCGAGCTGCTTGTAGTTGTAGGTGCCGGTGCTGCCCCACTGCTTGTCGGCGAGCAGCAGGCCGTAGGCGGTGTCCATGTCGCCGTCGGTCGCGCTGTCGCTGCCGTTGACGCTCTTGCAGGCGGGGTCCTGCTCGGCGGCCAGCAGGTCGGGGTTGTTGACCGACGGGTGCGCGAGCTTGTACTTCAGCAGGCCGTCGAAGATCTTCTTCGCGTCCGGGTCGGCGCCCGCCATCGTCGCGGTGATCACCATGCCGTAGCCCTGCGCCTCGGCCACGTACGGGAACTCCGCGTCCGGCGAGATGATCTGGTACCAGCCGTTGCCGCAGTTCTGCTTGACGAACGCGGCCTTCCACTTCTGGTAGTAATCGACAATCTTCGCGTCCAAAGTGGACGTGCTGCCGGACGGCCGCAGGATGCCCGCCGCGTACGGGGTCTGCCTGCTGCCGAACGGATAGCCGAGACCGGAGGGCGGCGGTGTGGTGGTCGTGGTCGGCGGGGTCGTGGTCGTCGGCGGGTTGGTACCGCCGTCCAGGCCGTAGACCTCGAACTCCCACAACGAGTAGCCGTACGCCGTGCCGCGAGCCGTGCCGTAGACGCGCACATAACGGCCCGAACCGGACAGGGTCAGGTCGTCGGTGCCACCGTCACCGGTGCTGGTCGAGAACACGTCGGTCCACGTCGAACCGTCGGGAGAGGTCTGCACGCGGTACGACTTGGCGTACGCGGCCTCCCAGGTCAGCTTGACCCGGCTGATCGCGTGCGCCGAACCGAGATCGACCCGGAGCCACTCCGGGTCGTGGCCCTCCACCGAGGCCCAGCGGGTCGACGTGCTGCCGTCGACCGCCTTGGCCGCCTCGAACCCGGGTCCCTCGGTCGAGGAGGCCGTGACCGCCTTGCCGCGGGAGACCAGTGGATCCGCCGCCGATGCACTGGTCACCCCTGCCACGAGGAGACCGAGCACGAGCCCGGCCGCCCCCAATGCCGTCGTTCTGCCGCCCACGGCCGCCTCCAGCAATTAGTTAACAAAGCTGTCAATGCGAGTGGTGGGCGACGCTATGCAGGTCAGAGCCCCTGGACAAGAGGTACCGACCAGTTGTTGCGCGTTCGGACAGTGATCAGTTCCAGACCTGGCGAACAGCTTCCGCCACCGAGGCGGCCTGGACGTACCCCGCTTCGGCGGCCGGCTTGCGGCGGGCCGGGTCCAGCAGGTTCGTCCCGATCGCGGCCAGCGCGGTCTTGTCCGGGCTCACCACGATCGACGGCACGCCGAGTTTCGCGGCCTGCGCCTGCGGAGTCGCCGCCAGGTTCGCCGACCGGGTCAGCGGAGCCACCACCACGACCCGCGAGTACCCGGCGGCGAGGTCGACGTTGGCCACCGACCGCATGCCGCCGTCCATGTACCGGTGGCCGTCGATCGTCACGGGCGGCCACACCAGCGGCACCGCGCAACTCGATGCCACGGCGCTCACCAGTGGCACCCCGCTGTCCCGGTCGAACGCCACGAACTTCCCGTCCGCGGTGTCCACGGCGGTCACCTTCAGCGCCCGCTCCGGCCAGTCCCGAGTGGACAGTCGGGAGGTGAAGACCGCGAGCCGCTCCGATTCGGACGGTGTGCGGGCCTTCAACGCCGCGCGCCCCAGCCGGGCCCGCTTCGACGCCGGGGTCCCCGGCATCGCGTAGGAGAGCACGTACCTCATCACCATCCACGGGGTCAGCCGCGCCGGGATCTCTCCATCGGGTGGCAACAGCTGACCCGCGTAGAGGTCAGTCAGCGGCACACCGCCCGCCAACTGCGTGGCCACCACGGACCCAGCAGACGTCCCGACGAACAGGTCCGCGTCCGACAGATCGGCGCCGTGTTCAGCGAGTCCGTGCAGAATCCCTGTCTCCCAAGCGATTCCGGTGACACCACCACCGCCGAGGACCAACGCGCGTTTTCCGGTCACAAAGGCCATCCTATGGAGTGAGACGAGTTCTTGGTCCATGGTCAGGCTTGGTAACCTGAAAGGCGAGGCCGAGAAGCGCTGCAACGGGCCATGGTCGCCTGCCACGCTCGGCGTCGTTCCACCACGTGCAAGGGCGCTTCCGACATTTCGGGAGCGCGCGTGGATGGTCTCAAGTCCCTGCTGAACCAGCGGATCGCGGTGCTGGACGGCGCCTGGGGCACGATGTTCCAGCAGGCGAAGCTCGCCCCCTCCGACTACTACGGCACGGAGTTCGGCGACCACCACCTGGACGTCGCGGGAGACCCGGACCTGCTCAACCTCACGCGCCCGGACCTGGTGCTCGACGTGCACCGGCAGTACCTGGCGGCGGGCGCGGACATCACGACCACCAACACCTTCACCGCCACGTCGATCGGCCAGGCCGACTACGGCCTCGAACACCGCGTGCGCGACATGAACATCGCGGGCGCCCGGCTGGCCCGCCAGGCGGCGGACGAGTTCGGCGGCCGGTTCGTCGCGGGCTCGGTCGGCCCCCTCAACGTCACCCTCAGCCTGTCCCCCAAGGTCGAGGACCCGGCCTTCCGCGCGGTCACGTTCGAGCAGGTCAAGGCCTCCTACGCGGAACAGATCGCGGCGCTGCACGAAGGCGGCGTCGACCTGCTCCTGATCGAGACGATCTTCGACACCCTCAACGCCAAGGCCGCCATCACCGCGGCCCGCGAGGTGGCGCCCGACCTCCCGCTGTGGATCTCGGTGACGATCGTCGACCTGTCCGGCCGCACGCTGTCCGGCCAGACCGTCGAGGCGTTCTGGGATTCGATCGCGCACTCGAAGCCGCTGGTCGTCGGCGTCAACTGCTCGCTGGGCGCCGAGGAGATGCGCCCGCACGTCGCCGACCTGGCGCGGCTCGCGGACACCTACGTCGCCTGCCACCCCAACGCCGGGCTGCCCAACGCGTTCGGCGGCTACGACGAGACGCCGGACGAGACCGCTGCCCTGCTGAAGGACTTCGCGGGCAACGGCATCGTGAACATCGTCGGCGGCTGCTGCGGCACCACCCCCGCGCACATCAAGGCGATCGCCGACAGCGTCCGCGGCACGGCACCGCGCACGGTCGTGCAACCCCGCGACACCACCAGGTTCAGCGGCCTGGAGACGTTCGAGATCGGCCCGGACACCGGCTTCGTGATGATCGGCGAGCGCACCAACGTCACCGGTTCGGCGAAGTTCCGCCGCCTGATCGAGGCAGACGACCACCAGGCGGCGCTCGCGGTCGCGCTGGACCAGGTCCGCGGCGGCGCGAACCTGCTGGACGTCAACATGGACGCCGACCTGCTCGACGGCGAGCAGGCGATGACGACGTTCCTGAACCTGATCGCGACCGAGCCGGAGATCGCCCGCATCCCGGTGATGATCGACAGCTCCCGCTGGACCGTGCTGCAGGCCGGGCTGCGGTGCGTGCAGGGCAAGGGCGTGGTCAACTCGATCAGCCTCAAGGAGGGCGAGGGCCCGTTCCTCGAGCAGGCCCGCACGATCCGCGACTACGGCGCCGGTGTCGTCGTGATGGCGTTCGACGAGCAGGGTCAGGCCGACACGACCGAGCGCAAGGTCGAGATCTGCGGCCGCGCCTACGACCTGCTGACCCAGCAGGCGGGGTTCCCGGCCGAGGACATCATCTTCGACCCGAACGTGCTCGCCGTCGCGACCGGCATCGAGGAGCACAACGGCTACGCCAAGGCGTTCATCGACGCCCTGCCGCTGATCAAGCGGCGATGTCCGGGCGTCCGCATCAGCGGCGGCATCTCGAACCTGTCGTTCTCCTTCCGCGGCAACGACGTCGTCCGCGAGGCCATGCACTCGGCGTTCCTGTTCCACGCCGTCAAGGCCGGCCTGGACATGGGCATCGTCAACGCGGGCCAGCTCGTCGTCTACCAGGACATCCCCTCCGACCTGCTGGAACTGGTCGAGGACGTCATCTTCGACCGCCGCGAGGACGCCACCGACCGGCTCGTCACGCACGCCGAGACGGTCAGGGGTCCCGGCACGAAGCGCGTCGTGGACCTGAGCTGGCGCGAGGCCCCGGTCGGCAAGCGCCTCGAACACGCGATCCTGCACGGCGTCGTCGACTTCATCGAAGACGACACCGAGGAAGCCCGGCAGGCCCTGCCGCGTCCGCTGGACGTGATCGAGGGCCCGCTGATGGACGGCATGAAGATCGTCGGCGACCTGTTCGGCGCGGGCAAGATGTTCCTGCCCCAGGTCGTGAAGAGCGCCCGCGTGATGAAGCGCGCGGTCGCGTACCTCGAGCCGTTCATGGCGAACGAGCCGAAGGCGACGGCCGGCGGCAACGGCAAGGTCGTGCTCGCCACGGTCAAGGGCGACGTGCACGACATCGGCAAGAACATCGTCGGCGTCGTCCTGGGCTGCAACAACTACGAGGTGATCGACCTCGGCGTGATGGTCCCGGCCGCCAAGATCCTCGACACCGCGATCCGCGAGCACGCCGATGTCATCGGCCTGTCCGGGCTGATCACGCCGTCGCTGGACGAGATGGTCTCGGTCGCCGAGGAGATGCAGCGGCGCGGCATGAAGCTGCCGTTGCTGATCGGTGGCGCCACCACCTCCCGCCAGCACACGGCCGTGAAGATCGCACCGGTCTACGACGAGCCGGTCATCCACGTGCTCGACGCGTCACGGGTCGTCGGCGTCGTGTCCGACCTGCTGGACGACCGGCGCGGCCACGAGCTGAACATCGCGAACCGCGCCGAGCAGGCACGACTGCGTGAGCAGCACGAGAACCGCAAGTCGGTGCCGTTGCTCAAGCTCGAAGCCGCGCGGGCGAACTCGGAGAAGGTTGATTTCTCCGAATTGCCGACTCCGGCATTCACCGGAACTCGCGTGATGACTCCGACGCTCGCCGAACTGCGCGAGTTCATCGACTGGACGTTCCTGTTCCTCGCCTGGGAACTCAAAGGCAAGTTCCCGGCGATCCTCGAACAGCCGGTCGCGCGCGAGCTCTATGACGACGCGATTGCGTTGCTTGACGAAATCGTCGCAGGTGACTTGTTCACCGCCAGGGGCGTCTACGGCTACTGGCCTGCGCATTCCTCCGGTGACGACATCCAGCTCGACAACGGCGTGCTGATTCCGATGCTGCGCCAGCAGACCCAGAAGCCGCTGTCGCGCCCGAACCGGTGCCTGTCGGACTACGTGGCGCCGGAGGGCGACCACCTCGGTGGCTTCGCGGTGACGATCCTCGGCGCCGAGAAGCTGGCGGCGAAGTACGAGGCCGAGAACGACGACTACCGCGCGATCATGGTGAAGGCGCTGGCAGACCGGCTCGCCGAGGCGTTCGCCGAGTGGATCCACCTGCGGGCGCGGCGCGACTGGTTCGAGCCGGAGGCCGAGCCGCAGCTCGCTGACCTGCACGCCGAGAAGTTCCGCGGCATCCGGCCGGCGCTGGGCTACCCGGCCTGCCCTGACCACGCGGTGAAACGCGAGTTGTTCGATCTGCTCGGCGCGGAGGAAATCGGCGTCTCCCTCACGGAGTCGTTCGCGATGAACCCGGCGGCCAGCGTGAGCGGCCTGATCTTCCAGCACCCGGAGGCGAAGTACTTCACCGTCGGGAGGCTCGGCCGTGACCAGGTCGTGGACTACGCCCGCCGGTACGGCAAGCCGGTGGCCGAGGTCGAGCAGTGGCTGCGCCCGAACCTGGGTTACGAACCCGCCTGACACTTCCACAACGTGAAAGCGCTTCCCGGTATTGGTGGGCGTTATCCCGATTTGGCACCAAGCGATGTAGCATCGGCCGCCATGCGAGCTGCGGCCCTCCTGCTGGGTCTGGTGCTGTTATCCGGGTGTGGTGGTGCCGCGAAGTCGGAGGCGCTGCCGCACGTGGGTTTCGTGGTCAAGCGCACGGGCGGTTCGTTCGCACAGGAGATGACCAGCGGTTTTCACGAAGGCGTCGGCCGCATCGGTGGTGTCAGCGCGACCGTCACGGGCCCGCCCGGGCAGGACGGGCACAAGGAAGTCGAGTTGTTCAGGGATTTGACGATGGCGGCGAAAGGTGGAATCGCCGTCGCCACGTCCGAACCGGCGCTGATGGCACCGTCGATCGGTGAAGCGTTGACCCAGCACGTCGCCGTCGTCGGTGTGGACATGCGACTCGCCACGAGTTCCAAGGTGAAACTGCACATCGGTAACGACAACTACGAACTCGGCGAAAAGCTGGCTGACGAGTTGATGCGCCGATTGCCCCCGGACGCGACCGGAACAGTGGTGGTGGGAAACACCGCGCCGGGACTCGCCGGATTCGACGACCGGGCCGACGGACTGCGGGGTCGATTCGCCGAGAAGCTACCGAGGGTATTGGTGCTGGGCCCGTTCGACACGCAACGTGATGACGAAGCGAATCGCGACGCGTGGCAGCGATTGGTGGCAGCGAACCCGAACGCCCTGGCGTTCGTTGGAACGGGCGACTGCGACGGGGTCAACCTCGCCGCGATACGGACCGAGAGGTCGGCGAAGTGGCTGGTGGGCGGTTTCGGGGTCGACCCGAGAACGTTGCAGGCGGTGCGGGACGGCGCGATGGTGGCGACGATCTCCCCGGAGCACTACCTCAAGGGCGCCGTGGCGGGCTGGTTGCTCGCCCGGCACGCGACAGGTGCGGCGGCACTGCCCGAGGGCTGGGTCGAGACGCCGGGGCTGACGGTGACCACCGCGAACCTCGAGCAGATCCTGCACCGGCAGGAGTCGGAGAAGGCGCGCAAGGACTTCTTCCAGCCTCAGATCGACAGCTTCGTCGAGGATCCGGCGAGCTGGGTGCGACCGTTGGAGCAGGCACGGTGAGCTTTTGGGAAGGCCGGGCCACCGCACGCGTGGCCACGGTGGGGCTGACGCTCGGGCTGCTCGCCCTCGCGGGTCTGGCGCTGTGGAGCAGCGTCAGCGCGCAGGCGACGACCGCGCACGTCCGCGCGCTCAACAACTCCAGTGAGCGGTGGAGCCGCGTGCTGGAACACATCAACGTCGCCGACAACGCTTTACGCGACATCCAGGTCGCACGCACCGAGCAGACCATCGAGCCGTTGGAGAACTCGGTCGGTTCCGCGCGCGATGAGCTCGAGTGGCTGCGCACGCAGGGCCAGCCGAACGACGTGGCGGTCGCGACCCGGTTGTTGCCCCTCTACGACCAGACCACGGACATCCTGCGCAAGGTCATCGCCGGCCAGGACCCGTTGCAGGCCGACCAGGCCGGGCTCGCGCACTCGTCGTTGCGCCGCCAGATCTCCTCGACGATCGGCGCCCAGCGGCTCGACACCACCGAGTACCTGAGCGCGGCCGACGAGAAGAACGCGCAGCTGCGGGTCGCCCAGATCGTGGCGTTCGTGCTGGACGCGTTCCTGGTGGGGCTGTTCGGCATGGTCCTGCTGGGACACCGCCGCAAGATCCTGCGCCAGGCCGCGAAGAACGAGCACGAGGCCCACCACGACGCGCTGACGGGGCTGGCCAACCGGACGCTGCTCGCGCGGCGGATGGAACAGGCCGTCGAGAAGGCGCGCAAGAAGGACGAGCCGCTGGCGTTGCTGATCGTGGACCTCGACAGGTTCAAGGAGGTCAACGACTCCCTCGGGCACCACACCGGCGACCTGCTGCTGCGCCAGGTGGCGAACCGCCTGTCGTGGGCGGTGCGCGACACCGACCTGGTGGCGCGGCTGGGCGGCGACGAGTTCGCCGTGCTGCTGCCCGGCGTCGGCTCGGCGGAGAACGCGAGCATGGTCGCGGAGAAGATCCTGCAGGCCCTGGCCATGCCGGTGACGCTGGAGGGGCTGGAGCTGGAGATCGCGGGCAGCGTCGGTGTGGCGCTGTGCCCGTCCGACTCGGGCGACGGCCACGAACTGCTGCGGCACGCGGACATCGCGATGTACGCGGCAAAGCGTGAGAAGTCCGGTGTGGCCGTGTACGACGCACGCCTGCACGAACGCGGTGCGGCGCATCTGACCGCGGTGACCGAGCTGCGGCACGCGATCGACCGCGGCGAGCTGTTCCTGCACTACCAGCCCAAGGCCCTGGCCGACACGGGCGCGGTGTGCGGCGTCGAGGCGCTGGCTCGCTGGCAGCACCCGACCCGCGGGCTCGTGCGTCCCGACGAGTTCATCCCGATCGCCGAGGAGAACGGCCTCATCGAGCCGCTCACCCGTTACGTCATCGACGCCGCGCTGCGCCAGTGCCGCGCGTGGTCGGACGCGGGCTGGGAGGTTCCGGTGTCGGTGAACGTGGGCGCGGCCTGCCTGCACCACACGGAGTTCCCCGGCGACGTGGCCGATCTGATCAAGCGCCACGGGCTGCCCGCGCGGTTGCTGACGCTGGAGATCACCGAGTCCGCGATCATCTCGGACCCGGACCGCGCGGTGGAGGTGCTGCGCGGCCTGACCGAACTCGGCGTGCGGCTGTCCATCGACGACTTCGGCACCGGCTACTCGTCGATCTCGTACCTGCGCAGCATGCGGGTGCACGAGATGAAGCTCGACCGGTCGTTCGTCACGCACATGTGCACCGACGCCGGCGACAGCGCGATCGTGCACGCTCTCGTCGCCCTGGCCCGCAACTTCGGTTTGCAGGCCGTGGCCGAGGGCGTGGAGGACCAGGACACCTGGACCGCGTTGGCCGAGGCCGGTTGTGACGTGGTCCAGGGATATTTCCTCAGCGAGCCGTTGCCCGCCGAGGAAATCGTCGCCTGGCTGGGAGATCGCGCGGCGGCTCACGCGTAGTACGGATCGGTGTCCCGCCACTGGTCGATGAACGGCTTCATGAACTCGACCATGGCGGGCAACTGGTCCGCGCACGACAGGTACGCGATCACCCGGATCGCACCGACCGAGTTGACGAACCTGAGGACGTCCTTGTCGAGCGGCCTCAGGTCGTTGCGGGCGGCGCCGCGGTCGTAGGCGGCTTGGAGCTCCAGGCCGAGGCCGCCGAGGTCCCACTCGACCGGGCCGCGCGTGATGAGCTCGAAGTCGGAGAACAACGGGCCGTTCGTGCCCGCGAAGATGTTCGCGGGCGGCGAGTCGCCGTGGATGGGCTGCAGGTCGACGTTCGGAAACGCCTTCCGGAACGCGCTTTCGTCGCTGACGAGCGGTTCGAGGACCTGCCATTCCTGCTTGGCCCTGGCGAGGTCCTGCGGGTCGACGATGTCCGGGCTGTTCTCGAGCCTGTCGAGGGCCTCTGTCACGAACCGCGGTTCCGCCGAGGACAGGAAGTCGAGCTCTCCGGGGTAGTTCTTCAGGGCCTTGTGCAGGTCCGCGGTGAGTTCGGAGTTCTTGACGTAGTCCGGGATGTTGGTCTTGTCCTCGTCGGTGAACGGCCAGAAGGTCATGGAGAAGCCGTTCTTCTGGACGGGTTCGCGCTCCAGCAGCGGGCTCGGCGGGATGACCGGGGTGCCCTGGTCGTGCAGCCACTGCGCCACGTCCAGCTCCTGCTGCTGGCGCTTGGCGAGGTCTTGCAGCGTGGTCGTGTGTGGGAGGACGGTCGGGATGCGGGCCACCACCGGCGACGGGCTCAGGTGCACCACCACGGAGAAGAGTTCGTAGAGGACCTTGCCTTCGGTGATGTGGAGGCCTAGTTCGCGACCCGCTGCCACCGCGGCTTCTTTGGCGGCGTTGGTGCGGTGGGCGAGCTGTTCGGGGGTCGCGAATTCCGTCATGGCACGATCGTGTCACGACCCCTGTGGTGTGTGCAGATCATTTACGGTGGGCCGACGCGCCACCTGATCGACGTCCACGTGCTGCTCGTGCGGGACGACCAGGTGTTCCTCATCCGGCGGCGCGATCCGAACCACCCGTGGTTCATGTGCACACGCTGCACGTCAACGGGTCTGGGCCGGAACCGCGGCTCGGGCTGTTCTTCGAGGCGCGGCGCTGGACCGGCGAGCCAGCTAACCGCAAGCCCGAGAAGTGTTCCGGCGTGCGGTGGTTCTCGTTCGACGCACTTCCCGACGACGTGATCGACTATCTCGCTGCTTATCTGAACGGCCACCAGTTCGGCGTGCTCGGGTGGCCGCCGCACTAGGCTCGTACGCGATCAGACTGATCTTGGGGGATCACATGCACGACCATTCCTGGGCGGACGCCAACGCGGGCGAAGAACGGTTCCTGGGCGAGATCTTCTCGCTCGCGTTCGTCCGCGACGTCGAACCACTGGAAGCCATGCGCCGCGTCGGCGGCCTCGCGGACACCTTGGCAGAGCGCACCCCGGACCAGATCGCCGAGCTGCACGACTTCGACCACGGCTACCCGGAGGTGGTGGCCGCGCTGACACTCGGTGAGTGGACGGTGCTGGTCCAGCCGAACAGTTTCTGGCTGGGGCTCCTGGCCGAGCCGTTGTCCCGGGGTACTGAGGCTGTTTCGCTGTCACGGCACGACTATGCGACGTCGAGTTTCGACCACGCCGTGGACGGCACGAACGTCGGCGGCTTCAACCTGCACTACCCGCCCGCGTACTACGGCGAGGACACCGGCCGGCTGCTCGATCTGATGCGCCAGGTCGGGTTCGACCCCGTGGACGACGAGGACGACGATGGCGAGTACGACGACGAACCCCACGGCCGGGCGCTGCGGCTGGCCGAGCTGATCACCGGGGTCTCGCCGACGTTCGACCAGCTCGTCGCGCCGTTGCCGAGCATGCACTTCGACCCGTGGTTCAGCCGCAAGAGCCCATCCGGTTCCCCCTCGGAGCACACCGCGGAGGAGATCATCGCGGAACTGGACCTGGCGCGGACGCCCGGTCTGGTCGAGACGCTGGCGGCGGCCCGGCGTGGCAAGCACGTCGTCGTGACGCCGGAAAGCGAGCTGGGACAACACGTTCGCGAGTGGTCCACGCTGCAACGACGTGCAAGCTGGTCGCTCAACAGTGCACGTGGCCGGATGAGCGACCAGGAGCGCGCACGTGGTCACCGCTTCGGCTGGCTGGTCCAGGAACTGGCCTTCGCGTTCAGGTCAGATCTCGCCTAGTGGTCGCAGCAGACGCGTTCCGCCCACTCCGGTTCGTGCCACCAGTGCTTGTTCTCGGCTGACGGCAGGGCCGGCAGGTCCGCGGCGTAGGCGCCGAAGGTCGGTTGCTCGCCGCGGTACGGCTCCAGCAGGTCCGGGACGCGGTGGAGCCGGCCTGCGACCATGACCTGCTTGACGTTCGCCGCCGCCTTGATGTCGGTGAGCGGGTCGCCCTCGACGAACGCGATGTCCGCGGGTGCTCCTGCGCGGATCGTGCCGAGGGGCAGGCCCAGCCACTTCGCCGGGTTGCGGGTCGCGGTGATGAGCGCTTCCCGTGGGGTGAAGCCGTATTCGACGAGTGCGCGCAGGTTCATGTGCGTGGCGATGGCGGGGCTGTCGAGTGGCGCGTCGGTGCCGCAAATGACGAAGCCGCCGGCGCGGTGGACCTTCAGGGCGAACTCGACCCAGCCGCGCAGGATGGCGCGGGACGAAGTGGCGGCCGGGGTGCCCTGGTTGTTGGCGTCGGCGAGGTTCCGCTCGTACTCCCACGGCGGGTAGAGCACGCGGGTGCGTTCGTCGGTGGCGAGCGACTTGTCCTTGTCGTACAAGGCTCGTGAGTGGAACAGCGTCGGTGTCATCGACATGCCGGAGCTGGTGAAGAGCGCGACCACGTCCTGGTACGCGCGGCCCTGGCGGGTGATGGTGTGGGAGTAGCCGAGGCGGTTGGTGGCGCCGACGTGTTCCATGCCGTCCATGCCGATGTTGGCGGCCGGGTACAGGTAGTGCGAGGACAGCGGGACCTGTGATCGTTGCACGGCCGCGCGTTGCAGTTCTACCGGCAGGCGCACGTAGGTCTTGATCATGTCGTAGTCGAGCTCGTGGGCGCGGCGCAGTTCGAGGTCGAGCTGGGCCCTGCTGAGCGTCGGGCGCATGAAGTTGTAGTAGACGCGGGAACCGTCGACGGCTTCGCCGGTGGCGTAGAACCGTGGTCCGACAAGGGATCCGGCGGCGAGCGCCTCGCGGGTCTCGACCATCTGGTAGACCGGGTCGCCGGGCGAACGGACCGTGGTGATGCCATAGGCCAGCCACACCAGGCCCTGGCGCGCACCCCACTGCCGGCCGCGCAGGTGCCAGTGGTTGTGCGCGTCGATCAGGCCGGGGATGGCGGTCAGGCCAGAGGCGTCGACGTCGGCGCGGCCGTGCTGCGGCCGGATCTCCTTGACCGCGCCGTTCTCCACGACGATGTCGACGTCGCGCTTGAGCTCGTGCGCCTCACCGTCCCAGTAGGCGCCGACGCGGATCACCTTGCGCTCCGGCGCCTGCGGCCTGCGCCAGCTCAGGTCGTGCCGGATCGTCGTGGGCCTGCCGTCCAGTGTGGACCTTCGCAGCCTGCCGTTGTTCAGGTACACCAACGCGTCGTTGCCCTGCCATGCCAGCGAGTCGGTGAACTCGCGGGTGACCTGGCGGGGTTCACCGAGGAAGGTCCCCTTGGCGTCCACCGGAACGACCCACGCGACGCTCTCCACGACGAACGCGATGTGCTTGCCGTCCGGCGACCACACCGGGCCGTCGTCACCGCGCGTCGCGATCGAACGGAACGGCATGGGCTCGGTGTACTTCAGCTCGCCGCTGACCAGGTCGACGCTCAGGACCTGGCTGGTGCCCTCGCGAAACCGGCGCGAGAACGGCTTCACCGCGGCGAGCGCGACCGTGTTCCCGTCCTTCGACCAGGTCGGCCGGCCCGGCTGGAACAGCGTCGGCGTGACCTGCCGGCGGCCCTGCTGGTCCGCGATCCACAGCTGGCCGTCCTGGTCGAGGTAGGCGACCCTGGTGCCGTCCGGTGAGTACCGCGGCATGAGCTGCGCGTGCGGCGCCAGCGCGAACACCTTGTCGTCGCCCGTGTTCAGGTCGCGGACCCGCAACTGCGCGACGCCGGTGCGGTCGCTGGCGTAGATCAGCTTCGTGCCGTCCGGCGAGAAGTCCGGGTCCGAGTCGAAGTACTTGCCGTTGGTGATCTTCTTTGCCCTGCCGTCGCTCAGCAGGTAGATCGCGTTCAACGCCCGGAAGGCGATCTTCCTGCCGTCCGGCGACACGACCGGGCTCGCGATGCCCTTGACCGCGCCGCCGACGAGGTTCTTCGTGCGGTGCGGCCGCCGCGTCGTGCGCACCGGGACCGTCGCCTCGAACGAGATGTCCTTTGTGGACCCGTTGGCGCGCAACCGGATGGCACCGTCCGCGGTGTACAACACGCTGTCGCCGTCCCAGATCGGCGCGAACCCGAACACGTCCTGCCCGGTGACGACCGCCGTGGCACCCAGCATCAGATCGGCCTGGCCGGGCCGCATCAGCGTGTAGCTCGGCTGGTCACCCGGCCCGAACGCGGCGCCGAACAGCTGCGCGCCCGCCGGCCCTGTCACGAGCCGCTCGCGCTTGCCGTCCAACGACACCACGTCGACCGCGGTGTTGCCGACGGTGAAGATGATCCGCGTGCCGTCCCCGGACCACTGCGGCGCCGCGGCCTCGTCCGGCACACCGGTGAGCTGCGTGATCGCATTCGTGGCCACGTCCAGCACGTGCACGCCGTAGCTCCCGGCGCGGTCGCTGACGAACGCGATCTTCGTGCCGTCCGGCGAGAACGCGGGTTCGCGGTGGTCGAACTTGCCGCTCGTGAGCTGCCTCAGACCACCGCCGTCGAGCCCCATCACGTACAGGTGGTAGTTGCCGTCCCGATAGGACTGGAACGCGATCTGGTTACCGGGCCCGAACGACGGCAGCGTGGCGTCCTGCAGCTCGTCGGTCAGCTTCCGCGCCGTCCCACCCGCCGCCGGCAGCACCCAGATCGCCGTCACGAGGTCGATCGCCAGCCACCTGCCGTCCCGCGACCGCGACACCGAGATGTTGGTGCCCTGCGTCAGCTTGACCCCGGTGCCGGACGCCTCGGCGGTGCCGATGGTCAGCGTGGACGCGGCGGTGGCGACGGCAGCGGCCTGGCCGGTGCGAGTCAGCAGTTCACGACGCGACAGTTCCATGACGGCGGCACTCCCCAGTGTTGATCCCCTACGAGATCCAGCCTGCCACTGAAGGAGCCGCGCGCTATCGACCGTTCGGCCTAGTGAGCCGCTTCGACGTTTCTTTTGAGACGCCCCAAATCCGCGCGTATGCTGCGCCGCACCTGCCAGCGCATCAACGGTTCCGCGACCGCGAAGAATCCGCCAGGTGACCCCGTTGCCCGGATCGCGACGTTCGTCCCGCCCGGCACGTCCTCGAGCTCGTACCGCACGGTCATCGGAAACGGCTTCTCGACCTTCATCTCGATCAGCCGGTCCGGTTCGTGCGCCGTCACCACGTAGCCGTAGTCGAACGTCCGCCCCAGGAACTTCGCCGTCCGCACGACCGTCGCGCCCGCCACCAGCAACCCGGGCTGATCAGGGCGAGACGCGGTGATTCCACCCGTCCACGCGAGGTCGTGGGCGGGGTCGAACATGTAGGCCGCGACCTCGGCCCGCGGCCTCCGCACGACGACCTCCGGCCGCACGTCCACGCTCATGGACGGAGGCTACGCCCCCGTCCGGCTCTCCGCGGAGCGGCAGCGGCCACTAGAGGGCGAGCGCGCCCTCGATGCGGGCGACCATCGCGTCCTCGGCGTCCACCACGACGCCGTCGGCCTCCGCCACCTCGCGGCAGATCGCCAGCACGGCGCGCGGGAACGACGCCGCGTCCTCTGGCGAACGGGCCGTGAGGGTCTTCATCGTGCGGCGCAGGGCCTCCAGGATGACCGGCTCGATCTCCTCGTCGGTGCCGGCGGGCACGGACGGGCGGGCGCCGCCCAGGACGGTGCGCAGGTCGGGCGAGAGGTGGGACAGGGCACGCAGGCCGGCGAAGCGTTCCTCCAGCACGGGGCCGGGGTCGGCGTGGGAGACCAGCAGCATCGCGCCGTACACGGCGGTGCGCAGCGTGCGGCTCTCCTCGTCGGTGTAGAAGATCATGTGGCCCACTCTAATGTCGTCGGTCAGGCGGTCGTATCGGTGCTGATATGAGGACTCGCAGTCGCGCCGGCGGTTGCGTCGCACATGGCGAAATGCCTCGAAAACACGTGTGACGGACATCTACGGCACCGCAGGCGAACAAAGAGAGCCGTCCGTGCGTTGAGATGGTTTGAGACAGCGACTCTGGAGGATGGACGAATGACGACCACCGCGGCCCGCCCCCGCATCACGGTACGGCGTGTGGTCTTCACGCTCGTCCTTGTCACGGTCACGACACTGCTGTTCTGCGTGCCGTTCGAGGGCCTGTTCGCGGCCAGCGCCGAGTGGCCGGACCCGGTCCGCCCGATCGCCGCGATCGTCTTCGCCGGAGCCGCCATCTCCATGATCGTGCTGTTCACCCAGCGGAACTCGGACCGCGCGGCGCGGATCTCCCAGTTCCTGCTCGGCTTCGTCTGGATCGCGTTCGTCTGGACGCTGATCTCGGACGTGCTCCGGCTCGCCCTGGCCGTCGGCGGCGTCGAGAACCCGTTCCGCTCCCGCCTGATCGCGGTCCTGCTCGCCGTCCTCATCGCCGCCGTCACGATCTACGGCGTCTACGAGGCCATGCGGGTGCCGCGGATCAAGCGTCAGGACGTGACGATCCCGCGCCTCGACCCGGCGTTCGACGGCCTGACCGTCGCGGTCATCACCGACACCCACTACGGCGCCATCAACCGCGCGAAGTGGTCGCGCGGCATGGTCGACGCGGTCAACAAGCTCAACGCCGACGTCGCCGTGCACGTCGGTGACATCGCGGACGGCACCGCCGACCAGCGCCTGGAGCAGGCCACCCCGCTCGGCGACGTCAACACGAAGCACCGCTTCTACATCACCGGCAACCACGAGTACTACTCGAACGCGCAGGGCTGGATCGACCTGATGACCCGCCTGGGCTGGAAGGCGCTGCGCAACGAGCACGTGACGCTGGAGCAGGGCGACGCCCGCCTGGTCTTCGCGGGCATCGACGACATCACGGCCAGCCACTCCGGCGAGCCCGGCCACGCCGCCGACCTCGCCACGGCCCTGCGCGGTACCGACAGCACCGCGCCGGTCGTGTTGCTCGCGCACCAGCCGTCGGAGATCAAGAAGGCCGTCGAGGCGGGCGTGGACCTGCAGCTGTCCGGGCACACGCACGGCGGGCAGATCTGGCCGTTCCACTACCTCGTGCGGTTGCAGCAGCCGGTGGTCGCCGGCCTGAGCAGGCACAGCGACCGCACCCAGCTCTACACCAGCCGCGGCGCCGGTTTCTGGGGCCCGCCGATGCGCGTCTTCGCGCCCAGCGAGATCACGCTGCTGACTCTCAAAGCGAGCTGAGGTGGCCTGAGTCGTTGAACCGCACCAGCGCGGGCGGCTTGCCGGTCCGGTAGCGGATCACGGTCAGCGCCGCGTTGTCGTGGTTCAGCGTCAGCCACCGCTCGGGCGGCGCGTCCAGCGCGTCCCGCACCAGCCAGCTGATCAGGAACGCGTGCGTCACCACCAGCACCGGGCCGTCGCCGGGGCGCGCGAACCGCGTCTCGGCCTCGTGCGCCAGCGCAGGCCCGCGGGTGCGTTCGGACTCGGGGAACTGGTCGAAGAACTCGTCGTGCTCGGAAACGAAGTGCGGCACGAAGTCGTCCGCCGCGGCCTCGACCCGGCAGGGCACCTTCAGCACCTCGGCGATGATCGACGCGGTTTCGGCCGCACGAGCCAGCGGACCGTGGTGCACCGCCGCGAAACCCGTGCCGCGCAACCGTTCCGCGAGCAGCTCGGACTGCTTCCTGCCGCGTGCGGTCAGCCTGGACTCGTCCTTCGTCGCCTCGCCGTGCCGGACCAGATGCAGATCTCTCACGCCGTGCAGTCTGCCTTGATGGCACTCGCGGCGTGATGGGCGTAGGTAGGTCCGGAGTTGTTCCAGTCCTGACCTCGGGTGAGCAGCTGCACGGTGAGGTTTCCGCTGGACTTGAACTTGCCCGCGCTGACCCACTGGCCGCGCTTGTCGACCTGCTTGATCGCGAACGACGCCATCGGGGTGCCGCCGACGCCGTTGCGGTCGAACACGTAGTACACGGTCGGGTTACCCCCGACCTCCTCGAGGTTGCCGTTCGGGACGAACACGGAGACGTCGCACGTGCCGGAGATGGCGAACGTCCACTGCCCGTAGGCGGAGGCGTCGTCACGGCGGGAGTCGCCGGACATCGGGATCGACACGTACGTCGAGCCGCACTTGCCGTCACCGTGGTCGACCCAGCCCTTGCGGCCGTCGCGGTACAGGCCCACGTTGCTGTAGCCGCCGCAGCCGGGGCCCATGGTCAGCGACTTGGCACCAGCAGGAGCGCGGTTGCCGGTGTCGTTGCCGGGCGGCGGCGGGTGCGCAGCCGGTGGCGTGGTCGTCGCCGGGATCAGGCCCAGCGCCGAGGACGCGAGCGTCGAGTTCACGTTGCTCGACTCTTCCGGCAACGCCTCCGGCGGCGTGATCAGACCGGGCACGTAGCTGTGCGAGGGCGCGGCGATGTCCGTGCCGCCGTCGCCGGACCCACTGCTGAACGTCAGGACCGCGATTCCCGTGAGGACGAGGAGCGCCGTGACGGCGGCGATCACGGCGACGCGCCGGTTGAGCGGCCGGTGCGGCGGCTGCTCCTCCTGCACCGGCACATCGCCTGCCGAAGCCCAGCGTTCGCGGCCCCTGGCGCGGGCAGCCTCCATCAACGCTGGGTCGGGCGCCAGATGGCGCTCGGTCGGTTCGTCGGGGAACTGGGTCGGCACGGAGCGCAGTGTGCCAGCACCACAGGGTCACCCGAACGCGTGGTTCTTTCGCGAACGGGTCGTTTGAACTCAATGCACCGCACGCTGTGTCGACGGTTAGGCCGTTCCGTCTACGGACCGTGACGATCACTAGACCAAGCGGACCTTATTCCTGACTCGTGAGTCAGGCTAAGTACCGTCCCGCACCTGCGCACACCAGCCTCGCCGGACCCGAAAATCCGGATCTTGTCCCGGTACGCGGGTCACAGTCGGGAAACACCTGCAGAACACGTTGATCTCGCCGCGTTTCACCGCGACGGAACCGGTTCAGGACAGGGCGTCGATCAACGCAAGATCTGGCGGCACCAGCGTCGTCGACAGGACGAGTTCCCGCATCAGGTTGTCGTTCAGCGCGTTGCCGACGGGTTCGCCGACCTCCTCGCGAACGAGTCCCGGCACGCCCTCGCGTGACAGCCGTGACCGCACGGCGGCCACCATGTGTTCGACCTTCTTGTGGCTCCAGGCCTCGTCCGGCCGCAGTTCGGCCAACACCTCGGCCACATGCTGGCGGGCCAACGGCTGTGGGTTCGCCTCATGCATGAGGTAGCGCTGGCCGAGCACGACCAGAAGCAGCCGTTCGTCGTCGGTGAGCCGCCAACGGCGCGGAGGCTCGGTCACGGCACCGTGCGGCACGGCGGGCTGACCGCCGTCCGGCCCGGCCACGTACAGCTCCAGCAGGTGCTCGCGGTCGCGGGTGCCGCGGATGAACAACGGCGTGTAGCCGTTCGCGAGAGGCACCGGGTCTTCTTCCGGGAACAGCCAGCGCGACTTCGGCAACCGGATCGGCAACCGGCCGAGGTTGCTGACCCACCACGACCCGTCCTGGCACGTCAGCGCGCCGTGCCTGCGGGACACCCGCAGATCGCTCTCGCCGACACAGATGTCGACCTCTGGCCGGTTGCGGCCGAAGAACACCCGGTGGCCGTCGAGCGGAGCGCTGTTCACCCGGCCCGTGACCGCCAGCGCGACGATTCCGCCGGGCACCGTTTGTGGCACCTGACGTGCCAAACTTTCGTACATTCTTCGCAGTGTCCCCCCACTCGCCGGGACCCGTCCCTAAGATCCCAGTTCGTGGTTGAGCGGACTGTCGGAAACCGGTACCGGCTCGAAGAGCACCTCGGTGCGGGCGGCATGGGTGAGGTCTGGCGAGCCACGGACCTGCAACTCCAGGAGACAGTCGCGCTCAAACGCCCCAGAGAGGGCGACATCGGCCACGAGGCGCGGATCGGCGCCGAGCTCAGCCATCCGAACGTGATCACGGTGCTCGGCACGGTGACCGACGGCGGCGAGCAGTGGCTGGTGATGGAGTACCTGCCGTCGCGGTCGCTGGCGGAGATCATCGAGGCGGACGGCCCGATCCCCGCGCAACGGGCCGTGAAGATCGGCGCGCAGCTCGCGGACGCGCTGGCCGCCATGCACGCCAAGGGCATGGTCCACCGCGACGTGAAGCCCGGCAACGTCCTGGTCACCGACGACGACGTGGCGAAGCTCAGCGACTTCGGCATCTCCCGCTGGGCGGAGGCGACCCGCGTCGGCGGCGGTGACGTCGCCGGTACCGCCGCCTATCTCGCACCCGAGGTCGCGGACGGCCACGAGGCGCGGCCCGCCTCCGACGTCTTCGCGTTGGGTGCCACGCTGTTCGCCGCCGTCGAGGGCACCTCGCCGTGGGGATCCCCGGACGCCGGATCCTCCGAACAGCTCCGCCGCGCCAAGGCCTACGACATCACGCCACCGCGGCACGCCGGGCCGTTCGGTGAGCTGCTCGCCCAGCTGCTGCGGCGCGATCCGCAGGACCGCCCGGCCACCGAGAACGTCCGCCCGCTGCTGGAGGGCGTCAGACTCCCCCGGCACCGCAAGGCGATCGTCATCGGCACGGCCGCACTCGCCGTGGTGGCCGTGGCGGTCGGCGCGATGGTGGTGTTCTCCCCGCGTCAGGCCACGGCCGGCATCGTCGGCGATCCGGACACGATGGACGTCTGCGGCCTGGCCGCGGGTCAGGCCGACTTCGCGCAGCTGCACGTGCGTGAGGTCGACACGTCGGCCGAGAGCTCGTACTGGTTCAACGGCTGCGCCAGCTGGCTCGTGTTCGGTGACAACCGGGACGAGGGCGTGATCGTCGAGTACTCGGTCAAGCAGGCCGTGCCGTTCGGCCAGGCGAAGGCGGGCGGGAAACTCGGCCCCGTCGAGCACAACGCCTCCTCCTCGGACCTGTGCGTGAAGTCCGTGACGCTGGCCGACGGCAACCACCTGCAGATCGAGGCCAAGGACGGTGGCGCGCCCGCCCAGCCGCTGTGCGAGCTCGCCCAGACCGCGGGCGAACACGCGCGCGGCGTGCTGGCGCCGGGCGAGGTCCCGCGCCGCACCCAGCCGTGGCCGAAGGGGTCGCTCGGATCGCTCAACGCCTGCGACCTGCTCGACCCCGCGACCGTCAAGACCCAGCTCGGGGCAGAGGCGACCCCGTACTCGTTGAACGAACTGGGCCGCTGGGGCTGCGGCTGGGACCACGAGCAACGCACGGCGTCCATCGAGTTCAACCGGCAGGGCACGTTCGAGGAGGACGACGGCGCCCACGCCGACGTCGGCCGTGACCGGGTGGCGGTCTACGAACCGGACGACGGCGGCTGCGAGGTGTCGGTCCAGCACCGGGTCGTGGTGGAGGGGAAGAACCCCCGGTTCGAGGTCGTGATGGTGTCGCTGGGGGACAGGGACGCCGCCGATCCCGCCACGCTGTGCCCTGGCGCGATCGAACTCGCCAAAGCGGTGGTGGCCAGGCTTCCGTAGGCCGCGATCCCACTGGCCGGAGCAGTGGTAGCCAAGGCGTCCCGCGCGGCTTAGGGTGCCCACCCATGTCAGGTAGACAGGTTGTCGTGCTGCTGGCCGTCCTCGTGGCGGGTTGCGGCACGGCCGTCCCCGGAAATCCCGTCGCCGCCCCGCAGTTGCCCACGACGTCGGTCTCCCAGACCGTCACCGTCGTGTCGACGACTCCGCCGCCGAGCAGCAGCGCCGCTCCCCCGCCGCCCGCTCCGCCGCCGCCACCTCCTCCCGTCGCGAAGTTCGGCAACCCGAACGGTGGCGCCGCCGTGCCACCGGAAGCCGCCGCAGAGGACACCTCCAAGCCCACCCGCGTGATCGGCACCGGCGCTCCCGCGTCCTGCACCTCGCAGGCCGTGGTCGACGCGATCGCCGCCGGCGGGGTCGTCACCTTCAACTGCGGGCCGAACCCGTTCACCATCCCGATGACCGCGACCGCGAAGGTCCGCGCGAAGACCGTCCTCGACGGCGGCGGCCGGATCACGTTGAGCGGCCAGGGACAGCGCCGGGTGCTCGACCACAACGCGCCGAGGCTGGTGGTCCAGAACATCACCCTCGCCGACGGCAACTCGACCGGCGACACGGCCGACGGAGGGGGCGGCGGAGCGATCATGGTGCGCGGCGGTCAGCTCAAGGTCGTGAACTCCCGCTTCGCCGGCAACAAGTGCGACACCAACGGCCCGGACCTCGGCGGGGCCGCGATCCGGGTGACCGACTGGGCCGACAAGGTGCCCGTCTACATCACCAGCAGCACGTTCGAGGGTGGCGTGTGCTCCAACGGCGGTGCGTTGAGCAGCATCGGCGCGTCATGGGTGGTGCTCAACAGCCTGATGAAGGGCAACAAGGCCATCGGCAAGGGCGCCAACCCGGCCCGCGGCGGCACGCCGGGTGGCGGCAGCGGTGGCGCGATCTACAACGACGGCAACACGTTCACGCTGCGGGTCGCGGGGTCGCTGATCGAGGACAACACCGCCAACGAGGGCGGCGGCGCGGTGTTCTTCGTCAGCAACGACAAGTCCGGCTCGATGTCCGTCGAGAACTCCACGCTGCGCCGCAACCCCAGCCTCGGCTTCGAGACCATCAAGGGGATCTTCTACCTCGGTGTGGCGGACAAGCCGAAGGTCACCGCCTCGACGATCCAGTGAGCCTGCCCGCGACCAGCAGGAGCGCGAGCCCCAGCACGCACATCGTGAAGCTGAACCCGTAGACCCAGCGGAACCCCAGCTGCTGGGACACGCCGAGCAACGCGCCCGCGACCATGCCGCCGACGATCTGGGTGTTGCTGAACATCGTCGTGGCGTGACCGGGCCGGCCGGGGTCGAGGCTCTGGAAGTAGGTGATGCCCACGCCCATGACCAACGAGATGACGGTGGCGTGCAGCAGCTGCGCGCCCATCACCTGCCAGACGGAGTCGGTGAACACCATCAGGCCGTGGTAGCTCAACGAGATCGCCGCGCCGATGACCACGAGCTTGTGCTGCGACATCCGGTTCGCCAGCGAGCCGAACCACAGCATCATCGGGATCTCCAGCGCCGCGCACAGACCCATCGTGAGCCCCGCGTCGCCCGCGGTGCCGCTCAGTTCGGTCGTGATGAACAACGGCAGGCCGCCCACCGCGAGCGCGACGGCACCCTGCAGGAACACGAACGCGGCGGAGACCACGGACATGTTGCCGCGCGCCTGCCCGGCCACCTCCTCGGCCTTCTCCTCCACCGGCGCCGCGGGCGGCACCGGAAGCGTGAGGGCCAGCACCGCGACGCCGAGCAGGAGTGCGGCGGTGGAGGCGAAGAGCCCGACCCAGCCGGTCTTCGCGACGAGGAGCGCGGCGACCGGCGGTCCGGCGACCCAGGCGACGGAGAGCAGCGTGCGCAGGACGCTGACGACCATCGACGGCCCTTGTGAGACCTGACGGCCGTACGCGAAGAGCTGCGGCAGCAAACATCCCGCGATCGCGATGAAGACCACCGACGCGCCGAGCAGGAACCAGTAGTCGCGCAGCACGGCGAACAGGCTGTAGCCGATCGCCCCGGCGACACCGCCCACGGCGAGCATGTACCGGCGCTGCACCCGGCCGTCGGACAGCTTGCCCATGATCGTGCTGGCGGCGACCATCGCGAGCGGGCTGACGATCAGGAAGAAGCCGAGCTGGAACGGCGTCACCTTGATCTCGCTGGTGAGGAACAGCGAGTTGAACGGAAGCGCGAACGCCATCGACACGCCGGACACGACGCTGATGGCGGAGAGTTGGAGGAACGTACGGGACAGGAGCGGCGAGGATCTTCTCTCGCTGAGTGCCGTCACCGGTTCATCGTGCTCGTTGAGCGGTCAATCAGGAAACCAAATATCCCATTATGCGGGCAAGATCTCACACCACGAGGACTGCGCCGTCCCTGCGGTGATCTGCACCACCCCTGAGCAGGCCTGACCCGGTCATTTCGACCACCTGGCAGCCGCCGAAGAACATGCTCGGAGCGCGGAATTGCGTCACCGGGAGCTCACTTTCCGGTCGAATTCCCGGTTCAACGTGGAGGTGGTCGCCGCTGAGGTGCATCCGGGGCGCGTCGACGGCGTCCTGGGCGGGCATGCCGCGGTCGAGGACGTTCACGAGCACCTGGAGGATCGCGCCGCAGATCCGGCTCGACCCCGCGCTGCCGAGCACGAGTTCCGCGCCGCCGTGGTTCGTGACGACGGTCGGCGCCATCATCGACGGCAGCCGGTCGCCGGGCACGTGGCTGAAGAACCCGTCCGGCGACAGGTCCTCCTCCCCCATCATGTTGTTCAGGTGCACACCGGCGATCGAGATCCCCGAGCCCGCGCCGTTCGTGGTGGTGACCGAGCAGGCGTTGCCGTCGGCGTCCAGCACCGAGATGTGCGTGGTGGAACCGAGGCGGTTCAGGTGCGCCTTCGGGGTGGCGAGCGCGCGGATCAGGTCCTGTTGCGACGGGTTGTCCGGCAACGCTTCCAGCATCTGCGTGAGCAACGCACCGCCCGCAGCGGGTGGTGGGTTCGTGTGGATGTCACGGCCGCGATGCCGGACGTGCAGGGGTTCCCGCTCGACGACCTCATAGGCGGCCAGGTCGGCGCGGCTGAGGTCGCCGCCGTTCGCGGTGATCGTGTCGGCGATCGCGGCCGCGATGTCGCCGGTGTAGAACGGCGCCGCGCCGTCGTTGCCGAGCCGCTCGAGGGCGTCGGCGACCTCGGGCTGGACGAGGAGTTCACCTTCCTCGAACGCGTTCAGGCCCGCGCTGTGGGCGAGCGGCAGCAGCAAAGAGGTGACGTACGCCTGGTACCGGTTCACCCGATGGCCTTCACGGGCGTGCGTCGCCGCGGCGGTCACGAGTTCGTGCAGCGGAGCCCGGCCGTAGGTAGCGGCCTTCGCGGCACCGGCGGGCATGCCGAACGCGGCGACCGACGACGGTCCCACGTGGAATTCCTGCTGCGCGTCACCGAAGTGGACGGTGATCGGGTCGAGCGGAGCCCTGGCTCCGGTGGCGTCCCTGCCGGGCGCTTCGGCCGAGAAGTCCAGCAGCACAGGGGTTTCACCGGCCGGGGCGATCATCATGTACCCGGCGGAACCGAGCCCGGTCAGCAACGGCTCGGTGACGCAGGACGTCAGCATCGCCGCGACGGCCGCGTCCACGGCGTTCCCACCGGCGCGCAGCATCGCCGCGCCCGCCTGTGCGGTGAGCGGGTGGCCCGCCGCGATCGCGCCTCGCACCGTTGACCTCCGAGTCTGCTTCCCAACGGGGAAGTGAAGGCGAACAACGGTAGACCTGTACGCGATCAGCGGGCCACCCGGCCCACGTTCTACTTCTTGGTCGCGGTGTAGTTCCGGAAGTTGATGTAGGTGTCGAGGATGTCCGACGAGGCGCTCTCGACCGAGCGGTAGATGCCCCACTTCGGGCGGACGTAGTCGCCCTCGTCCGGGATCCGCACGCCGGACCGCTTGCCCTGCACCGCGATCGGCGCGTTCGCACCCGTGCCGTTGCGGAGCACGAAACCGACCGTGCCGCTGGAACCCGGGGTGATCGTCCACTCGACGGTGACCCACTTGTCGCGCAACGGCGCCAGGTTGGTCGAGGCGATGTCCGGCGCACCGGACGTGCTGAACGCGCGCGCCCGGATCGTTTCGGTGCTACCGCTGCGGCTCAACGACAGGGTCGTCCACGGTCCGCCGTTGGTCGAAGGCGTCTTGGTCTGGAAGATGTGCGTGAACTTGCTCGTGCCGTGCAACGAGGACGGCATGTACATCTCGTACGAGATGACCCAAGTCTCGCCGTTCTTCATCTTGATAGCGCTGCCGTTGCTCACCATGCCCTTGGACTCGGTGCGCTGACGGTCACCGCCACCGGTCGTGTCGCGGTCGTTCTTCCAGATGTTGAACCGGTAGTGGTCGCCCTCCACGACGATGTACTTGCCCCTGCGGTCGGGGAACTTGTTGCCGCGGTCGACCTCGATGCCCTCGAACGCCTTGAGGCCGTCGGTCGCGGGGTTCGGGCTCCACGCGGGTGCCGCGTTCGCGGGACTCACGGTGACGAGCATCAGGGCTGCTGCGGTGAGCGCGGCCCTGCGGGTGATGCGCGATTCCATCGTTCGGCGCGTCCTTCCTGGCGGCGTACGACAGGGGGAGCACATCGGGCGGCGGAGCGATGCCTCTTTACGCCGTCGAAGGTAGGAGGTCTCGACCTGCGATGTCAACGAAAGTGACGGAGTTTGACGGTGATTGACAAGATTCATCGGGTTAGTTCGGCTGGAATCGCGATCATTCCTCATAACCGGTCCCCACCTGGTCCCGCGGAACGGCGGTGGAACCGGATGGAACGCCGCATCGGGTGGAACACCCCAGATCGGAAGGACTCACCGATGCTCAAGCGCGTCTTCGCAGCCACGCTCTTCGCCGCCGCCATCGCGACCACCACCGCGGTACCCGCTGGCGCGATCCCGACGCTTCCGGAACCGACACCGGGCCGTCTGATCGTGATCAGCTACTACACCGACTACCAGCACCGCGACCTCGTCGGCCAGGTCTGGTTCGGGTGCGGCGACCCCAGAGACAGCTGGGGCGTGCAGACCGACCAGGCCGTGCTGCACACCGTGCTGTGCGGTCCCGGCCCGCGCGGCTGAGGCTCAGCCCCTGAGCGCCAAGGCGAGCCTGACCGCGTCCGCGCGGGAACGCAGGTCCGCCTTGGCGAACAGGTTGTTGATGTGCGTCTGCACGGTCGCCTCCGCGAGCGGTCCCGCGGCGATCAGCACCACTGCCGTCTCCACCCGAGGGTTGAGGGGCCGGGCAAAACGGGTAATTCGACGACCATGGAGTGGATCACGCGACTGATGGAGGCGCTGGGCTCGCCCGGCGCGGGGCTGGCGGTCGCGCTGGAGAACGTGTTCCCGCCGGTGCCGAGCGAGGTGATCCTGCCGCTGGCCGGGTTCACCGCGGGCCAGGGCAAGATCTCGCTGATCGCCGCCATCCTGTGGACCACCGCCGGGTCGGTCGTCGGCGCGCTCGTCCTGTACGGCCTGGGCACATGGCTCGGGCTGGAGCGGTTGCGCCGGATCGCGGACAGGGTGCCGTTCGTCAACGTGTCCGATGTGGACAAAGCGGACGCGTGGTTCGACAAGCACGGCACCAAAGCCGTGTTCGTCGGGCGGATGGTGCCGGTCGTGCGGAGCCTGATCTCCATCCCGGCCGGGGTGTCCGGGATGCCGATCGTGAGGTTCACGCTCTACACGGCGGCGGGCAGCCTGGTGTGGAACACCGCGCTGATCCTCGCCGGCTACGCGCTCGGCGAGAACTACGAACTCGTCGACCGCTACCTGGGGTGGGTGTCGACGGCGGTGCTGGCCGCGCTGGCCATCGCCATCGGCTGGTTCGTGGTCTCCCGCGTCAAGGCGCGCCGTTCGTAGAGCACCGACGCGACCGCGATCGCCAAGCCGGCCAACGACAATGCGACACCGACCCACGCCGTGGACGTGTAACCCCAGCCCGCGGCGATCGCCAGGCCACCGAGCCACGCGCCCGCGCCGTTCGCGACGTTGAGCGACGAGTGGTTCGACGAGGCCGCGAGCGACGGCGCGTCCGGCGAGGCGTCCATCAGCCTGATCTGCAGCGCGGCCGCCAGGATCTGGATGACGAACCCGAGCAGGAACAGGAAGATGAACATGAACGCGGGGATGGACGCGGTCAGTCCGAACAGGACCAGGATCACGCAGACCGCGACCAGGCCGCCGAACACCGAGCCCATCGAGGACCGGTCCACGAACCGCCCGCCGAACGTCGCGCCGAGCGTCATGCCGAGCCCGAACACCGCCAGCATCCACGGCACCGCGCTCGCCGGCAGTCCAGCGACCTCGGTGGTGAGCGGGGCGACGTAGGAGTAGACGGCGAACATGCCGCCGAAGCCGATCATGCCGGTGAAGATCGCGAACCACACCGTCGGCCGCTTGAACGCGCGGACCTCGCCCTTCATCGACGCGCCCTCGACCGTCGGCACCCGCGGCACCCAGGCCGCGATCGCCCCGGCCGTAATGATCGCGATCACCGCGACCGCGAGATAGGCGGTCCGCCAGCCGATCTGCTGCCCCGCGGCCGTCGCGAGCGGTACGCCCACGAGGTTCGCCACGGTCAGTCCGACCATCACGCGCGCGACCGCTGTCCCCCGCCGTTCGGGAGCAACGAGCGTTGCCGCCACCACCGCCGCGATGCCGAAGAACGCGCCGTGCGGCAGCCCGGCCACGAACCGGGCGAGCAGCAGCAGAGTCTTGTCCTGAGCCGCCGCCGACAACCCGTTGCCCAGCGCCACCGCCAGCATCAGGCCGATCAACATGCCCTTGCGCGGCAGCTTGGCGCCGAGCACCGCGATCAACGGCGCGCCGACGACGACACCGGCGGCGTAGAGGCTGATGGCGTGGCCGGCCTCGTAGTCGGGGATCTTGAAGGTCTCCGCGATCTGGGGCAGCAGCCCCATCGTCGCGAACTCGGTCGTACCGATGCCGAACCCGCCGAGCGCGAGCGCGGTCATGGCGCGGGTGGTGTTCAAGGAGTGGCCCCAGATCTCAGTGGCTGGTCAGCTGCGGTCGAGCTAGCTGCGGACTAGTTAGCTACTGGAACGATTTTACGGTCCTTCTGACGCGCTTCAGAAGCCTCTGGCGCGGTGCCCCTGCTCACACGCCGACTGAGCAGCACGGAAACCACCGCTACCGCCAAACCGCCCACGACGAGCAGCGCGCCGATCCAGTTCGGAGCGGTGTAGCCAAGGCCCTTCCCGATCGCGAGACCGCCCAGCCACGCCCCGGCGGCGTTGCCGAGGTTGAACGCCGCGATGTTCGCCGCCGACGCCAGTGCCGGCGCGCCCTCCGCGGCCTGCATGACGCGCATCTGCAACGGCGGCACCGTGGCGAACCCGGCCACGCCGAGCAGCGCGATGGTGATCGCGGCGGTCCACTGCGAGTGCGCGGCGAAGACGAAGGCCGTGAGCACGGTGGCCAGCGCGACCAGGATGACCACCAGGCTCTTCATCACCGAACGGTCGGAAGCCTTGCCGCCCAGCAGGTTGCCCGCGAACGCCCCCACGCCGAACAGCACCAGCAGCCACGTCACCGCACCCGGCGAGAAGCCCGCGACCTCGGTCATCATCGGCGCGATGTAGGTGAACGACGCGAACACGCCCCCGAACCCGAGCGCGGTCACCAGCAGGGCGAGCCACACCTGCGGATTGCGGAACACGGCGAGTTCGCCGCGCAGGTTGCCGGCCTGCGCCTGCTGCTGCGGCACCAGGAACAGGATGCCGAGCAGGCCGATCACACCGAGCGCGCTCACCGCCCAGAACGTCGAGCGCCAGCCCAGTTCCTGACCGAGCGCCGTCCCCATCGGTACGCCCAGGACGTTCGCCAACGTCAGACCGCTGAACATGAGCGCGATGGCACTCGCCTTGCGTTGGGGTGCAACGAGATCAGCGGCGACGACCGAACCGACGCCGAAGAACGCGCCGTGCGCCAGCGCCGCGACGACCCGTCCGCTCATCAGCACGCCGTAGGTGTCGGCCGTGGCGGAGACCAGGTTGCCGGCGATGAACAGCACCATCAGGCCCAGCAGCATCTTCTTGCGGGGCAACCGGCCACCCAGGACGGTCAGCAGCGGCGCGCCGATCACCACGCCGAGCGCGTAGCCGGAGATCAGCAGCCCCGCCGAGGGAATCGAAACGCCGAGGCCAGTGGCCACCTCCGGGAGCAGACCCATGATCACAAACTCGGTCGTACCGATGGCGAAAGCGCTGATCGCGAGGGCGAGCAGGGCGACAGGCATGTCACACAATCCTTGAAGTCGTAGGTTGTCCGCGTGAGCAATAGTTGCATACGCGGGCAATTGCAGGCGACTCGTGAATCGGTGAAGCGCATCACGCCACACGCGAAGAAGGCCGGCCCCACGGCGGGAGCCGGCCTTCTCTCGTCAACTGCTGATCAGATCCGCGGGACCTCGACGATGGTCCGCCCGTTCAGCGGCTGCGTCGCACGGGCGTTGCCCGCCGTGAACAGCCCCTGGAACCGGGCGATCGTCGCGGCCGACACGTGCTGCTCACCGGTGAGGTACCACTCGACGCCCTCGGTGAACGGCGCCGTGGTGAGCGACCCGGTGTAGTGCAGCGTGTGATGACCGACCGGGAGCAACCGGTTGAGGTTGATCGGCTCGATGTCCACCGGCGCACCACACTCCGGCGAGAGCTTCGCCAGCACGTCGTCCACGACGGAGTGCCCGCCGACGACCAGCGGCACGCCGACCACCAGCAGCTTGCCCTCCGCACTGCGGTGCACGAGGTGCATCTCGAGCGGGGTGTTGCGGCCGGCGAACTGGTGCTCGGACGGCGTGTGGAAGTGGAACTGCACCAGGTCGTACCGGGTGCCGGCGACGGTGACGTGGCCCGATCCGGGCTCGACCTCCGCCTCCTCGGTCTCCTCGTGGTTGCGGATCGTGCAACCGTTCGGGTCTGCCGTGTCCTTGCGGACGTACTTCAGTTCGAGCGCGGAGCTCCCATAGGTCACGTCCAGCTTCGGCGCGTGCGGGTCGAACCGGATCGCGTTCGGCGTGACGTTGACGGGGCTCTGCTTCGGTGTCCCCGACTCAGCCGTGCCGACCGCGAAGAAGGACGCGGCGAGCACGAGCGGAAGAAGAGCCGGAAGGGACCGTCTTAGGTTCATTGCTCCACTTTTCACCCGATCGGGTGAAAAGTGGAATGGACTGTGGCCACGCTCTCACCGTTCCGGAATTCGTCCCGGCCGCGAACGGTGCCATCCTCTATAGAGTCTTTCCATGGGGTGGAATCTCGCTGAACTGGTTCAGCGTCACAAAGTGCCAGGTGCGCAGGTCGCAGTGCTCGCGAACGGTGAGATCGAGGACCACGCGGCAGGCCTGCTGAGCCTGCACACGCGAATTGAGACAACGCCGGACTCGGTGTTCCAGATCGGTTCGATCACGAAGATCTGGACGGCGACTTTGACCCAGAAATTGGTGAACGAAGGCGTTCTTGATCTAGATTGTCCGATTCGTTCTTATTTGCCGGAATTCGAATTGAGCGACCCCGAAGCGACGGAGTCCGTGACCGCCCGGCACCTCCTCACCCACACGAGCGGGATCGACGGCAACCTGTTCACCGACACCGGCCAGGACGACGCCGCGGTCGCCAGGTTCGTCGCCACCCTCTCCACCGCCGAGCAGCTCTTCCCGCCCGGCGCGATGTTCTCCTACTGCAACACCGGGTACGCCGTGCTCGGCCGGCTGGTCGAGGTGCTGCGCGGCAAGCCGTTCCACGACGTCCTGCGCGCCGAGCTGGTCACGCCGCTGGGCCTGAACACCGTCTCCACCAACGCCTACGAGGCGATCCTGCACCGCGCCGCCGTCGGTCACGACCAGGGCGCACCCGTGAAGACGTGGGCGCTCGCGTACTCCAACTCCCCCGGCGGCGCCCAGCTCGCCATGAGCGCCCGCGACCTGCTCACCTTCGTCCGCCTGCACCTCACCGACGAGTTCGCCGTCCTGCGCGAACACCAGGTGAGCGTGCCGCCGAACCTCGGCGCCCCGGCGTGGGGACTGGGCTGGATGCTGCTCGGCGACGGCGTCGTCGGCCACACCGGCACCACCCTGGGCCAGAAGGCCTTCCTGCGCGTCGTCCCGGAAGCGGGCGTCGCGGTCGCGGTGCTGACCAACAGCCTCGGCGGCCCCGGGCTCGCCCACGAGGTCTTCTCACACACCCTGCGCGAACTCGCCGGCGTCGAGACCCCGCCGCGCGTCACACCGCCCGCGAACCCCGCACCCCTCGACGACACGATGTTCGGCACCTACCGCGGCACGAAGGTCGACTACGTGCTGACCAACGAAAACGGCCGCGCGTTCCTCAGCTATGTGCCCCGAGACGCGCTCGGCGCGGAGTTCATCGGCGAACACCGGCGCGACGAGGTCGTCCGCCTCGACGACACCTCGATCATCACCCTCGAACCGGACTTCGGAACGCACTACGTCGCCACGTTCGTCGGCCGCGACCCCGAAGGCCGCCCGAAGTGGTTCCACAACACGAACGCCTGCTACAGGATCGCCTGATGGGGAGTCTCGACCAGCTCATCGCGAAGTACGACGTGCCCAACGCGCAGGTCGCCGTCCTGGCCGGCGGGGAGATCACCACCGAGGGCACGACCGACTCCGCGTTCCGGATCGGCTCGATCACCAAGATCTGGACGGCCACCCTGGTCCAGCGCCTGGTCGACGAGGGCGCGCTCGACCTGGACCGGCCGGTCCGCGACTACCTGCCCGGTTTCCGGCTGCGCGACCACGCCGCCGATGCCCTGACCTCCCGCCACCTGCTCACCCACACCGGCGGTCTCGACAGCAACCACTTCGTCGACACCGGCAGCATGGAGGAGTTCGTCGCCGCCCTCGCCGACGCGGAGCACTGGTTCCCGCCCGGCGAGGTGTTCTCGTACTCCAACAGCGGGTTCAGAGTGCTCGGCAGACTCGTGGAAGTGTTGCGCGGCAAGCCTTACGACGACGTCCTGCACACCGAACTCGTCACGCCGCTGGGCCTGCGGACCGTCTCGGCCAACGCCATCGCGCCCGGCAGCTCGCACCTCGAGATGACCGCGCGCGACCTGCTGGAGTTCGTCCGCCTGCACCTGACCGACCCGGCACTCGCCGCCCTGCGTGAACCCCAGCTGGACGACATCCCGGACTTCGGCGGCGACATCACCGGCTGGGGACTCGGCTGGATGCTGTACCCCGGCGGCACGGTCGGCCACACCGGTGTCTCAAAAGGACAGAAGTCGTTCCTGCGGGTCGTTCCGGCACAAGGTCTGGCGGTGGCCGTGCTGACCGACAGCCCGCGCGGCGAACCGCTGGCCCACGAGATCTTCACCGCGGCCGGCATCGAGTGCGCACCACCACCCTCACCACCCGCAGACCCCGCCCCGGTCGACGAGTGGATGTGCGGCACCTACCGCAACACGTTGTACGACCTCACGCTCGCCACCGAGGACGGCTGCGCGTTCCTGACGTATCACGCGCGCACCGAACGCTTCCCCGGCAAACCCGCCGTCGAGGTCGTCCGCCACGGCAAGAACACGATCATCACCGCCGAACCGAAGCCCGACGGCCACCACGTCATGTCGCTGGTCGGATCCGACGAGCTCGGTCGCGCCAACTTCCTGCACAACGGCTCCGCCGCGTGGAGGATTGCCTGATGGTCACCGTCGCCGACATCCGCGCCGTGGCACTGACACTGCCGCGCACCACCGAGCACCTCATCCGCGACCGCGTGAAGTTCCGCGTGGGCCAGATCGTCTACGCCGCCCTGTCCCGCGACGAAACCGTGCTGGGCTTCGGTTACCCGCGCGAGGAACGCGAAGCGCTGGTCGCGAGCGATCCGGTCAAGTTCGCGTTCCCGAGCCAGTCCGACATGCGGTTCCAGTGGGTGCACGCGTCGATGGCCGAACTGGACGTCGAGGAGATGACCGAGCTCGTCATCGGCGCTTGGGTCATGTGCGTGCCGAAGAAGGTCATCCGCGCTCGCCTCGGTGAGGACTACATTTAGTCAACACTGAAGTTACTGAGCGCATCGTCACCAGGCGGTCGTTCGGCGCACAGGCACCCGACCCCGCGCTCGATCCACTCCTGACCCGCCCAGCCGGGGTGCCGTTCGATCAGCACCGCCCGCACCTCGGTCACGACGTCCGCCTCCTTCATCGCGGAGTCGCGCCGCAGCCAGGTCTCGTCCCGCAGCTCGTGCAGGTAGTCGCGGACACCCTCCAGAACCTCGCGACCACCCGTCGTGCCGTGCCCGGGCACGACCACGCGAGGTTCCGCGGCGATCAGCCGATCCATCACGTCGATCCACGCGAGGCCGGACACGTCGGTGTCGTGCGGCGGGAACCACGGGAAGATCGCGAACTGCCCGGTCTCGGCCAGGTCGCCGGTGAACAGCACGCCCGCGTCCGGCACCTCGATCACCTGGTCCCCCAGCGTGTGCCCGCGCCCGGTCGGCCGCAGCAGCACGGTCCGGCCACCGAGATCGAGCGAGTGCACGCCGTCGAACACCACGTCCGGCACCGGGATGGTGACGTCCGCCAGCCGTTCGGCGATCGCGCCGCCGAACCCGCGGAACATCTCCAGGTAGCCGGACCCCTTGCGGCGCAGGTCATCCGCCTGCGCGCGGTTCACCACGTACGAACCCCCGAGCCCGGAAGCACCGAACACCGAAGCCCCGAACGCGTGCTCCGGGTGGAAGTGCGTGGTCGTCAGGTAGATCCGCCGCCCGCGCGCCACCTTCGACGCGAACTCGAGCACCTGGGACGCGTTGACACCGCCAAGCCCTGTGTCGACGACGAGAACCGCTTCGGTCCCGCTGATGACACCGATGTTGGGCACGAGAGCGACGTGGTCGTTGGGGATCACCAGGACGTCGGGGGCGATGTCGACAACGCCGGAAACCTGGACGGCGGGGTCTGGAAGGTTCATGCTCCCACTCCACCGCCGGACCCTGCCCGGCGTCCAAGACCCGTTGGGCACTCCCGATACCGAACGAGTATCGTGCCTGATCATGGAGCTGCGGACGCTGCGCTACTTCGTCGCGGTCGCCGAGGAGTTGCACTTCGGCCGGGCCGCGCAGCGGTTGCACATGAGCCAGCCACCGCTGAGCCGGGCGATCAAACACCTTGAGAACGACCTCGGCACCACGCTGCTGCGCCGCTCCCCCGCCGGCGTCACGCTCACCGAGGCCGGCCACACCCTGCTCGACGAGGCACGGGCGCTGCTCGACCACGCCGACCGCGTCCGCACCAAGCTCGCACGCACGACCATCACCGTCGGCATGCTCGGCGACCACGGCGCGGCCCGGCTCGCGGCCGCGTTCCGCCGGCAGCGCCCCGACATCGAGATCCGCATCCGCGAGACCGACCTGACCGACCCCACCTGCGGCCTGCGCACCGGCCAGGTCGACGTCGCCCTGACCCGCGGACCGTTCGACGAGACCGGCCTGAAAACCCTTGTGCTGCGCCAGGACCCGGTCGGCGCCGTGCTCAGGGCGGACGACCCGCTCGCCCGGCGCGACCGCCTCACCACCGGCGATCTCGCCGGCCGCGACTGGTTCCAGTTCCCGGAAGGCACCGACGAGATCTGGCGGAACTACTGGAACGGCGGCGAACCCCGGCGGGGCCCGGTCGTCCGCGCGGTCCAGGAGTGCGTGCAATCCGTGCTGTGGAACGGATCCGTCGGCCTGGCGCCGCTCGGCCACGACCTGGGCGACGAGCTGACCGTCGTCCCGCTGGCCGACCTGGCGCCCAGCCCCGTCGTGCTCGCGTGGACCAAGGACGACCCGCTGACCAGGGCGTTCATCGAGGCGGCTGCCAGAGCGTACGGGTGACCTCGGTCAGAAGCGGTCGCCGCTGGTCAGCTCGTGCTCCATGGCGTCGGCGCGCCCGACCAGGAGGGTGAGCGGGCGCTCGAACTCCTCGCGGATGCTCAGGTCCTCCAGCGGAGCCACGTGCTTGAGCAGCGCGAGACCGTCCACCACGGCCGCGCCACCGAGCTCCGGCGCACCGGCCAGCTCGAGGAAGCGGCGCAGGTCGATCTCGTCCGCGCGGCCGACGGGCGAGGAGATCTCCACCCACTCCTGGCCGTCGAGGTCCGGCAGGTGGTGCACCGAGACCTGCTGCGTCCGTTCGCCCTCGGTGCCGAGCCGGAAGCGCAGCCAGTCACCGGTCTCCTCCAGCACCTCGTACCTGACCCGGACATAGTTGATCACTTCGGTCCACGACGTCACGCCAGGCTCCTGCCCTCACACCACTCCGACTGCGGACACCGTAACGCCGCCGCCGGGCCGCCACGCCGAGAAACTCCGGAACACCTGATCTGTGACATAGACCCGCCGCCGGCGTGACCTGCCGGCGGCGAGACGGTCCTTTCGCGACGGCCTACCCGCGGCGGTAACCCCACCGGGTGCGGCTCGCCGCGTCCTCGACACCAGTGAAGCCCTCGTTGGGCACGAACTCGTCCTCGCCGAAGTCCATGTCCGTGTCGTCGGCGTTGCCACCGATGCCGTCGGCACCGACCGCGAACATCGCCTTCGGGTTGCCGCCCTGGTCCATCAGCGTGTCGTGCGCGTTGAACTGGTGCTGGTGCCACGAACCGGACAGGTGCCCCAGCTCGTGTGCCGCGATGTTGCCCAGCGCGCGTCCGACGAACTTCGTCTTGTCGCTGGCGGGCGTGATGTAGGTGTTGAGCGAGACACCGGCGCCCGCGGGCTGGCTGAGCAGGTCGAGCTGCACCATCGCGGTTTCCTCGTGCCCGAAGTTGCCGGGGTCGATGCTCTGCGCGATCGCCACGGTCTCCACGCCCGACTCGGCGATCGTGCCGCCGATCACCAGGCGGCTGACGTTCCGCTGACCCCACGGGTCGGCGTGGTCGCGACTGTTCAGCAGCTTGACGCCGAACTTGCCGTGCAGCGCCAGGTTCTCCCGGATGGTGTCGACGGCGGCGGAGACGACCGCGTTCTCGTCGGCCGCCGACAGGCCCCAGTTCGCCAGGAACTTCGCGAGCGGTGACAGCTGCTTCTCCCCCGGCACGCCCCAGACGGTCGTGTCCACGAGCGCGCCGTCGAAGTCCACGAACACTGTCTGCGGCGCCTTTTCGGCACCCGGCCGGAACGCCTTCACGGTCAGCTCGTACCGGCCGGTGCCGTCCTCGACACCGACGTAGTAGCGGCCGTCGCGCGGCGCCAGGTAGTCCGCGACCGCGTTGCCGCCGCCGGGCAGCGGGTTCTCCTTGGGGTAGACGCCGGAGAAGTCCTGCCGCGAGCCCATCACCTCGCGGCCCCTGGTGTCGTGCACGGCGACCTTGCGCGCGGCACCCGTGACGGACGCGCCGATCACGTCGCCCGCCTTGAGGTCGATGGCGAAGAAGTCCTTGTCCCCCTTGCCTTCGCCGGCCCCGAGCGTGAGTTCGTAGGCACCGGACGTGGCCAATGCGCCGGTGACGCGGACGAAGTAGTCGGCACCCGCGGCGAGTTCGGTCTCGAGGCGCGCGTCGGTGCTGACGCCGACCGTGTCGTTCGACGCGATCTCCTTGCCCGCCGCGTCGAACACGGTCAGCACGGTGTCGAGGTCGCTGCCCTCGGTGCGGGTGTCGACGGTCGTGTGGCCCGCACCGCGCAGCCGGTAGAAGTCCTGGTCCGCACCGGTGATCTTGCCGGTCGTGCGGATCGCGCGGTGAGCGGTGCCGACGCCCGTGTCGCTCGCGGTCGCCCGCGTGTCGTTGGGTTCGGCGAACTCGGCGACCGCCGGCATGGTCGGATCCGCGAGCAGCGAGCCGGTGAACAACGCGCCGCGGTGCTTGCGGAAGTCCGTGGACTCCGCGAGCCACGGGTTGTCGTTGCGGCCGCGCGCCGACACCGGTTCCCGTTCGGCGTAGGTGTACCCGGGAGCTTGAGCCTGCAGGACTCGTGCCCTGGTCCGGGCCTCGCGCGCTTTCTCCGCCCTGGCCAGGTCCGTCTTGCCCGGATCCGCGAGGAAGGCCAGCAACGGGTCCGGTTGAACCGGCGCCGGTGCTGCCACGGCTGTCTGCCCGCTCAACACGAGCGCGGTGACGGCGATCGCTCCCAGCAAGCGCATGAATCCCCCTGGTAGTAGATCAACCAGACCTACACCGTGGGGCGGACGCAAGACCAGAGTTCTGGCCCAATCAAGACAGATGTACCGACACCGCGTAGTCGCCGCCGCGGAACTCCTCCCGGTCCCAGGTGGCGAACCGCTCGACCAGCTTCAGCCCGGCCCGCGCGCAGTGCTCGTCGTACTCCTCGACGGTGTACCCGCGGTTCAGGCTGAAGCCCGCGATCAGCACTTTCCCGACGTGCTTGGCAACGCCCGCGACGAGCTTGTCCTGGGTGCCGGGCTCGGTGAACAGCGGCACGTTGCCCGCCATGACGACGACGTCGAAGGTGCGGTGGAGATCGAGTTCGGCCAGGTCGGAGCGCACCCAGGTGATGCCGGGGGCGAGTTCGGCCGCGTGCGCGAGCATCGACTCGTCGCGGTCCGCGCCGACGACCTCGATGCCGTGCTTCGCCAGTTCGATCGCGACCCTGCCGGTGCCGCACCCGGCGTCCAGCACGGTCTTCGGCTCGTACGCGCGCACGAACGTTGCCTCGCCGTGCACGTCCATACCCGACTCGGCGAGCGAGTCGAACCTGCGCTGGTAGTCAGCTCCATTCCACACGATGCCAGCGTAGACCCGAAGATCGGCGGATACCGGAGCTGTGGGAGCGCTGCCAAGGTCAAGTGCATGACGCGCTTTCTGCTGGCAGTGGCGTTGCTCGTAGCGGTGGCCTCCCCGGCGCAGGCCGCACCGGCCAGATGGGTCGGCACCTGGGCCACCGCGCCGTCCTCGGCCGTGCCCGGCACCGACAACGGCTACCCGAACTTCTCGATCCGCAACATCGTGCACGTCAGCGCGGGCGGCAAGGAGATCCGCGTCCGGCTCTCCAACGCCTACGGCCGCACGCCGACGGTGTTCGGCCAGGTCACCGTGGCTCGCGCGGCCGGTCCGGACACACCGCTCGCGGTGCCGGGCACGATGCGCACGCTGACGTTCGGCGGCGCGCAGTCGATCACGGCCGCGCCCGGAGCCGACGTGGTCAGCGACGGCGTGGCGCTGACCGTCCCCGCCGACTCCGACCTCCTGGTGACCGTCTACACGCCGTCGCCGGGCGGCCCGGTCACGCACCACCAGCTGTCCATGCAGAACTCGTACTTCACCCGCGACGGCAACCACACGGCCGACGAGTCCGCCGCGGCCTTCCGTGAGCGCACCAGCGTCTGGCACTACGTCTCGGGCGTCGACGTGCGCTCGTCGTCGTTGCAGGGCAGCGTCGTCGCGCTGGGCGACTCGATCACCGACGGCGCGAACTCGACCTGGGGCGCGAACCTGCGCTGGCCCGACCAGCTCGCCGACCGGATCAACACCCGCATGGGCGTGCTCAACGCGGGCATCAGCGGCAACCGGCTGCTGCTCGACGGCGGCTCGGCAGGCCCGAACGCGCAGGCCCGGCTGAACCGCGACGTGCTGACGCAGTCCGGCGTCCGGTCGGTCATCGTGTTCGAGGGCATCAACGACATCCAGCAGACCCCGCACGAGACCGACCCCGCGAAGATCATCGCCGCGCTGAAGCAGATCGCCCAGCGCTCCCACGACCGCGGCCTGCGGGTGATCGGCGCGACCATCACGCCGTTCAAGGGCTGGAACAGCTACACCGACGAGCTCGAAGCCGTGCGGCAGGCCGTGAACTCGTACATCCGCACCAGCAAGGACTTCGACGCCGTCGTGGACTTCGACCAGGTGATCCGCGACCCGGCGGACCCGCAGCGGATCAGGCCCGCCTACGACCAGGGCGACCACCTGCACCCCGGTGACAAGGGGTTCGAGGCGATGGCGAAGGCGGTGAAGATCGCCACGTTATGACACCCGATCGGGCGGTCGAGGTTTGCCACACCCCGGGGCAGGGCTATTCGATGGAGATCAACTAGCACCGAGCTCCAAGGGGTTGAGCGAATGCGTGTCACGATCCTCGCTCTTGTTCTCACGGTCAGCGCCACGGCCTGCGGGGCGTCGACGCCGAGCTCAGCGCCCCAGGATTCGGCGTCACAGAGCCAGGCACCCACGACCAGCGCCACCTCCGCGAGCGACAAGCAGGAGCCCACGGTGAAGGTCGACCTGACCATGCAGGGCAAGCCCGGCCTGGGTCTGCTCGCCGCGACCAACCAGGGGTCGGCGCCGATCACCTTCCAGGGCTGGCCGAAGCTCGCCTTCACCAACCTGGCGAACCAGCCGGCGGCGATCCCGGTGGAACAGAAGCTCGTGCCCGGCGAGGGCCCGTCGATCACGCTCCAGCCGGGTCAGACCGCGTTCGCGGGTGTGCAGCTCGACGTCGACGACGACACGAACGCGTTCGCCATCAACACGATGACCGCCGAGCTGCCGGGCATGGGGCCCGCGAAGGTCACGTTCATCGGTACCGACGGCCAGCCGATCGCCGACGTCAGCAAGATGAAGGTGAGCGAGGCCAAGGTGGGCACGATGCAGCCCGTGACCCAGGGTGTGCTGGTGTTCGACTAGGCAGGATCTGACCAGCCCCGCGAGAGGGCGAGACGGCCGGACAGGAGCGCGTCGCGTTGCCGGGTCACCCACTGCTCGACCTGATCTGCGGATTCCGCGACGGGCTGGTCCGTGGTGTCGACCAGATCGGTGCACCATCGCCGATCGCCGGCAGTCCACCCGGTCCAACGGTGCCAGGCCATCCGAGGCCAGCTGTCGCCGATGATGGCGTCGGGTCGATGCCGGGGATTCCTGGCGTGCTCGCGGTGCCAGGCCGCCCAGCCGAGGAAGGCGTCAACCGCCCGAGCGTCCCACCGGCCCGCGTCGCGCATGGTGAGCCTGCTGCGCCGGACCTCGTCGGACACGTCGACCAGACACACCGCGATTCCGTCCAGCAACGGGGCGGAGGGCGTGGCCAGGACCTCTCCGAGCGGGGATTGCCCGGTCAGCAAGAGGTCGACTCCGCGGTCCTGGTACTCCAACGCACGGCGCACCCACATCTCGTTCATGCGGTGGCGCCAGTGGCGATCGGCATCTTCGGGGACGCCGACCTCGTCGAAGTCGTGCACGGCGACCCGCTCCAGCCGGTCGCCTGCGGAGCGAGCGAGCGTGGTCTTGCCTGAACAGCTGGAGCCGGTCAGTTTGAGCAGCATCACACCAGGGTGGCAGGTCAGGGGTGGCGTCCTCGAAAGGTTTTCCCACTCGGCCCACGGAACGCGAGCCGGCCAACGACCTTCGTGGCCCTCACCACCGGCGGGCGAGGGCCACGAGGCCTTCTGCACTTCGTGCCGCAATGCATTGGCATTACAGCGATTCCACTCGATGACGAACAGTCGAGGTCAGCTCTTCATCCAGTAGTACTGCGCCGCCACCTCCCACGGCTTCGCGACGCGGTCGAGGAACATCAGGCTGTCCATCCGGCAGTTGCAGGCGTTGCCCTCGCGGTTGTTCTGCGGGTAGCTGCCGCCGATCTTGATGCCGCGCGGATCGGTCGCCGACGCCACGTCCGGTTCCGGTTCGCCCTCGAGCTTCCACGGGTCACCCGCGACGACGTACTTGCCGGCCAAAGGTTTTCCGTTGCGGTACAGCACCATCGCGCCGGTGTCGAAGTCGAACGTGGCCGCCAGGAACACCCATTGGTTCTGCGGCAGCAACGTCTGCCAGTCCTCGGTGGCGGCGAACGTCTGCGAGTCGCCGCCGTCGATCCGCCTGGCCAGCGCGACCAGCTTGAGCTCGCCATCGACCTGGATCAGCTCCAGCAGCGCGCGCACCGCGTGGCCGTTGGAGTCACCGGTCAGCACGCCGGCCAAGCCGATCGCGCCGTAGAAGTCGTTGGGGTTGGCCGAGTTCGAGTTCGGGGCGGGGTTCTGGCCCGTCATCTTCACCCAGCCCATGATCGACGCCTGGCGGGCGCCGTTGAAGGCACGCATGGTGGGCACGCCGGTGTCGCTGTACAGGCCCGCCTTCCAGTCGTCGTTGCCGGCTACCGCCGGGTTGATCTGCTTGAGCTGCAACGCGTTGCGGCTCCTGCGGAAGGCTCCGTCGCGCACCCGCATGTCGGTGCCGCCGTTGATCAGCGACAGCGTGGTGCCGGAGCGGCCGCTGTCCTGTTCGAGAGCCTTGTTGCCGCGCACCGGGTGTTCGAAGTCGTAGTAGGACACCAGGTTGCGGGTCAGGGTGGGCAGCACCGTGCCGAACGTGGCCTGGGCAGGAACGGCCAGGCCGACGCTGAACACCGCGACCAGGCCCAGCACCAGCAGTCGTCTCATCACCGAACTCCCTTGCCCCGCACGCGCAGGTCGCGCAGCCGGCCGATGTTGTCGAACGAGCCGAACCCGACCCGGCCGGACGAGAAGGTCTTGTCCACGGCGGTCATCAGCGGATGCGGCGAACCGTCCACGTAGACCGCAATCTCTCCCGAATCGGCGCAGTGCTTGACCCGCACGCGATGCCAGGCCGTGTCGGAGATCGCCGGTGCGGCGCCGACGGAACGGGCCGCATCCCATTGGTGGTCAAGGCGAAGCCGGTCCGCGTTGTTCACGACGAAGATCCCGTTGTGCGGATAGATCCTGTTGTCTGACGACAGATGCGCGTAGTAGAACTCGGTGTCCGATTTGTACCCGAACACGATGATCACGTCCCGGTTCGACTCCGCCACCGGCGTGTCCAGCCGCACCTGGGCCTCCACCTGCACCGAACCGAACGCCGGGCCCTTCTTCAGCACCGCGTACTCGAACGGCCGGCGCGGCCCGGGACGTGCGACACCAGCCTGTGCCAGCACGACTTCACGACCGGGGAACTGCCACAACGACGGCGTCACCGGCTCCCACGAACGAGCCGACGAAGCACCGGAAACATAGTCGTGGCCGGAGCGGCAGGAGGCGAAGGTGCGAGCACCCGTCACCTTCCAGATCTTGCCGTTGGCCTTGGCCAGCACGTAAAGCTCACCGGCGGCGTCCTGACCGAACCTCAGGTCGACGCGGTTCGGGTCGTTCACCAACGCCTTCATGGTGGTCAGCTGTCCACCGGCGTAGACCATCATCTCGCGCGTCGTGGCCATCGGCTTGCCCGCGCGCATCTCGCGTTCCTCGGCGTAGTAGATGAGGCCCTTCACGCCCTCGCCGTAGATGTACTTGCCACGCAACGAAGGGATCTTCGAGCCGCGGTAGACGAAGCCGCCCATCAACGCGTTGCCGCTGTCGGCGCACGGCCGCTGGGAGGCGAGCCGGTTGTGGTCGAACGCCGTGACGGGATAGGTGAAACCGTACTTGGCGTCGTCGGCGGGCAGCGGGAACACGCCGCACGACGGGTCGCCGCGGTGGTACGACCAGATGCCCTCGCGTTCGCTCCAGCCCAGGTTGGCGCCCTTGCGCACCTCGTACACCGAGTCGACGGCCTTCTCGCCGATGTGGCCGAGGAACATCTTGTGCGAGCCCTTGGAGTCCCAGCTGAAGCGGTACGGGTCGCGCATGCCGTATGCGTAGATCTCACCCAGCGCACCCGCCGTGCGCACGAACGGGTTCGCGCGCGGGATGCCGTACTGGCCGTTGATCCCGTTCTTGCCGGCCGGGTCGATGCGCAGGATCTTTCCCTGCGGCAGCGCCAGGTCCTGCGGCAACGTCGTCGAGACGCCGATGCCGCCGTCGCCGGAAGCGAGGTAGAGCAGGCCGTAGTCCTCGTCCCACCAGCGCGCGTTCGGGTTGAAGCCGATCTCCTGGAAGCCGTGGATGAACGACGCGTAGCCGACGCGCATGATCTCGCGGTGCGTACCGGAGAACAGGTCGGCGCGCGGATCCGACGCGGTCCACTCGGTGATCACGCCGTGCACCTGGTTGTCGCCAGGGGAAGCCCAATCCGGCTTCTTCGTCGTCAGCGCGGAACCGGTTTCGGTGTGCACGGTGTAGAACTTGCCGTTGCGCTTGAAGTTCGGGTGGAACGCCGCGAACCCGAAGCCGCTGCCGAGGCCGCGGTGGTTGTGGAAGTCGGGGCCGACGATCGCGCCCAGGTCCAGGTACGCGTGCTGAACCCCGTTGTCCAGCAGGTAGAGCTTGCCGTTCATGTCCGGCACGAACATCCGGCCGGAGCCGTCGGGCAGCTCGCCGAGGTAGTTGATGCGGTTGTACCGGCGCAGGCGCGCGTCGGTCGGCGGGGGCACGGGCTGCGACGCGGGCAGCTGCGTGACCTCGGTCAGCTCCAGGCCGATGCCGGAGGCACCGGGCGTCGGCAGCGGATCGGCGATCGGCGCATCGGACTGCGCCGATGCGATGGGCACGAACAACGCTGAGAGCACGAATGTTGTGACAGCCAAACGAGAAAACCGTCTGTACATCCCCCACCACCCTGTGGGCCAGGCCGTGCAGCACGGCAGCGGAAAGCGCTTTCCAAGCAGCGGCCCACCGGAATCTACCTAGCTAATAAGGTGGTTACAACCCCTTCACCCCCGGCCCTTGGTGACCCACTCGTACTGGCCGCGCACCTCGTCGGCCGTCAGCGCACGGTCCAGCAGCATCAGGCTGTCCAACCGGCAGTTGCAGGCGTTGACCTCGCGGTTGTTCTGCGGGTGACTGCCGCCGATCTTGATCCCGCGCGGGTTCGCCGACGACGTCACGTCCGGCTCGGGCGCACCGATGATCTTCCACGGATCACCCTTCACCGCGTAGGAGCCGGGAACGGGCTTGCCGTCGACGTAGAGGCCGATCGTGCCGTTGTCGAAGTCGAACGTGCCCGCGAGGAACACCCACTTCCCCGGCGGTATCAACGTCTTCCAGTCGGCACTGGACACCCAGTACTGCTTGTCGCTGCCGTCCACCCTGCGCCCGAGCGCGATCAGCCGCATCGCGCCGTCGTGGTTCTCGGTCTCCAGCAACGCCCGCGCGGCGTGGCCGTCCGAGTCACCGGCGAGGATCCCCGCGAACCCGATCGCGCCGTAGAAGTCGCCGGTGCCGGAGCTGTTCGAGTTGCGGGCAGGCGCCTCCCCGGTCACCTTCACCCACGTCATGATCGACATGGAACGCGCCTTGCTGAACGCCTTCATCGACGCGACCCCGCCGGAGCTGTAGACGCCGGATTTCCAGTCGTCGTTGCTCTTGTTGTTCGGCCGCACCTGCTTGAGCTGCAACGACGTCGTCGAACCCGGGAACGCGCCGTCGGCCGTGCGCATCGCCGTACCACCGTTGATCAACGAGATCGGCGTGCGCGAGTCGGCCCGGCCGATGTCGTCCTCCTTCTTGGGGTCACTCGCCAGCGGGTGCTCGAAGTCGTAGTGGTTCACCACCGCGGAGGCGATGCCGGGAGACACGTCGTCCGGGGAGGACAGCGCGGAGTTCGCGGCCTTCCCGCTGATCCTGAGGTCGGCGACGCGGCCGATGTTGTCGAACGAACCAAACCCGACGCGTCCGGACTTCAGCACCGTGTTCGTCGCCGTCATCAACGGTTGTGAGGAACCATCGACGTAGACCGCGATCACGCCTGTGTCCACGCAATGTGTGATGCGGACGCGGTGCCACTTCATGTCCGTGATGGCGGGCGGGGCGCCGACGGAACCGTTCCACTGGTCGTCGATGCGCAGCCGGTCGGCGTTGTCGACGAGGAAGATCCCGTTGTGCGGGTAGATCTTGTTGTCCGACGACAGGTGCACGTAGTAGAAGCGGTTGTCCGACTGGTGACCGAACACGATCACCACGTCGCGGTCCTTCTGCGAGACCGGCGTGTCCAGCCGCACCTGCGCGTCGACGGTCACGTTGCCGAACGCCGGTCCCTTGCTGACGACCGCGTACTCGTTGGGCCGCCGCGGACCCGGCCGCGCCGCACCGGCCTTGGACAGCACCACCTCGTTGCCGGGGAACCGCCAGCGCGACGGCGTGACGGGCTTCCAGTCGGCGGCCGAGTTGACGCCGGAAACCACGTCGCTGCCGGACTCACAGGCTTCCGTCGTCTGGATCGTGCCGGTGACCTTCCAGATCTTGCCGTTGGCCTTGGCCAGCACGTAGAGCTCACCGGCCGCGTCGGTGCCGAGCCGCAGGTCGACGCGGCTCTTGCCGGCCAGCGTCTTCATCGTCGTGCGCTTGCCCGCCGAGTCGTACACCGCGAGCTCGAACGTCTTCGCGATCGGCGCGCCGGCCCGCATGTCCTTCTCGTCGGCGTAGTACAGCAGGCCCTTCACGCCTTCGCCGTAGACGTACTTGCCCTGCAACTGAGGGATCGCCGTGCCGCGATAGACGAAACCGCCGATCAACGCGTTGCCGCTGTCCCCGCAACCGCCGTTGGGACGGTTGTGGTCGAAGCCCGCGACCGGATAGGTGTAGCCGAACTTCGCGTCGTCGGCGGGCAACGGGTAGAGCTGGCACTTGGAGTCGTTGCGGCGGTAGGTCAGATGGCCTTCCCGCTGCCCCCAGCCGAGGTTCGCGCCGGGCGTGACCTCGTAGACCGACTCGACGACCTTCTCACCGATGTGCCCCAGGAACATCTTGCGCGTGCCACCGGAGTCCCAGCTGAACCGGTAAGGGTCGCGCATGCCGATCGCGTACAGCTCGGCCAGCGCGCCCGGCCTGCCCAGGAACGGGTTCGACGGCGGGATGCCGTACTTCTTGTTGCCGCTGTTGGTTCCGGCCGGGTCGATGCGCAGGATCTTTCCCTGCGGCACCTTCACGTCCTGCGGCACGTCCGAGCGGTACCCGATGCCACCGTCACCGACGGCCAGGTACAGCAGGCCGTCCGGGCCGAAGCCGATCTCCTGGAACCCGTGCAGGTACATCTCGAACCCGATGCGCAACAGTTCGCGCCGGGTGCCCGCGAACGTCGCCGCTTTCGGGTTCGTCGCGGTCCACTCGGTGATGACGCCGTGCACCACCGCGTTCGACGCCGACGGAAGATCCGGCTTGCGGTTCTTCAACGCGTCCTTCGCTTCCGTGTGCGCGGTGTAGAACTTGCCGTTCGCCGCGAACTGCGGGTGGAACGCCACGAACCCGAACCCGCTGCCGAGTCCCTGGTGGTTGTGGAAGTTCCCGCCGATCGTGGCGCGGACGTCGAGGAATGTGCGCTGTCCGCTGCCGTCCCGGTTCAGCGTGTACAGCTTGCCGTTCATGTCCGGCACGTAGAACCGTCCGGAGCCGTCCGGAATTTCGCCGAGGTAGTTGACCCGGTTGTACTGCTTGAGCCTGCTGTCACCGGCGGTGGGCGTGGTAGAGGACTGCGGCAGCCGCGCGATCTCCTGCAGCTTCACGCCGACACCGGACGCCGCGGGCGTCGGCAGTGGATCGGAGACCGGGCCGGCCTGGGCGGCCGCCGGTGGCACCAGGGTGGCCGCGGCGACAGCCAGCGCGGCAAAGATCGAGAGCGATCGTCTGGACATCGCACACCACCTCGTGGATCGGCTTGGAAAGCGCTTACCACGCGGCGGCGAGCCAGACTCTACCCACGGGTGACCCCGGTCACAAGGGTGTCATGCCCCTGTCAACGAGGAGAAGCCGTCGCCAGCACGAGGGACACCAACGGGATGGCACTGTTGGCGTCTGCAAGTACCACCAACTCTTGATCGAATCGCCGCCAACTACACCCAACCGCCCTAGAACCCGGCCGGCGAGTTGGCGGTAGGAAAGTGCTGGATGATCTTGAGTTGGTGGTACTTGCAGACGCCATGGGGGCGAGATCAATCGTGCCCGGTTACCGCCCCCAGCAGGTCTCGAATGTGAGCGGTGGCCGTGGAGAACTCCGGACGGGCCATCGTCGCGGAGTAGTCGCGCTCGGAAGGCAGGTCGACCTCGATGACCTCCTTGACCACCGCGGGCCGTTGCGTCAGCACGATCACCCGGTTCGCCAGGTACACCGACTCCGCGATCGAGTGCGTCACCAGCAGCACCGTCGTGCCGGTCTCCCGCCACACCCGGTGCAGCTCGACGTTCATCTGCTCGCGCGTCAACGCGTCCAGCGCGCCGAACGGTTCGTCCATCAGCAGCACCCGCGGCTCGTGCAGCAGCGCGCGGCACAACGCCACGCGCTGCTGCATGCCGCCGGACAGCTCGTGCGGCAGGGCGTTCTCGAACCCCGAGAGTCCAGTCATCTCAATGAGTTCGTCGGCCCGCTTGCCCGCCTCCGCCGAGTTCATGCCCCGCATCTCGGCCTGCAGCAGGATGTTGCGCCGCGCGGAACGCCACTCCAGCAACGCGGCCCGCTGGAACACGAACCCGATGTCGTGCCGCGGTCCGCGCACCTCCTCGCCCAGCAAGGTGACCGAGCCGGAGGACGGCTTCAGCAAGCCGGACACCAGTTTCAGCAGCGTCGACTTGCCGCAGCCGGACGGGCCGACGATGGACACGAACTCGCCCGGCGCGACGTCGAGCGAGACCTGCTGGATGGCGGTCACCTCCGTGCGCTTCGACTGGAAGCGCACGGAGACGTCGTCGATCGCGACGGCGGAGGTGGTGGTTCCCAGAGTCACGCTCATCCCTTCGGGGCCACGCTTTCTTCCCAGTACGCCGAGGGCTCGGACGCTTCCTTGATGATGCCGGTCTGCTTGAACGTGTCGATGGTCTTCTTCCAGTCGTCCAGGGTGTTGACGCCCGGCGCCTTGCCCTTCGTGGCGTCCGTGTGCAGCAACGTCAGCGTCGTCTTGAACTGCTCCAGCACGACCGTCGGCGACGGCAGCTGCTCGGCGGCGCCCTTCATCGACTCTGCCGCGGCCTCCGGTGACTTCTCGGCCTCCGCCCACGCCTCCTGCGTCGCCGCGACCATCTTCTTCACCAGGTCGGGATCCTTCTGCAGCATGGTCTTCGAGGTGAGCAGGCCGTTGCTGAAGTAGTTCAACCCGAACTCGGAGAACCGCAGGTACGACACGTCCTTGCCGGACTTCTCCTTGATCGTCGGTCCCTGGTCGGAGGCGAAGCCCAGCAACACGTCGGTGCGGTTGGAGATGACCGCGGCCATCTTGCCCGCCGGGTCGATGTTCTGGATCGAGACGTCGGCCTCCGACATGCCGTTCTGCTTGAGGAACGCGGGGAACGTCTTCGTCAGCGCGTCACCCGCGGTCGTCGCGACCGACTTGCCCTTGAGGTCAGCGGGCTTCTTGATGTTCTTCTCCGTGAAGAACTGCACGGACGCGGGCGTGGTCTGCAGGAACACCCCGATGCTCTTGGCCGGCACGCCCTGCTCGACGGCCGTGGCGAGCGCGGACGTGTCCGCCCAGCCGAAGTCCGTCTGCCCTGCGCCGGTCGCGGTCACCGTCTTGCCGGAACCCTGGCCCGCCTGGATCTTGAGCTTGATGCCGTGCTTCTCGTAGATGCCCTGCTTGACCCCGTAGTAGAACGGCGCGTGCTCGCCGTACGGGTACCAGTTGAGGGTCAGCGTGACGTCTTTGGTCTCACCGCCGCCCTGCGTCGAACTGCCACCGCCTCCACCGCAGGCGGCAACCACCAGCATCGCGGGGAGAAGGCCTGCGAGCAGTTTCTTCATGATCCGCCTTTCGCTAGAAGGGTTGTGACGGCGGCGCCTCGCCGGCTGGCGTGCCAGGGCAGCATCAGCTTCTCGGCGAGGTCGAGCAGGAGGAAGAGCAGAACGCCGACGAACGACGTGACGATCAGGCCCGCGAACAGCATCGGCGTGTCCATGTTGCCGTTGGCCTGCAGGATCACGTAGCCGAGGCCCTCGTTGGAACCGACGAACTCACCGACGACGGCACCGGTCACGGCGAGCGTCACGGCGACCTTGAGTCCGGCGAACAGATGCGGCAACGCCGCCGGGAAACGGATCTTCACGAACGTCTTGACCGGCCCGCCGCCCATCGTGGACGCGAGCTCGAGCATCTCGGTGTCGACCGATTTGAGACCGGTGACGGTCGAGATGACAACGGGGAAGAACGCCATCAGCACGGCCACGATGACCTTGGGCTCGAAGCCGAAACCGAGCCACACCACGAACAGCGGCGCGATGGCGATCTTGGGGATGACCTGCGCGAACAACAGCAGCGGGTAGGCCGTGCTCTCGATCGTCCGTGAATAGACCATCGCGACGGCGACCAGCACGCCGAGGACGCCCGCGATGACGAACCCCAGGATCGTCTCGTAGGTGGTCACCCAGGTGTGGCCCCAGAGGTACGACCACTTGTCGATCAACAGGTCGAAGGTCTTGCCCGGCGACGGCACCAGGTAGGCCTCGACCAGGCCGGTGACGGTGATGAGGTGCCAGATCGCAAGGCACGCGGCCAGCAGCGCGGCCGGACGCCACGTTCGCTCTACGAGGCCGCGCCAGCGGTCCGCCGGAACCGTGTTCACGAAGCTCCCTCGGGTAGGAAAGCGCTTTCCCGTACGCTATGTCCGGTCCACTGACCGGTCAAGACGGAGGAGTGATGAAGCTGGACCAGACCATCGACCGCGTGCACGGGCGGGGCGAGGCAACTCCGATCCCCGCCTGGACAGATGAGACGGCTGAATCGATTTTCCCGACCATCACCGGTTATCTGGCACCAGCGATCTCGCGACCTTCGTCAAACTGGACGCGATCGATGTCGCCGTGGCGAAGGTGCCCACCGGACCCAGGCTGGCGATCGAGGTGGACGAGGTGGACGAGGTGGACGAGGCGGCCGTTCAGGAGCTCTCGATCGAGCTGTAGGTGTTGCCGGCGTGGTCACGGCCACGCGCCAGGTAGATCTTGTGCTCGCCGGACTTCAGGAACCGGACCGTGGTGGGCAGGTACCGCATGGTGTAACCGCAGCGCCGCAACGTGCTGCGGTTCGGCGGACTGCCGTGCACCAGCATGGCCGAGTGGACACTGCACGCACCGCGTTCCAGTTCCACGTCAACAGCCCGCGACTCGTCGACCTCAGTCTCCTGGTTGAAGAACGAGTCGTCGTTGCCCTGATGAGCCACGGGCGCGAGGTGGCTGCCGGGAATCACGCGCAGGCAGCCGTTCTCGACCGTCGACGGGTCGATGGCCAGCCAGACGGTGATCGCGTCACCCGCCGGTGAGATGGTGTCGCGCCAGAAGTGTGCGTCCTGGTGCCATGGCACGGGTTTGCCGTCACCGGCGGGTTTGCAGATGAAGTGCGACGAGAACAGCGCGATGTCCGGGCCGATCAGCGACTCGACGAGGTCCAGCACGTCCGGGTCCAGCAGCCACTCGAACAGCGCCGGGTCGGTCTGGTGCGGCACGTCCATGTGCTCGGGCCGCCGCCCTTCGGGCAACGCCGCCAGCTTGGCCTCGAAATGTGCTGCCAGCGCCTCGAACTTGGCCGGAGCCAGCACGCTCGAGTGCGTCTCGTAGCCGTCGGTCTGGAACATCGGGGATCACCTCACGAGTAGGCCGGTCTCCTTGTCATAGCGCAGAACACGTGCGGGCGGGGCGTCCACGGTCACCGTGGTGCCGACCTCGGGTTCGTCGTCCTCCGGCACGATGTACCCGATCTGGTCCTCGCCGCAGTCCAACGTCACCAGCGACGTGACGCCGAGGTTCTCCACAATGGACACCGATCCGGTGAACAATCCGTCCGCGGCAGGCGACAGGTACTCGGGCCGAACGCCCACGATGACATCCCCGCGCGGCACCAGGTTCATCGGCGTCGATCCGATGAAGTTCGCGACGAACGTGTCCGCCGGCCGCTGGAACACTTCCCGCGGCGTCCCGAGCTGCCGGATCTTGCCCGCGTCCATGACCGCGATCCGATCGGCCAACGCCAGAGCCTCGGCCTGGTCGTGCGTCACGAACACGGTCGTCAGCTCCAGCTCGCGCTGCAGTTTCTTGAGGAACGTCCGCGCCTCCAACCGCAACCGGGCGTCCAGATTGGACAGCGGCTCGTCCAGCAGCAGCACCTCGGCCGACGCCGCCACCGCACGCGCCAGCGCCGCCCGTTGCTGCTGCCCACCGGAAAGCTGTCCGGGGCGGCGATCCAGCAACGCCCCGAGACTCAGCCCGCCGGCCGTGCGCACCGCGGTCTCGTGCTGCACCGACTTCGCGGCACCCCGCACCCGCAACGGATAGGCGATGTTCTCCGCAACGGTCATGTGCGGGAACAACGCGTAGTCCTGGAACACCATCGCGACCCGGCGGTCACCGGGTTGCAACCGCGTGACGTCCCGCTCCCCGATCGCCACCGCGCCGTCGGTGGCGGCCTCCAGCCCGGCGATCGTGCGCAGCAGCGTGGTCTTGCCACAGCCCGACGGGCCGAGCAGGGCGAACAGCTCGCCGTCGGAGATCTCGAGGTCCAGCGCGTCCACCGCCCGCACCCCGTTGGGGTAGACGGTGGACAGCTCCTCGATCGTGATGCCCGCCATCAGCTCTTGATGCCTCCGTGGAATCGGAACCCGTACCGCTTGCTCACGAACAGGTACAGCACGACCACCGGGATCGAGTACAGCAGCGAGAACACCGGGATCACCGTCAGGTTGGCGCTGCCGCCCTCGTCGTACAGGGTGCGCAGCAGCACCGCCGCCGGCTGCTGGCCGACGTCGCGCATCAGCAGGAACGGCAGCAGGAAGTTGCCCCAGGCGTTGACGAACGCCCACACGAAGATGGTCGCCACACCGGGCCGTGCGACCGGCAGCACGACGTGGCCGAGCACCTGCCACGGCGAGGCGCCGAACACCCGCGCCGACTCCTCGTACGAGCGCGGCACGGCATCCATGAAGTCCTTCAGGATGAAGATGGCCGCGGGCAACATGCCGCCCGCGATCACCAGCGCCGTGCCGAACTGCGAGTTGATCAGGCCGAGCTGCAGCATCATCACGAAGATCGGCACCATCGCGGCCGTGCCCGTCACCACCGACGACAGCAGCAAGAGCAGGTAGAGCAGCAGATCGCGGCCAGGGATCCGCACCCGCGACAACGCGTACGCAGCCAGGGCAGCGAGAACCGTCGTCACCACAGTCGCGACCACGCACAGCACCAACGAGTTCACCAACGACGTCAGCGCGTACGGGTGCTCGAAGGTCGCGGCGACGTTGGCGAACGTCCAGTCCGGCCACCGCAACCCGAGACCGGGCTTCGAGTCGAACGGCGCCGAGGCCAGCCACAGCATCGGTACCGCGAAGAACGCCAGCACCAGCGTGATCAGCACGTAGAAGCCGATCCGCCGGACCATCCACAGAGGACTCACGCTCGCCTCCGCAGCAGCCTCAGGTACACCAGGGCGATCGCCAGGTTGCCCACCAGCAACAGCATCGACATCGCGGACGCGTACCCGAGCTGCCCGCCCTCCAGCGCCTGCCGGTAGATCAGCACCGGCAGCACCTCGGACTGGTGGTTCGGCCCTCCCGCGGTCAGCAGGAACGGCGTGAAGTCGTTGGCCGTCCACAGGCTGATCAGCAACGTGTTGGTCAGCACGTGCCCGCGGATGTGCGGGAACACCACGTCCCGCACGGTCTGCCACCCCGACGCACCCATCAGCCGCGCGGTCTCGATCTGCGACGGCGGCACCGCGGCCAGCGCCGAGGTGTAGAGCAGCATCGAGAACGCCGTGCCGCGCCACACGTTGAAGATGATCAGGCTCGTCATCGGGTACTGCACCAGCCAGGCTGTCTCCGGCGAGCCGAGCAGCAGGCCCAGCGTGCCGGTGTCGCGGCTCAGCACCGCGAACCACAGGTACGCCACGACCGTGCCGGGCAGGATCCACGACAACAGAACGAAACCTTCGACGGTCCGGCGCAGCCACGGCCGGACGTTGCGCAACAGCCACGCCAGGCCGAAGCCCAGCGCGTTCTGCCCGAGCACCGCCGAGAACAGCACGAACATCGCCGTCAGCCACACCGAGTTCGTGAACAACGGGTCGCGCACGGCCTCGACGACGTTGTCCAGCCCGACGATCCGCGGGTTGGCCGCCGCGGGCCCGGTGAGCTGGTAGTTCGTGATGCCGATGTAGAGCGTCCAGAGCGCGGGGAAGACCAGGAAGACCCCGATCAGCACCAACGCCGGCGCGACGAAGGTGACCGCGCGCCGGACACCCAGACCAGAACTGTCCATCTCACCCCCGCCTGCTGTTCAGGCGTGTGCAAGTACTACCAACTGCGAGTTGGTGGTACTTGCACACGCCACTAGCCAACGTTGCCCTCGCCGACGGCCTTCACCAGCGCCGCGCGATAGGCCGTCGCCACCTCGTCCGGACTCTTGCCCGCCACGACGTCCGCGGTCGCCTGCTGCAGCGCCGCCGACACCTTCGGGTAGTCGGCGAGGCCCGGCCGGTACCGGGTGATCGGCAGGACCTTCTCCGAGATGAACGTCAGCATCGGGTCGCCCTTGAGCACCTCGTCGTTGACGTCCTGGCGCTGGGTGAGCTGCGCGGCACCCGCCAGCGACTCCTTCACGGCCTCCGCGGAGTTGAGGAACTGCATGAACTCCCACGCCTGCCGCGGGTACTTGGTGTTCGGGTTGATCACCCGCACGCCACCGCCCGACATGCTCACGAAGTCCTGCCCGCCCACACCGGCCTTGGCCTGCTTGGCAGGCACCAGCGCCCAGCCCACCGCGGTGTCGCGGTCGGCCATCTTCGCCACGCCGTTGCGGGGCTCCACCACCGAACGCCAGAAGTAGTCGCTCTCCAACAGGATGCCGATCTTGTTCTCACCGAACAGCGTGAACGACCGATCGCGCCCCTTGGCCTCCTGTTGCAACACGGGATCACCGAGCCCGCCGCCGTAGACCTTCTGGTACAGCCCCAGAACGTCCTTCAGCTGAGCCGAATCCCCTTGCCACTTCCCGTTCTCGTAGATGGGCTTGCCGGTGCCGACGAGCGCGGGCAGCACGCCCTGCATCGTCGTGGCCTCGCCCATCGCGGTCCCGGCGTTGAGCTGGATCGGCGTCACACCCGGCAACGCCTTCAGCTTCGCGCCCGCGTCCAGCACGTCCTGCCACGACTTGGGCTGCCAGTCCGCGGGCAGTCCGGCCTGCGCGAACAGCTTCTTGTTGAAGAACAGCACGCGCCCGTCGGTGCCCATCGGCACGCCGTACCGCTTGCCGTCGAACTCGCCGAGCCCCTGCACGGCCTTGGGAATCTGGTTCCAGCCGTCCCAGTCGGTGTTGCCGACCACGTCACCGAGGGGCTTGATCTGCCCGGCCTGCGCGAATTCGCCGAGCCAGATCCCGTCGATCTCGATGATGTCGCCACCACCGCCGGTCTTGAGGTCCAGCGCGACCTTGGTCTTGAAGTCCTCGTCACCGGCGCCGTTCTGCTCGAACTTGATCGTCGCCGTGACGCCCTTGGCCTTCTGCTGTTCGGTGAACTTCGGGATCACCCAGTTCTGGATCCAGTTCGCCCCGCGCGCGTTCTTCCCGCCCGCCGCCGCGTTGGCGACGATCGTCAGCGTGAACTCCTTGGCGTCGGCGTTCTGCGCCTTGTCACCCTCCTGCGTCTGACCCAGACAGCCCGCGAGCAGACCGCACACCGCCAGCAACCCGAACATCCTCGTTCGCCGCATCCGTGATCTCCCCACCCAGAGGACCAGCTGGTACGTCAGCTCTCAACATGGCACTGGATCACCCCCGCCACAAGCTCTCAGCGCCCTCTCAGTGGGCGGCTGGAAGGCTGCCGCGCGAAGGGGGTAGATCAACTATGCAGCTCTTGATGGCGGCCGTCCTGACCGCCTCCACACTGGTGTCTCCGCAGCTCACCGGCCCGCTACCGGTCGGCACGTTCGACGCTCACCTCGTCGATTCCACCCGGCTCGACCCGTTCGGGCCGCAGAAGAACCGGGAACTGATGGTCACCGTCAGCTACCCGGCCCAGCGCAAGGGCCGGCAGGCGCCGTGGCTCGCCCCGGGCCTCGCCGCGGCCGCCGACCCGATCATCTCCAGCCCCGCGTTCCTGGACGTTCCGGCTGGGACGGTCGACTGGTCCGGGACGCTGCGACAGGCCCGAGTGGACGCTCCACCGATCAAGGCCAAGTGGCCGGTTGTGCTGTTCTCGCCGGGGCTTCAGGGTCCGCGCGAGTTCTACGCGACAGCGGCCGACGACCTGGCCAGCCGTGGGTACGTCGTGGTGACCGTGAGCCACACGCACGAGGCGCTGGCCGTGGAGTTTCCCGGCAACCGCATCGAGTACGGCGCGATCGACGGCAGCCCGGAGACGACGAAGAAGGTCATCGACACGCGGGTCGCCGACATGCGGTTCGTGCTCGACCAGTTGCCGGGCCTGCACAGGTGGGCCGACACGAGCCGGGCCGGGATCGCCGGGCACTCGTTCGGCGGGTACACGGCGGGCGAGACGATGGCGCGCGATCGCCGGTTCGAAGCGGGCATCAACATCGACGGCGCGATGGAACACACCGGCGACGGTGGCACCTACGCGCCCGGTGAAGTGGTCAAGCAGGGCTTGGACCGGCCGTTCCTGTTGTTCGGCGGCGACCTCGGCGAACGGGAGCTGTCGCACGTCGACACGAGCCTCACCAGGTCGTGGGCCGACTTCTGGCCGAACCAGCGCGGGTGGAAGCGGGACGTGCACCTGGACAACGGCGCGCATTACGGGTTCAGCGACCTGCAGTGGTCGGTGCCGCAGATCGGCGCGGTGTCGCCAGAACGTCGCGCCGGTCTCATCGGGACGATCAACCCGAGGGACGCGCTGAAGGCCCAGCGCGACTACGTGGGCGCGTTCTTCGACCTCCACCTGAAGCACCGCGGCACCACGCTGTTCGACCAGGCGCGGCATCCGGGGATCCGCCTGGTGAGCTGATCAGCGGTATGGTCCGAACCAATGGCTGTCGAGTTCAGCGTCCTCGGTCCCCTGCAGGTCCGTGTGGACGGCGGGGAACTGCGGATCGGCGGGTTCACCCGCCGGGCCGCGCTGGGGTTCCTGCTGCTCAACGCGGGCCGGGTGGTGTCGATCAGCGAGCTGACCGAGGCGTTGTGGCCGGACGGACATCCGCCGACGGCGCGCGGGATCCTGCTGAACGTCGTGTCCGCGTTGCGGAAGGCCGGGATCGACCTCGTCACCCGCAGGCCCGGCTACCTGCTGCGGGTGGAACCGGATCGCGTTGACCTGCACCGGTTCCGCGCGGGTCTGGCCAGGGCCGCGACGGCTCCGGGGCCTGAGCAACGGGCCGTCGTCCTGCGTGACGCGCTGGCGTTGTGGCGGGGGCCGGTGCTCGCGGACCTCGTGGCGGACGGCGTCACGTGGCCCGCACTGGTGGAGATCACGCACCTGCGGGACGTGGCCGTGGAGGACAGGTTCGAGGCCGAGCTGGCGTGCGGGCGGCATCGCGAGGTGATCGCGGAACTCGAAGCGCTGGTGCACGATCACCCGCTCAGGGAACGTTTGCAGGGCCAGCTGATGCTCGCGCTCTACCGCAGTGGACGCCAAGCCGACGCGCTCGCGGCATTCCGCACGGCCCGCGAACGGTTCGCCGCCGAGCTGGGCATCGACCCCGCCCGCGAGCTCGTGGCGCTGGAACAGGCGATCCTCACGCAGGACCCGGCGCTCGCGGCGACCGGCGCGCAGGCGATGACCCTGTTGGAGCGCAAGAAGGTCAGCGTGCTCGTCGTCCGGCTGGAGCTGACCGGCGCGGACGAGGCAGCCGACGAGCAACTGGAGGCTTCGGTCGCTTCGGTGCGCCGGCAGATCGAGGATCTCGGCGGAGTCGTCGTCACGACGCTCGGTTCGACGGTCTGCGCGGCGTTCGGCGCGCCGGTCAACCGGGAGGACGACGCGGCACGGGCGGTGCGCGCGGCGTTCGAGGTCGTGGGCGGTCGTCCGGCCGCGGCGGCGGTGTCCACCGGTCCGGCGCTCGTCACGTCCGGCGACCGGCTCGAGGTCAGCGGCACGGTGCTCGACGCGTGCCTGCGGCTGGTCGCCACGGCGACCGAGGGCGAGGTCAGGACCTGTTCGACGACCGACCGCGTGCTCGCGCCCACCGGGGACGACGCGCCGTTCGTCGGCCGGTCGACCGAGATGGCGCAGCTATGGGAGGCCTTCGAGCAGGTCGGACGCACGAACCGGCCGAGGCTGGTCACGCTGGTCGGCGAGCCCGGCGCGGGCAAGAGCAGGTTGGTGCGGGAGTTCGCCGCGGGGCGCCGGACGCTCACCGGCCGCACGCCGGCGTTCGGGCGCAACGACGTCTTCGCCCCGCTGGCGGAGATCGTCCGGGCGCACGCGCGGATCTTCGACACGGACTCCGCCGAGGTCGTCACCGCGAAGATCCAGGCGATCAGCGACGACCCGTGGCTGGTGACGCAGCTGTCCGCGCTGGTCGGCGTCAGTCCGCAGGGCAGCGACGTGCTGATGGCGTGGCGCCGTCTGGTCGAACAGCTCGCCACCGAACCGCTCACCGTGATCATCGAGGACGTGCACTGGGCGGACGACCTGCTGCTCGACTTCCTGCGCGGCCTGGCCGAGACCGCGGACGACGTGCCGTTGCTGATCCTCGTGACGGCACGGCCGGAGCTGCTGGAACGCCGTCCGTCCTGGAGCGGGGTCGTCACGCTCGACGCACTGTCCGAAGAGGACACCAGCCTGCTGCTGAAGATGCTGATGACCCGGCACGACGTGGCAGCCGACCTGTCCGCGCTGCTGCAACGCTCGGCGGGCAACCCGTTGTTCGCCGGCGAGTACGTGCGGATGTTGCGCGACGGCGCACCGGACGCTCTCCCGGAGACCGTGCAGACGGTGATCGGTGCCCGGCTGGATTCGTTGCCGCCGTTGGAGAAGGTCGTGCTGCAGGACGCGGCGGTGATCGGCCGGACGGTGTGGCCGGGCGCGGTGGCGGCGGTCGCGGAACGGGACGTCGCCGAGATCGCCCGCTGCCTCGAAGTGTTGCGGCAGCGGGACTTCCTCAAGCGCAGGCCGACCAGCAACGTGGTCGGTGAGGTCGAGTACGCGTTCAGCCACGTGCTGGTGCGCGACGTCGCCTACGACCGGGTTCCGCGCACCACCAAGGCGATGAAGCACTACCACGCGGCGGAGTGGGTGCAGGCGCTGCCGCTGGAGCACGTTCCGCTGCTGGCGTACCACTTCCAGGAAGCGGTGTGGCTCGCGGAAGCCGCCGGACGCCCGTGCGACATCATGGGCCAGAAGGCGCGCTCGGCACTCACCGAGGCCGGACGCAAGGCCACCGCCCTGGCCGCCAGGGACACCGCGATCCGGTGCTACCAGGCCGCACTGGCGGTGTGCCCGCCCGGCCACGCGGACCGGGTCGAGCTGTTGACGTTGCTGGGATCGAGCCTGGCCTGGAACGGCGGCGGCATCGACGAACTGACCGAAGCCGTCACGCTGCACCTGAACCGGAACGACTTCGCGGGCGCCGCGGAGGCCTCCAGGGCGTCGTGGCGGGCCTGCTGGCACCACGGCGATCACGCGGAGGCCGGACGGCACCTGGACCGCACGATCGAGTTCCTGGCGCTGGCCGAGCCCGGCGAGCGGGTGTTCACCGTCCAGGCCCATCTCGCGCACTCGTTGACGCTGGTGGGCAGGCTGGACGACGCGATCACGGCGGCACGGGCGGCCCTGACGGGTGCGACCGGCACCGAACGGGCGATCGCACTGGAGACGCTCGGGCTCGCGCGGGTCAAGCAGGGCGACCCGGCCGGCCTCGACGACATGCGCCAGGCCGTCACCGAACGGCGCGAAGCCGGTGTCTCGCCGAGCCTGTGCCTGTTCAACATGGGCACCGCCCACGCCATGCTCGGCGACGCCCGCGCCCGCCTGACCGTGCGAGCGGAGGCGCGGGTGGCGGCGCTGCGGCACGGCGACAGCTACACCATTTCGTGGCTCGACTCGTCCCGGTACGTCGAGCTGTTCTGGGACGGCTCCTACGCCGAGGCGCTGGCGAACCTCGACGAGTCGATCGCCGGTTCCCCCGGCCAGTCGTACTTCCACGCCATCCGCGGCCGCGTCCGGCTGCTGACCGGTGATCTCGCCGGAGCCGCCGCAGACGCGGACATCGCACTCGACCTCGCCCGCCGCAAAGGCCATCCCGGCGAACTCCAGCACCCGCTGGTCTTGCGGGCCAGGGTCGTTCTCACCCGCGATGAGCCCGTGGACGTGTGGGTCGACGAACTGCTCCCCCTGTTGCCAGGACGACAGATCACCGGACCGATCGGTGTCAGCCTGCCGATCGTGCTCGCGGCCGCCGGGCACGGACCGGAATGCCTGGCCGAGGTGTCGTGGTCGCGCTGGCGGGACGCGGCGACCGCCCACCTGGCGGGAAACAGGGAGGAAGCCGTCCGGATCTACCGCGAGATCGGTTCGGTTCCCGACGCTGACGAGGCACGATGAGTCGCTGGTTATCGGACGGAAATAGCGTCCGGGTGTGCCCGCCATCCCGCGCTACTACCAGGCCAAGACCAGGCTGCTCGACCTGCTGAGCGAGCTGCCCGACCACACCCCGTTCCCACCGGAACGCGAGCTCGCCGAGCTGTTCGGCATGTCCCGCACCACGATCCGCAAGGCGCTGGACGAGCTCGTGCTGGAAGGCAAGCTCATCCGCCGGGCGGGCCGGCAGGGCACCGCCGTCGCGCCGCGCAAGCAGGTCCACCGGCTGAGCCTCGACGCCCTCGTGCAGGACCTCGCCACCCGCGAGTCCGTCGTGGTGCGGACGATCGGCGCGCAGGACGTGATCAACGTCGAGTCGGTCCTGGTCCGCGGGGACGAACCGATCGGCGTGCGATCGACGTACCTGCGCGCCTCCCAGTTCCCCGGCTTCGCCGAGCTCTACGACCGCGGCGCACCGCTGCGGAAGTTCCTGTCGGACAGGTACCGGATCCGGTTCGGCGAGCTGCACCCGTGGTGCACCACCGCTCTCGCCACCCCGCGCCTCGCCGGGATGCTGGAAGTCCGTCCCGCCACCCCGGTTCTGTCGATCGCGTGGATGGCCCACGACATCCGCGGCGTGCCGGTCGAACGGTCGTGGGTCGTCCTGCGGGGCGATCGCACGCACCTCACGATGCATGCGGCCAGTGCGGACTTCCGAGATCAAATAGCGTGAGGGCGTGACCGCTCGACGCACCGTGCTCAAGACGTTCGCCCTGCTCCCCCTCGCCGGCTGCGCGGCCACACCCGCCGCACCGACGAGCACCCCACCACCTCCGACGACAACCACGACGAGCGCGGCGCCGATCAGGCACGACGCGCTGTTCGAGCTGGAGAAGAAGTACGACGCACGGCTGGGCGTCTACGCGGCCGGCGTCAACACGATCGAGCACCGGGCGGACGAGCGGTTCGCCTTCTGCTCGACGTTCAAGGGGCTCGCCACGGCCGCGATCCTGCACCGCAACCCGATGACGCACCTCGACGACGTCGTCACCTACACCGAAGCCGACCTGATGAAGAGCTCGACCATCACCAAAGATCACGTCCGGACCGGCATGAAGCTCCGCGACCTGTGCGACGCCGCGGTCCGCCACAGCGACGGCACGGCCGGCAACCTGCTGCTGCGCGACGCCGGCGGCCCCGCGGAGCTCACCAGGTACCTGCGCGAGCTCGGCGACAACGAGACCCGGATGGACCGGATCGAGCCCGACCTCACCTCGGCCACGCCCGGCGACCCGCGCGACACCGCCACGCCGCGTGCGCTCGGCACGGACTACCAGCGGCTCGTGCTCGGTGACGCCCTCGCACCCGAGAAGCGCGACTTCCTCAAGGACCTGCTGGAGCGCTCGACCACCGGGGCCAGGCGGATCCGGGCAGGCGTGCCGCAGGGCAGCAGGGTCGCGAACAAGACCGGCACCGGCGACTACGGCACGGCCAACGACATCGCCGTCGTGTGGCCGCCCGGTCGCGAGCCGATCCTGATCGCGATCATGTCGAGCAAGGCTTCTGCCGGCGCGAAGTACGACGAGGCGCTCATCGCCGAGGCGGCCGCCTACGTCGTGAAGACCCTCATCTGACTCCTCAGCGGACCGACGACACGTCCGCCCACACCGTCTTCAGGTCGGGGTACCGATAATGCCCCCACACCTGCGCCAAGCCGTTCACCAGCAACAACCCACGCTGCCGTCTCCCCAGGAACCCCATTCGCCCTAGCTGCGGGAACCGGCCGGGTGTTCCGTCGTCGACCTCCACCCGCACCACCTCGCGTTCCGGCAGGCGAAGAATCCGGGCGTGACGAGGTGGAGCGCCGTGGTGGTAGGCGTTGCTGACGAGCTCAGTGGCCACCACCATCACGTCGACCACGACGTTCTCGTGCATCCCCAGCAGAAGGCGTCGTACCTCCGCTCGCACGGTCGCGAGCGGCATGTTCCCCTCCGGTAGGACGAGGTCCAGTCGTTCGCTGGACCGTCCTGCAATACCCATCAGCATTCCTCCGCGCCCTGTTGGTTCAAGGCAGAGGGATCCGTACCCCGTGACGCGCAGATCGAAACCCGCCGAACTGGAATCAAGGGAACCTCGGAAGGTCGGCCCACACCACGGTGTCGCCCTGCGCCCGGTCCACACCCCACCGGTCGGACAGCCGGGCCACCAGGACCAGGCCATATCCGCGCTGCGGCCGCGAGACCTTGCGCAGCGGCGGATGGGCACGGGAGTCGTGCACGATCTCGACGCGGATCCTGGACTTCTCCACGAGCACGCGCAGGAAAGATGGTTCGGACGTGTACCGGTAAGCGTTGCTGACGAGTTCGTTCACCACCAACAGCACGTCGGCCACGCTGTCGGCGTCCTCCCTCATCAGCTCCAGCCGCACCCAGCGCCTGACCGCCGCGAGAGAGGGCCGCTGCCTGCCCAGTGGCAGATCTGCCGCGTCACCCGTCGTCGCTGCCTGATCGTGCGCCAAACCGCTCCTCGGTCAGTTGATCAGTTCGGGCGCGGGTTACCCGACTGCATCGGTCGCCAAACCAATCGTTCAGGTAGGTGAATTACCCTCACTGCGCCGTCGCACCTCAGGGGGAACCACGTGCCCAGATCCTTGCTGCCGTTACTTGCCGGACTGCTGGCGATGTCCTTCACGCAACAGCTGCTCGTTCCGGCCCTTTCTCCGTTGTCCCTCGAGTTGGACCTCACCGCGACCCAGCTGGGTCTGGTGATCACGATCGCCTCCGTGGCGGTCGCGCTCACGAGCCCCTTCTGGGGGTGGGCGCTGGACGCCATCGGGCTGCGCAGCGTACTGCTGGTCGGCCTCGGCCTGTCCGTGGCCGGGTTCGCCGGGTTCGCCGCCGCCGTCACGTTCGGGCTCGACGAGACGCTGACGCCCGACCTGGCGTTCACGTCCGTGCTGGTGTTCCGCAGCGTACTGCTGGGTGCCGGGCTCGCCGTGCTGCCCGTCGCCGCGCTCGCCGTGGCGGGCACCTTCACCGCGGAGGAAGGCGACCGCACCAGGGCTGTCGGTCTCGTCGGTGCGGCACAAGGACTGTCGGCCCTGATCGGGCCTCCGGTCGGTGGCGTGCTCGCCGCCATCTCGCTGATGCTGCCGCTCACCATCGCGCCCGTGCTCGCGCTGCTGGTCACGATCTTCGTTCTGGTCGCCGTCAAGCCGGTCGAACGTCCACAGCAGGTGGTCCAGACCCAGCCGTGGGCGATGTTGCCCGCATTCGGCGTCGGGTTCCTCATGTACCTGTCGTTCGCGCTCTCGCAGGTCGTCGTGACGTTGCTCGCCAAGCAACAACTGATGTACAGCACCTCCTCACTCGCGGTCAGCGCCGTGGTGGCCGCTTCCGCTCTCGGGCTCGTCGTGACGCAGGGCGTGGCCGTACCGCTGCTGAAGTGGCCTGCCGGCCGGTTGATGCGCGCCGGTGCGCCGATAGCGCTGGCGGGTTACGCGGTGCTGGCGGTCGTGCAGTCGCTGTGGCTGGTGGCAGTGGCGTACCTGGTGGTGGCGGTCGGGCTCGGGCTCGCGGTCACCGGGTTCGCCGCGGCGGCCTCGCTCGGCGTCGGGCCGCGGCACCAGGGCCTGATAGCCGGGCTGGTCTGCGCCACGAGCGGGCTGGCGTTCCTCGTCGGGCCGATGCTGAGCGGCCTGCTCTACGACGTGACACCGGTCGCGCCGGTGATCACCGCCGGAGCCGCCGCCGCGCTGGCGTGCGTGCTGGCGCTGCCCCAACTCACGCCGCGTGTCCCACAATCGGTGGCGTGAGGCTGTCCATCGCGATCTGGCCACCGCCGGAGATCGTCGAGGTGCTCGGTGCGCTCGACCGGGCACCGGGCATCCAGTGGTCCGCGCCCGCCCAGTGGCTGATCAAGGTGCGGCCGCTGGGCACGGTGTCCGAGCGGGTGGTGCCGGACCTGGTCGAGGCGCTGACCGAGGAGCTGGACGGTGCCCCGGCGACCCGGTGCGTCCTCGGGCCCAGGACGCGGCCGCGCTCGGGATGGATCAGCGTGCCGGTGTCCGGACTGGACGAGCTGGGATCCGTCGTGTTCGAGGCGACGGCGCCGATCGTGCCGGTAACCCATCCACAGCCGTTCCAGGCCTTCGTGGTGCTCGCGCGCGGCCGGGTGCCCGCGGGGCTGCCAGGTCAGGAGATCGACGCGTCGTGGATCGCGGACCGGATCGCGCTGGTGGCCGATCGGAGCTCACCGGGCAGGCCGCGGTTCGAGGACCTCGCCCGGTTCGAGCTGGAACGCCCGGCGTAGCTCGCACAACGCGTAGTGCGTGCGTGACTTCACCGTCCCGGCCGGCACTCCCAGACACACAGCAGCCTCGGTGTACGTACGGCCGTTGTAGTAGAGCTCGGTGAGCACGCGTCGGTGTTCATAGGACAGTGATGCGAGCACGGCCTCCATCACCAACGCGTCCACGACGTGCTGCGCGTGATCCGGCATCGGTTCCGGTTCGTGCTCGCCGATCTCGTGCGGGCGGATCTTCCCCGCCCGCGCCCGGTCGATGACCACGTTGCGCGCCACCGTGATCAGCCAGCCGCGGGCGGAGGTCCCTTCGGCAAACGATTCGGGATGCCGCCACGCCCGCAGGAAGGTCTCCTGCACGACGTCCTCTGCGATACCGCGGTCTCCGGTCAGCCGGGTCGCGTAGTTGAGCACGCAGTGGTGATGATCCTGGTAGAGCACGCGGAGGAAGTCGTGCATGCCGGCCAGTGAAACCAGCGCACTGTTGACTGACAACGAAACTGTCTAATCCGATAAGGAACCCCGTACCACTACGCTGCGGCTGGTGAGGCGTTTCTTCAGCGCGCTCGTGCTGGCACTGTTCGCCGCGACGGCCGTAGCCGTCCCCGCGCAGGCCCACGCCGAGCTCAAAAGCAGCAATCCGGCGTCCGGCGCGGCCCTCGACGCCCTGCCAGAGCAGGTCGAGCTGACGTTCAGCGACGTCATCAGCCTGCCCGACGGCGACGCGGTCACCATCACGGGACCGGACGGTGCCAAGTGGCCGATCACCCAGTCGAACGTCGTGGACAAGACGATCACGGCGAAGTTCGACACCGCGGCCGCGAAGGCGGGCGCGCACACGCTTGCGTGGAAGGCGCAGTCCGAGGACGGTGACGTCGTCCAGGGCACGTTCACCTTCACCATGAACGTCGCCGCGCAGACGTCGTCGGAGGCACCGCCCTCGTCGGTGACGATGAGCGCGCCGGTGTCCAACGCTCCCCCGTCGACCGCGCCGTCAGAGTCCGGTGGCGTCCCGGCCTGGTTGTGGATCGTGGTCGTGCTGATCGTGCTCGTCGGCGTGATCCTGCTGGTCCGCCGCCGCAAACCCCAGCCGTGACCGCAGGAGGTCGCGTTCGGCCGGGTGTTCCGCCCGGTCGAGCGCGGCCTCCAGCGCCGCTGTCGGGTCCTGACCGAGCCTCTTCAACAGATCCGCGCGCACGGCGTGGAACAGGTGATAGCGGTCGAGGTCCAACGCCTCGACTTGGCGCAGCGCCTTCTCCGGGCCTTCTGTCTCGGCGACCGCAACGGCGCGATGCAGCGCCACGACCGGGCTTGGGGTGAAGGCCAGCAACTGGTCGTAGAGCGCCACGACCTGATGCCAGTCGGTCGGTGGATCGCTGTGCACGGCGTTGATGGCGGCCTGGACCTGGTACGAACCGGGCCGGTTCCAGCGCAGGCAGCGCCGCACGATGTCCTGGCCCTCCGCGACGAGGCCCGCGTCCCACTTCTCGAGGTCCTGGTCGGCGAGCAGGACGATCTCGCCGTCGCGCAGCCGGGCCTCCCTGCGTGACGCGACGAGCAGCATCAACGCCAGCAGCCCCCACACCTCGGGTTCGTCCGGCATGAGCTGCGCCAGCACCCGTCCGAGCCGGATCGCCTCGTCCGCCAGCTCCGCCTTGTCCAGGTAGCCCTCGTTGAAGATCAGGTAGACGACGGCGAGCACGGCTTTGAGGCGTTCGGGCAGGTCGGCGTCGCGCGGCACCCGGTACGGGATGCGGGCCGCGCGGATCTTGCCCTTCGCGCGCACGATTCGTTGCGCCATCGTGGGTTCCGGCACCAGGAACGCCCTGGCGATCTCCCCCGTGGTGAGGCCGCCGAGGAGCTTCAGGGTGAGCGCGACCTGGGCCTGCAACGCCAGCGACGGGTGGCAGCAGGTGAAGATCAGTCGCAGCCGGTCGTCGGGCACGTCCCCCACCTCCTCCGCTTCCGGTTCGTGCTGGAGCAACGCGGCCTGCGCGTGCTTCTCGTGGCCCTTGGTCTCGCGGCGCAGCTTGTCGATCGCCCGGTTGCGCGCGGTCGTGATGATCCAACCGGCGGGCGCGGGCGGGACACCCTTGACCGGCCACTGCTCGGCGGCCGTGGTGAAGGCGTCCTGCACCGCCTCCTCGGCGAGGTCGATGTCGCCGAGGACACGGGTCAGCACGGACACCGCGCGGCCGTACTCCGCCCGGAAGATCTGCTCGAAGGTCTCCTCGGTCATCAGGACTGGATCGGCCTGACCTCGATCGACAACGGGCTGAGCACGGTCGCGAGCCGGCGTCCCCACGCCAGCGCCTCGTCCAGGTCGGCGGCCCGGATGACGGTGAACCCGCCGATGTGCTCCTTGCCCTCGACGAACGGCCCGTCGGTCATCAGCACGTCGTCGTCTTTCGCGTTGAGCACGGTCGCGGTCGACGGCGGGTGCAGGCCCACGGCGAACACCCACGCGCCCTTGGCCTGCATCTCCTCGTTCAGCGCGGTGAGGTTCTCCATGATCGGGCCGAGCACCTCGGGCGGAGGAGCCTCGCCGTCGGGCTGGTAGATGCTCAACAGGTACTGCTGCGTCATGGCGGTCTCCTTCACCCTTTGTACGAACGCGGGCAGCCGGTTTCGACAACTATGACGACATGATCCCGTTGATCCTTCCGCTCGACGACCCGGCCGCCGACCTGGCGGCGGTCGGAGGCAAGGGCGCCTCACTCGCCCGGCTCACGCGGGCCGGGCTGCCGGTGCCCGCCGGGTTCCACCTGACGACCTGCGCCTACCGCGAGCGGTCGATGGACGGAGTGCTGGACGCGTTCCGGGAGCTGGGCGGGCCGGTGGCCGTGCGGTCGTCGGCCACCGCGGAGGACCTGCCGGACCTGTCGTTCGCGGGCCAGCACGACACCGTGCTGAACGTTGATGAGAGCCGGCTTTTCGACGCGGTCCTGCGGTGCTGGGACTCGTTGCGGTCCGAGCGGGCCGTCGCCTACCGCGCGCGGAACGGGATCGAGTCGGCCGAGATGGCCGTTGTGGTGCAACGGATGGTGCCCGCGGACGTGTCCGGCGTGCTGTTCACCGCGGATCCGGTGACCGGGCGGGCCGAGCCGGTGATCAACGCGGTGCGCGGGCTCGGTGAGGCGCTGGTGAGCGGTGAGGCGGACTCGGCGGAGTTGCTCGACGACGCCCAGAAGAGCGAACTGGTCGGGCTCGGCAAGCGGATCGAGGCGCTCTACGGGATGCCGGTGGACGTCGAGTGGGCGTTGGAGGGCAAGAGGTTCTGGATCCTGCAGGCGCGGCCGATCACGTCGCTGCGGGTCGAGTGGAACGACTCGCTCGACGGCGACTACCTGTGGTCCAACGGAAACGTCGGCGAGGCCGTCCCCGAGGTGATGACGCCGGTGACGTGGTCGCTGGTCGAACTGCTGTCGAGTGTCGCGATCGGACCGCACCGGATCTCCGGCAACATCGGCGGCCGCTTCTACCTCAACATCAGCACGTACACCGCGCTGGGCACGGTGATCGGCAAGGCCGACGAGATGCGGCGCTCCGGCGAGGAGACGTTCGGGCGCATCCCGGACGGCGTGACGGTGCCGCCGCTGCCGATGTCGCGGCTCGCGATCCTCCGCGCGGTGCTGCGCGGCGCGGGCGGGCCGATCAAGCAGCAGATCCTCTACCGGACGCGGCTGCCCCAGCTGGTTCGCGACAACCCCGGCCGGTGCGCCGCCGCACACAAGGCCATCGCCGCCTGCACGACACCCGGCGCGTTGCTCGGCCTGTGGCGGCACGATCTCGACCAGCTGCTGCGGTTCGTCTGCCCGATCCTGGACGCGGGTGCGCGGATGATCGCGGGCGGGCCGGCGGCGTTGCGGCGCAGGCTCGTCGCGCTGATCGGTGAAGAGGACGCGGCCACGTTGCTGACCGGGTTCCACGACGGCGCCGGGCTCGCCAGCCTGGGACCGCTGGTCGGGCTCGCGCGGCTGCGGTCGGGCGAGATCGATCGGGGCACCTTCGCCCAGAGCTGGGGACATCGGTGCGCCAACGACTTCGAGGTCTACGCACCACGCCCGGCCGAGGATCCGGAGTGGATCTCCCGGCAGCTGGAGACGCTGGCGGATCCGGAGGCTTTGCTGGCCCGTCAGCGTGAGGCCCGAGCCGAAGCCTGGGACCGGTTGGTGGCGAAGCACCCCTCGGCGGCCCCGAAGATCCGCAAGCAGCTCGACCGCATCGGCGACAGCGCGCGGGCACGTGAGCAGGCCCGGTCGGAGATGGTGCGGGCGTTCTGGGTGATGCGCGCGTTCGTGCTGCGGGCCGGCGAGCTGACGTCGTCCGGTGACGCCCTGTTCTTCCTGCCGATCGACGACGTGCTGCGCGTGCTGGACGGCGAGACGACGTTGCTGGACCGGGTGCCCGCGCAACGGGCCACGTACGAGCGTTATCGCGCACTTCCGCCCTATCCGGCAGTGATTCGCGGACGGTTCGACCCGGAGTCCTGGGCGGCCTCACCGAACCGGCGAGCCGATCTCCACGACGCGACCACCGACGTGCCGATGCCGGCGGACGTCACCGGTTTCCCCGGCTCGGCGGGTGTCGTCGAGGGTGTCGCCCGCGTGCTGGCACGGGTCGAGGACGGCGAGTCGTTGCGGCAGGGCGAGATTCTCGTGACCACGGTGATGAACATCGGATGGACGCCGCTGTTCACCCGTGCCGCCGCGGTCGTGACCGACGTCGGCGCGCCCCTGTCGCACGCGGCGATCGTGGCGCGGGAGCTCGGGATTCCGGCCGTCGTGGGCTGTGGGAACGCGACGACCCGGATCGCCACGGGAGACCGGATCCAGGTGGACGGGGCCAGGGGAACGGTGAAACGGGTGCGGTGAACCCACCACCCGTCCGCCGCCGAGTGGTGGGTTCAGTTCACCGAGGTCAGTTGTGCACGGGAACGCGGCTGTGCATCGCGACGAGCTGACGCCGCATGCGTTCCCGCAACAGGTCGATCACCTCGGTGACCGTGTCGGCCTCCGCGTACGCCTGCACCTCGACCCACTTCAGGTCGAGCCGGGCGTGCGCGTGGATCACGGACTTGTCCGAGGTCAGGTTGACCCAGGCGAAGTCGACCCGGTCCGGCGCGTACCGGTCCAGCGAGCCGATCCTCGCCGACGCGTAGTCCCTGGCCTGCTCGGGAATGGTGTCCGCGAGCGAGACCTGGATGTAGTCCATCGACACCTGCCTCCTCAAGGCCGCGCGGCACCGCCACGTGGCCAGTTCGACGATACGAATTCGATCGCAACGCCGAACCAGGCGTTGGTCCCGACAGCGCAGGGTCTTTCTACTGAGAAGATGGTGCGGCCGGGGAACCTAGGGATGTCACTGGATCAAGCTTTTGGCATCAAAGCGGATACTCGCTGGTCGAGCTGCTCCTCAGTGGGCGCGCCGGTGAGAAGTTCCACCGAGCCATCGGTTTTGACGAACGCGAACGTGGGCTGAGCGGTCACGCCGAACCTCTTCCACACGGACCCGTCGAGGTCCGCCAGATGCGGGAAGCCGTTCATCTCGTGGTCGCTCACGAACTTCTTCATCGCGTCCAGCTGGTCCTCGGCCGCGACGCCGACGAACTGGACCTTGTCGTGGCGCTTGGCCATCTCGGCGACGGTCTTCGCCTCGGCGTTGCAGGACGGGCACCAGGGCGTCCAGAACCACAGCACCGCCGGCTGGCCGACGAGCTTGTCGCCGCGGAACTCCGCACCCTCCAGGGTCTTGGCGGTGAACTGGAACTTCTCCGGGGGCGGCGCTTTCTCGCCACATCCCGCGAGCAGCAGCACGACTCCCAGCAGCACTCCGAGGAAGCGCATCGGCTCCTCACCTCCTGCCCTGGCGTACGGCCTTGCGCCTCCTCCGGTTCAGCCACCACGCCCCCGCGATGGCCAGCACCACCACGAACGGCCACGGCCCGAGCGCCGCGACGATCTGCACGAGCGTGTTCTGGAACCGTCCGGCGGCCTGCACCACCGGGTCGATCGCGCTGCCGCCGGCGAGGAACAGCCGCAGCTCGTAGATGCCGTAGTAGGTCACGTACGCACCCACCATCACGAGCACCACACCGCCGATGCGACCGACGTGTGGGAGGAGCTTGCGGATCTGCGGTGCGAGCACCGAGCCCGCGACGGCCAGTGCGGTGACCACAAGTCCCATACCGAGTGCGTAGGCGAGGAACGCGACTCCGCCGGTCTGCAGCGATGCACCGACCACGGCGAGGAACGGCCCGATCGCGCACGAGAGAGAGGCGATGGCGAACGCGATGCCGTAGCCGTACATGGACCAGAGGCTGTTCGGCGCGGCCTGCAGCTTCGGCAGCCTCAGGTAGAGGTCCTTGCCGATCACCAGCAGCACGCCGACGACGATCATCACCGCGCCGATCACGACCGTCACGAACGGCAGGTAGCGCTTGAGCGTGCCCGCCAGCGGGGTGACGAGAAGTCCGAACAGCCCGAAGAACGTGACAAATCCGGCTGTCATCACCAAACCGGACATAAAGGCTCGTGTCAGATTGTCGCGGGCCACCAGAGCCAGATAGGCGGGCAGCATCGCGAATCCACACGGGTTGACCGTGGCCACCATTCCCGCGACGACCGCGAGTGCGAGCTCGTTCACGAAGGCGACGGTAGTGTTGCGACGTGCCGATCGAACAGTGGCTCGAAGCCATTCCTCCTCTGCTCGTGTACGTGATCGTCGGCCTGGTGATCGGCTTCGAGTCGCTCGGCATCCCGTTGCCTGGCGAGATCGTGCTGGTCACGGCCTCGCTGCTGGCGTCGCAGCACGCTGAGCTGAGCCCGTTGTGGATCGGTGTGTGGGCGAGCGCGGGCGCCATCATCGGCGACAACTTCGGCTACCTCATCGGCAGGCGCGGCGGGCCTCGGCTGTTCGCGTGGATGGGCCGGAAATTCCCCAAGCACTTCGGCGAAACGCAGCTGAACCACGCCCGCACGGTGTTCCAGAAACGCGGGGCGTGGGCGGTCTTCTTCGGCCGTTTCGTGGCATTGCTGCGCATTCTCGCCGGACCTCTGGCCGGTTCGCTGCACATGAACTACGGCAAGTTCCTGGTGGCCAACGCTCTCGGCGGCGTGGTGTGGGCGGGCGGCACCGCGGCGGCCGTCTACTACCTCGGCGTGGTGGCCGAGAAGTGGCTGAAGGGCTTCTCCTACGCGGGCCTGGCGATCGCCGTGGTGGCGGGCGTGGCCGGCGTCTTCATCGTGAAGCGGCGGCTCGCGAAGGCGGCGGAGAAGCTGGAGGAACCGGCCGAGCCGGCCGAGGAAGTCAGGACTGCGTAGTCCACGCGGCGATCTGCGCGCACGACCGCACTCCCAGCACGGCCTTGAGGTCGCGCACGTCCGCCTCGACCGTTCGCAGCGACACGTGCAGTCCGTCGGCGATCTGCCGGTTGGTCAAGCCTTCCGCGACCATCGCGGCGACTTTCAGCAACCGTTCGTCGCGCCACGACAACGGTTCCGGCTCCGGCTCGTCCCGCTCCTCTGGCCTGGCCTCGAGATTCGCCGAGCCCTGCGGCAAAGCGAACTGCCGCACCGATTCGAGCATCGTGAGCCGCTCGCCGTTCTCGAGCAGTGACCGTGCCCGCAGACGCTTCGCGATCGCCCACCCGTCCGGCACGAGCGCGTCGGCGAGCTCCTCGGTCATGCCTTCGGGGAACATCGCGAACGTCTGCAGCGCGGTCTGCTCGGCCTCGGTGAGCAGCTGGTAGCTGCGGTCGATCGCCGCGTGCAGCGACCGGTGGTGCGGTGAGGCGTCGCGCGGCCCGGCGGTGAGGACGGCGAACCGGTTGTCCAGCCTGGCCTCGATCTCCTCCAGCGTCAGCACGCGGACGAGCCGCGCGGCGAGTTCGAGCGCGAGCGGCAACCGGTCGAGCCGCTCGCACACGGCGTCCAGCAGGCCGGCGCTCTCGTCGAACCCGCTGTCGAACGCCAGTGCCCGGTCGCGGAACAGCCGCTTCGCATCGTGCGGGCCGAGCGGGGAGAGCCGGTACGCCTGCTCGCCGGGGACGTCGAGCGGCTCCCGGCTCGTGGCCAGCACGCGCAACCCCGGATGGCGCGCGATGAGGTCGGCGCAGTCCTCGAGGACGTGCTCGCAGCCGTCCAGGACGAGCAGCCCGGGCTTCGGCGCGGCCACGAGCAGGTCGGGAACCCTGGTGACGTCCGCGAGTTCGATCAGCATGACGTGCTGGCGGTGGGCGACGGCTTCCTGCACGAGCCGCGACTTGCCGACGCCGGGCGGTCCGATCACGGTGACGATCCGGTGGCGCGCCAGCAGCTTCGTGAGGTCGGCCAGCTCGGCGTGGCGGCCGACGAAGGTGTCGAGTCGCGGCGAGGTGTGGACGACCTCGCGGGCGCGGCGGCGGTAGGCGCGCTGGCGGCAGGCTCCTGAGCAGTACTTGCCGGGTGCGGTGAGTGGGGCGCCGCAGTCCTCACACGTCATCGCACGCGCGCCGTCCGCGCCGCCAGCTGGGTGCGCGAGGTCAGCCCCAGCCTGGTCAGCATCTGCGTCACGTGCGAGCGCACGGTCCCGGTCGAGATCCCCAGTCGCGCCCCGATCTCCTGGTTGGTCAGCCCGTCCACGACCAGGTCCGCGATCTGCTGCTGCCGGGACGTCAGCGGTTCGTCGCGCCGCACGGAGCTCACGTACTCCTGCAGCCCCGCGAAATCCAGCCGCTCACCCAGCTGCCGGGCCCGCGCCGCACGCCGCTCCCCCGCCTCCAGCTCCGCCACTTCGCGGGCCGACGCGACCAAACGCGTCCACGGAGGTTCTGAGTGCGCGCCGCGCGAACGGCGGGTGGCGGCCGCCGCGGCCATCAGGACAACTGCTCGCTCCGGCTGCTGCCGGTGCGCGGCGACGATGCCGAGGCCTTCCAGCACACCGGACAGCGCCCCGCACGAGGACGATCCCTCCAGCAGCGCGACCACGAAGTGCTGCTCCGCCAGGTCGAGTGCGCCGCGCCGCAAGGCGATCGCGCCCGCCGTGTGCTTGGCGAACATCCAGCGGTGACCGTCCAGCGCGCCCCACAGCAGCGACTCGTCGATGACCGCCGACGCGGCGTCGAGGTCGCCGATCCGCATGAGCAACCAGGCGTAGTTGTTGAGGAACGTCATCAACAACCGTTCGTCGCCCTGTGCGCGTGCGGCCACGACAGCGCGTTCGGTGGCCGAGCGGGCGCCGTCGAGGTCGCCGATCTTGGAGCGGGCGTGGCCCAGGGTGTTCCACGCCCGCGCCTCCCAGATGGGGTGCCGGGTCGACGGGTGCGCCACCAGTGCCTCGGCCAGCCGGACCGCCTCCGCGCCGTCGCCGGTCATGCCCGCGAGCCAGGACGCGCGGAACAGCAGGACCTCCGAGTGCGCTGACAGCGGGCCGGACGCCAGCGTGGCCGAGGCCAGGCGCATGGCCTCGACGTAGGACCCGCGCAGGTGCCAGACGTGCACGACGGCCGCGACCAGCCAGGTGTGCCGCGGGTCGGTGTGCGGGAGGCGGGCGATCACGTGCAGCAGCTGGTGTTCGTGCCCGCCCAGCCAGGTGTTCGTCTCGTCGGTGATCGACGGGGCCGCGGCGACCGTGCGGATCATGCGGGTCAGCGCGGTGGCGAGCCGGTCGAGGGTCGCGTCCGTCTCGCCACACTCCGCGAGCCGCGCCAGACCGAACAGGCGGATCGACTCGAGCAGGCGGAACCGCGCGCTCGGCGAGGACGACTGCGACCGGACCACCAACGACTTGGCGCGCAACGTTGCCATCAGCTGCACCACGTCGTCGGAACCGGCGCAGACCGCGGTGGCCAGGTCGAGGTCGAAATCGCCGATCAGCACGGACAGCCGGCGCAACGCGGCCTGCTCCGCCGGGCCGAGCAGGTCGTAGCTCCACCTGATCACCGCGTCCAGGTCGCGGTGGCGCGCGGGCACGTCCGTCCTGGCCGCCGCGAGCTCGATCGCCAGCGGCAGGTGGTCGGCCACCGAGTCGGCCAATTCCGGGGAACCACCGCATTCCACGAACAGCGCGCGGGCGTCGGCGGGAGGGAGCGGGCCGACGTCGACGCACATCTCGCCGGCCAGGTCGAGGGGTTCGCGGCTCGTCACCAGCACGCGCAGCCGCGGGCAGTGCGCCAGCAGTTCGGTGACGGCGGCGGCGGCCTCGCGGATCAGGTGTTCGCAGTTGTCCAGCACCAGCACACGATGGTGCGACAGCGCGCGGACGACGGTGGCGTGCAGCGGCGAACCCGGCTCCTCCCAGACGTTCAGTGAGAACGCGACCACGTGCCACAGCAGGTCCGGCCGGTGCACGGACTCCAGCTCGACGACGGCGGTGCCAGGCTCCACCGGGCAGAGTTCGGCCGCCAGCCGCGACTTCCCGGACCCGCCAGGGCCGACCAGCGCCACCAGCCGGTGCTTGCGCAACAGTCGTCGCACGGCGGTCAGCTCGCGTTCCCGTCCCACCAGACGAGTCCGCGCGCTCACCGACGACCACATGGTCGCGATTCTATGAGCGAATGCACCGCGATGAAATGTCATTCAATCGCGATTGACAGCGCGCTTTCACAACCGCAGCACTGCTCACGAAACCGGTTCGAACAGCACGAATGAGCGTTTTGAGACGTCTGACCGGAGCAAATTCGGCCGCGGGTTGAGACGAGTGTCAACAGGTGGTGGCCGTCGGCGGTCACTCTGCGTTCATCAGGTTCCGGTCCGCGTCTCGGTACGCCGCCGCCTGCGGCACACCCATGATCGACCACGCTCGGTGATCCCAAGAAGGCTCGAAGCCGCCCAAAACCTCCCAGAACCCACCGTCTTCGCTCAACGGAGAGCCGAATTTCGGTGCTGTACAAAGCTGAGCGAACGTCGCTTACCTGACTGATCTGTCAGACACGTCTTGTGGCCTCACGATTACGCGCGGTATGGTCTAGACCTTCAACCGCCGCCGCGATGTCCAGCACGCACAAGCACATCAAGGCAAAGGAAGTCACATGAAAATTGGACGCAGGGTTGCGGCTGCCATGGCCGGCGTTCTCGCTGCACCGTTGCTCGTCGTGGCTCTCCCGACCGGCACGGCGTTCGCCCACGGCTACATCTCGTCACCGGCCAGCCGTCAGGCGCAATGTGCCAACGGCACGGTGAAGGAGTGCGGGGCCATCCAGTGGGAGCCGCAGTCGGTGGAGGGCCCGAAGAACCTGCGCAGCTGCCACGCCAACCTGTCGCAGTTCTCCGTGCTCAGCAACGACAACAAGGGCTGGAAGGTCTCGAACGTGGGCCGCACGGCCACGTTCAACTGGACGTTCACCGCGCGGCACCGCACTCGTGACTACGAGTACTTCGTCGACGGCCGCAAGGTCGCGACGTTCAGCGGCAACAACCAGCAGCCGCCGGCGACCGTGCAGCACAGCGTCAACCTGGGGTCGGCCGGACGTCACAAGGTGCTCGCCATCTGGAACATCGGCGACACCTCGAACGCGTTCTACTCCTGCATCGACGTCAACGCGAGCTGAGCTCTAACCGGCGCTTGAGTTCCCCTTCCGCTCAAGCACCACCTGCTCGACGTCGAACGGCATGAGGTTCAACGGCGGACCGGACAACGGTTTCCGCAAGGCGTCGAGGATCTTCGCGTTCATCTCCCCGATGATCGCGCGCGCCTCGTCGTCGGTCAGGGCCGCCAGGGCACGGGCCTTGGCGGTCTCGGCCTGCCTGCGCAGGACCAGGGAAGGGGGCAACCCTGTCGTGCCCTCTTCCTCCCGCACCTTCCTCCTGATCCACCAGTCCTCTTCGAGAGGCTCACCCGCGCCGGGCAACGGTTTCCCGGCGCTGGGCAGGTCGTCGAACTCACCGCGTTCCTGGGCTTCGCGGATCTGCTTGTCGATCCACGACTCGAAGCCCATGCCCGGCGGCTTCCGTTGTGTCATGGGGCAAACCTCCTGACCGCGGACTGCATCGCCTCCGCGAACGCGGGGCTGCCCTTGTGGCCACTGTCGTCCACGAGGGTCAGTTCGGCGTCCGGCCACGCCTTCGCCAGCGCGTAGGCGGTGTCCGCGGGACAGCTCAAGTCCCGGCGGCCGTGGATCAACGCGGCCGGAATGCCCGCGAGCTTGCCGGCGTCGCGCAGCAGGTCGTCGACGAAGCCGAGGTTCGCGTAGTAGTGCGCGATGATCCGCACGAGCGCGATCACGTCGTCCGACGCCCGGTCGCCGAACACGTTCGCCTTGCCGAAGTTCTCCAGTGACAGCACGGTGTCCTCCCACCGGCACCACTCGATCGCGGCCTGCTCCCGCACCGCGCGATCCGCGCTCTCCATCACCTCGGCGTACGCGCGCACGACGTCCGGCGCGTTGCCGACGTGTGCGCTGAACCGCTCCCAGGCCTCCGGGAAGAACCGGGAAACGCCCTTGTAGAGCCAATCCAGCTCACGGGCGGACGAGAGGGTGACGGCGATCAGGATCATCTCGGAGACGCGGTGGGGATGACGGAGCGCGTAGGCGACACCGAGCGTGGTGCCCCAGGATCCGCCGTGCACCAGCCACTTCTCGATGCCGAGGTGCTCGCGGAGCAGCTCCATGTCGGCGATCAGGTGGTCGGTCGTGTTGACGCTCATGTCCGCGGCCGGGTCGCTGGCGTGCGGCGTGCTCTTGCCGCAGCCGCGCTGGTGGAAGATCACCACCCGGTACTTCTCGGCGTCGAGCGACCTGCGCGCGCCGTTGGCCGGACCGCCCGGCCCGCCGTGCAGGAACACGGCAGGCTTGCCGTCCGGATTCCCGACGACCTCCCAGTAGACCTGGTTGCCGTCGCCGACGTCGAGCATGCCGTGTTCCAACGGTTCGACAACGCTGTGCTCCATGGCTTCCAGCGTATCTAGTGGCGTGACGCGGAACGTTGGCGAGGGAATCCACGTTCAGCAGGGCACCTCGCGGCGCCGCCCCCCCCCCCCCCCACCACCCCCAACAAGGCGGAGGGGGGGGCCCCCCCCAGAG